>JAJRQY010000144.1 GCA_024280015.1 Actinomycetes bacterium
CTGCCCAAGCCACTAATTGATATTGGTGGCAAGCCAATCCTTTGGCACATCATGAAGAGCTATCACTCTCACGGTTTCCGTCGCTTCATCCTCTGCCTTGGCTACAAGGGCTGGAATATCAAGGAGTACTTCCTCCGCTACCACGAGAACGTGTCGGACTTCACCCTGGAACTCAGCGGTGGCGGCCCCAACTTTCATGGCCAGGAGATTGAAGACTTCGAAGTCTCGCTGGTGGACACCGGGCTGAACACGGGCACTGGCGGTCGCATCCCCAAGATCGCTCACCTGTTGGATCAGGACTACTTCATGCTCACCTACGGCGATGGCCTTGGCCCCGTTGATGTTGGCGATGAACTCCAGCAATTGGCCGACTCGGACAACCTGGGCATGGTGACCGGTGTACACCCAACGTCACGTTTTGGTGAGCTGCACTGTGTCGATGGCGTGGTCGAGAATTTCGCCGAGAAGCCTTCCTCGACTGGCTGGGTGTCTGGTGGGTTCTTTGCCTTCCGCAAGGAGTTCCTGGACTACTTGGATCCGTCAGATCCTGAGCAGATGCTCGAGAGCCAGCCCCTGCAACAGCTGGCCCGTGACGGCAAGCTCTCCATGTATGAACACGAGGGTTTCTGGATGGGGATGGACACCTTCCGCGAATACACTGCATTGAACGAGATGTGGGCCGCCGATGAGGCGCCGTGGAAGACGTGGGACTAGATCCAAACGCCGACCCGGGCGAAGAAGATATGACGGCTTCAGAACCGGGGAATCTCACTTCGGTCATCATTCCCGCTCACAACGAGGAAGCAACGATTGCCGCCTGTCTCGACGCGGTCTTGGCTAGTGAGCTCTCGACCGGTCAGGTCTCAGACCTGGACATCGTGGTGGTCGCCAATGGCTGCACCGACAAGACGGCAGACATTGTCGCCCGCTATGGGCCGGATGTTCGCCTGATTGATACACCGATTGGGTCCAAGGCCAATGCTCTCGAACTGGGCCGTTGTGCTACCCAGCCGGGAAATCGAATCTACTTGGACGCCGACATCGTGATCTCCTCTGATGCCATCGACTCAGTTCTGACATCGCTGAACAGCGACGGCGTCGAGGGCTCGGCGCCGCGGATCGACCTGGCTCAGCCACAATCGGCAAGCCTGCCCTTGCGGCACTATGCCCGTATCTGGGAACAGGCCCCGTACTTTGGGCCCGGACTGATCGGCTCTGGGTTCTATGGCTTGACCGAGGAGGCCCAGTCCAGAATTGGCGGCTGGCCAAGCCTGATTGCTGATGATTTGGTAGCGCTATGTCACCTCAAGCCCCAAGAACGGCAGACAGCCGCTGGCTGGTTTCGCCATACCCTGCCTAGTCGGTTACGAGACGTGGCCAAGGTTGAGGTTCGTCGTGAGGCAGGACGGATGGAGTTTGCTGCCTGGGCCGAGGCTGAGGGACGTTCGATCTCCGAGGAGAGCCCGGGAGGCAGTTGGCTAGCCGAGCTTGCCCGGAAACCCGCAAACTGGCCAGGACTCGGGTTGTTTGTCGCGGTTAAGGTAGTGGCCAAGATTCGAGCCAAGCGAGCCTTTGATGGTGGCAGCATTGCCTGGGGCCAGGACCAGCATGGTCGATCACTACGCGCCAGCGACGCCGAGACCAGGTAGCTGCACCGGATCGACAGGCCCAGGAGCTGCCAGCTTGTCCAATCTGACGGCTAGGAAAATGTGGCCGTCTGCTCGGTCCGCAACTGGTCGGCGAGCCGGCCTTCGGGCAGGGTGACGTCGGCGTAAGAAACGATCTGGTCCTTGGCGATGTCTCGGGTGAGCACGCACCCTTCAGCTAAGCCCATGGGAAGGAGCTCTTGTTCCAGACAGATGGCAGAATTCTCGGCGACGCCGTAGGTGTCAAAGCCGCCGATGTAGTCCAGGGTTTGGCCTGCCTTGAGGTCGTGCTTGGCGGCGGTAAGCACATCGACCACTGGTCCTGCGGTTGGGGCGATGGCGGCATCACCGAAATGTACCGCCCGGGCCACTGTCAGTGGTGCTTCGAAGTGGCAGATGTGGAAGGGGGTGTAGAAGACATAGAGCGGTCCGTCGCCGAGCTTGTAGTACTGGAGGTACTGGCGTTGGATCGGATCATCTTGATGGGCGACGACGAACACACCACCTGGTGGCTTTGCGCCAAGCACATAGTCAACAATGCCTGGCCCAGCCGAGTCTCCAAGAGCAGAGTCTCCAAGATAGGGCTCAAGGTCGAAGATGGTTTTCGCTTCGTCAACCTCTTCACACCGGTAGCCGAACATGCCGCGAGTGCCAACACCAAAGCCCGTGGCGTTGGCAACGACGGCCATCTCCATCGAGATCTTGGAGCCGTCGGCAAAGGAGGTCACCATGCGTGGTTCTTGGTTGTGCATCTCGGCGAAAGCCTTCTGGGTTTCGGGAGTGCGATAGGGATCTTGCAGGCCCTTCATGTTTCCTGCCAGCACCGGCTTGAGTCCGATGGACTGCACATAGCGGAACAGGTTCATGATGACGCCGGGCTGGTCGCCGTCGGCGTTGGTGTAGATGACGCCCTGCTCATCGGCGTACTTCTTCAACAGGGGCCCGACGGTGGCATCAAGTTCGGCGTTCATCAAGATGACGTGCTTGCCGTTCTTGATGGCTGACATCACAACATGGGCACCGAATTCGATCTCACCAGTTACTTCGATGATGGCGTCGATTCCGTCGGCTTGACACAACAGGAACGGGTCATCGGTCACGGCGAATTGGCCAGCCTTGACACTGTCCTCCAGCTGGCCGACGGTACTGACACGATTGATCTCGGTTGCGCCGCCTTGGGCGTAGGCTTTCTCGGCCTTGGACACCGTGCGATTGGAGATAGCTGCCAGGTGCATGCCCGGCACCGCAGTCAGGATTTGCATGGCGATGCCACGGCCCATATAGCCCGCACCGATGATGCCGACGGTGATCGGGTTGTTGTCTTCTTGGCGTTTTGCGAGCGCGCTATCGATAAGGATCATGAGTTTGCCTGTTGTTGGGTGAAGTCTGGCTGGAAGTCGGGCCAGGCTTGGTCTTTGTCGGAGATCAGGTAGCCGCCAGTGTCGGGCCACTCAATTCCAAAGGCTGGATCGTTCCATCGGCATCCCGCTTCATGACCTGGAGCATAGAAATCCGATACCTGATAGTGGACCTCGCTCTTGTCCTCCAGGGTGAGATAGCCGTGGCCAAAGCCCTTCGGGACATAGAGCGAGAGGTGATTCTCTGCTGATAGCTCCAGGCCAAACCAGTTGGTGAAGGTGGGGGAGTCGGGGCGTAGGTCGACAATGGCATCAAAAACCGCACCGCGGCTACATCGAACGACCTTGACTTCGGCGTGAGGGGCAAGCTGTCGATGCATACCTCGAAGGGTGCCCTTGGTATTGTTGAAGGCGACGTTGGCTTGAGCCAGGTCAGTATTGAGCCCATGTTCGGCTAGCTCATTTTTGCACCAGGCCCGGCCAAAGAAGCCGCGGTCATCTTCAATACGGTCGACGTCAAAGACGTAGGCGCCTTGCAGAGGGGTTTTGGTGATCTTCATTTGGTGTTGCCCATCTTCTCGAACTCGGAGATTTGATCCTTGCTCAGACTCTTCATGTCGGCGCCTTCTTGGAATGACTTGTACCAGAGTGTTGTCCACTCAAGGGCTGTGGCCAGGTCCAGGCGTGGGCTATATCCCAGTCGGTTGGCTGCCTTGGAGATATCGAGCTTGAGGTACTGGGCTTCATGAGGATGGTCGCCTCCATCCAGTTCCCAGCGGGCTCCCGCGCCCCATGCCTTGGTGACCCGGTCAACGATCCAGCCAACAGGCTTGGCATCATCATCCTTGGGACCAAAATTCCAGCCCTGGGCCATATCTGTACTGGTCGGTGCGCTGTCGGGTGAAGTGTCGTTCGCGTCCTGGGTAAAGAGGCGTTCGGCCAGAATCAGGTAGCCGCAAAGGGGCTCGATGACGTGTTGCCAGGGCCTGATGGAGTTCGGATTACGAATAACGACGGGTTCGTTATTCATCATGGCTCGCATGATGTCCGGGATGAGGCGGTCGCCGGCCCAGTCGCCGCCGCCGATGACGTTGCCGGCGCGGGCGCTGGCCAACGAGGTAAGTGATTCTGGACCGAAGTAGGAGCGTCGGTAGGCCGAGATGAGGAGTTCTGCGCATCCCTTGCTGCTTGAGTACGGATCGTGGCCACCCATGGCTTCGTTTTCGCGGTAGCCCCAATCCCACTCGCGATTTTCGTAACACTTGTCGGTGGTGATGCAAACCACCGATCTTGCGCTGCCACTTCGACGTACGGCCTCGAGAAGGTTTGCCGTCCCCATCACGTTGGTTTCATAGGTCTCGATTGGATTGTCATAGCTGTATCGAACCAGGGGCTGGGCGGCGAGGTGGAGGACGACGTCGGGCTCGGCCTCAGCTACAGCTGTTGTCATCCGCGGCAGGTCGCGGATGTCGGCTTCGATGGAGCGCATGCCCGAAGTCAGGTCTGCTGTTTCAAACAGGCTTGGATTGGTTGGTGGGGCGAGTGAGTAGCCAGTGACTTCGGCTCCCATGTCCTGCAGCCAGAGGGAAAGCCAGCTTCCCTTGAAGCCTGTATGCCCGGTCAGGAAGACCTTCTTGCCTTTCCAAAACTGCCGATTGGGGTTCATTCTGCTTCCTCAGGTTGGAGATCCGAGATTCTAGGAGCTAACGCCGTCCAGAGGGGGAATGACCGACTAACATCAGGGTTCTGTCAGGTGATGGCTTCCGATCGCGGGCAAGAACGTGGTGATTTGCCCACCCTCTGTGACAATCGCGTGACAGCCAAAGTCTGATCCTGTGCCGCGGGGCGCGTTGGTCTAGCTTTGGAAGCGGTTGCCGCGGGCGAAGAATGAAGCGAGACTTTTCGTGGCGAAGTGATGGTCTTGTCTGAGCGGAAGAGAAGGAAAAGCGGTGGGGTTGTTGAATTCTGGACGACGTAGTTGGGACATCATTCCTCGACTGATGGACGCCTCGGTGCTTTTTGCCACCTGGGCAGGTGTGTTTGTTGTTTCCAACATCACGGAAACATCGGTCCGTTCTACTGGGCACTCTTGGCTCTTGGTCGGCATGGCGGTTGTCTTCTCCCTGCTGTTGTTTGGGCGAAGCAATCTGTATGAGACCAAACCAACCTTGCCCCGGACCGAAGAGATCTCCCGGGTCTCGATGTCCGTCGTTGGTGGCGCCGCTGGTTCGGTTGTTGTTGACGCCTTTTTGGACTGGAACATTGGTGCGTGGGAATTGGTTTGGGGGGTTGGTATTGCCACCTTCTTGTTGATGATCTTTCGTGGCTTGCTTCGAAATCTTGGCGACCTCATTCCCGGACACCATGAGCCATCTCGGATCCTGATTGTCGGGACCGGCGAAGAAGCCCGCGAACTTGCCGACGTGATTCTGGATCATCAAGAGACACGACTCCATCTGGTTGGTGTGGTTGGCCACCTGCCCGTCGCCCAAGAGAACGGCCTGGCCGATATCTGGATCGGCCCGACTGACCGCTTGGTCGAGCTCATGCATATTCACCAGGCCACTGGTGCTCTGGTGACCCCGACCGGCTTTCGTGCCGCCCAGTTCCGCCAGATCAGTACCGGGCTTTTGAAGGCCGGATTTGATGTTCAGACTTCGACTGGCGTGAGCCGTCTGTGGGAAGGACGATTTGAAGTTCGCAGCCTTGCTCATGAGCCACTGGTGGTCATGGGAACTCGCAAGCTTGGCACCGGACAGATGACGCTGAAGCGAGTGCTTGATGTGGTTGGCGCCAGTGTGATTTTGTTGGTGGCATCCCCCGTCATGCTGGTCGCAGCCCTGGCAATAAAGCTGGAAGATCGTGGACCGATCTTTTTCCGCCAGCATCGCGCTGGGCGTAACGCCGAACCATTTGGGATGCTGAAGTTTCGCTCCATGGTGACCAATGCTGAGGACCTGAAGGCCGAATTGGCCGATGCCAACGAGCGCAACGGACCCCTGTTCAAGGTGAGTCATGATCCTCGCATCACCAAGGTTGGACGGATCATCCGAGAGTTGTCCATTGATGAACTTCCCCAACTGATCAACGTGATTATTGGCGACATGAGCTTGGTTGGTCCACGGCCTGCACTGGATGAAGAAGAACGTGCCTTTGACGAGGAGCTTCGCAGCCGTTTCGACGTTCGCCCGGGTATTACTGGGCTCTGGCAGGTCGAGGCTCGTAGCAACGCCAGTTTCGCCGCCTATCGCCGGCTCGATCTTCACTATGTGGAGAACTGGACCGTTGGACTCGATATTCGGATCCTGATGGCAACGGTTGAACAGGTTGTGGTTACCGCTGCCATGATTCCGGCCCGTGCGATCTTGTCACGGGTGTACCGCAAGAAGGACATCATTCTGCCTGGCACCGACGAGATCGCTGGTACCGATGTGATTGACCTGCGTGACCGAGCGACAGCCAAGATGGCGGCCGAGGCCGATGCTGGCTCACCATCGACTTCACCCGGCGTTGGTCCTGGGACCGACACGCTGGCGAAGAAGTCAACCTCGTCTTGATACACCTCGTCTTGATACAGCGGCATCCTTGGCCACGAAATACAGTCGCATGAACGATTGAAATGGCTGACGAGTGGCTAACAGAGATCCGTGGCGCCACTGGCGGGGAACCTCGGCACGTCCAAAGACCTCGCCCGGAGAATAGGCTCGGACTACTCGGCCAATCGAATCGCCAGCGTCATCTCCCTCAAAGCGTAGACCGCTCAAGGCTGTAGCTTCCACCTTGTTTGGCTTGTCCCAGAACATGGCGAGCAGCTCGCGAGCTTCCTCACCGAGCGGCAGCGATGAGTCGGACCAATCGTCCATGTCATGTCTTGGTGGAAGAAGCGTGGCCAATTCAATGGCGCCTGACCAGAGCCGACCAAGTGAGTCGGTGTCAACCGGTGACGAAGCATCTTCGAAGACTTCGCCAACGGTTCCATCGGGTGAAGGCTCATAGCCAAGCAGACGGGCCTTGCCTGATGCCAAGAAGGTTTCCAAACACGAAACTGGTTCGCTAATGGGATGGGGTCGGACCGAGTCATCGAAGGCGAAGCGACGAATCTGGATGATCTTATCGATCTCTGGCAGAACCTGGTCTCCTCCGAAATGGAGGTGGAGAGGCTCCTGACCAGTAACTTCCCGGACAATGGCGCCGGTAAACATGGCGTGTAGCCCCCGCCAGCCAACATCGACCAAGGCAATCGATTCTGGTGGCAGCTTCCGCTGGCGAAGACTCTGCAAGATGAGTCTGAGAGAGTCGGCTGCCCGCTTCTCGATGAGCGCGTTCAGCGATCCAGACCGAAGGACCTCTTTCCAGTTTTCGGTTGCGTCACCTGGGCCGAGAGCTTGCTGAGGATCGGCGTTGCGGAGGGGGTGGGATCGAGGAAGGTCCTCAGGCTGCAAGCGGCAGCGGGCAAGGACTGAGCGGAAGGGGATATGGCTGGACGAGTGAAGCAAGAAGGCCTCAGAATCGCCGATGCCGTATTCGATCCATTTTTCGACACCGACCAGAGGTGCGGCAGCCAGCGACCAAGCCCGTCGTCCGCAATGCAGATAGTTGAGGGAGAAATCAGACCAATGGTCATTGGGCATCGCCTGAGCGACCCGTAGCGGCAACTCACCATCTCGAGCGAGGAATTCAAGGTGGTTAATATCGTTGCTTTCACATTGCTGTCGCACCCAAAGAACGAAGGCAGCCATCACCTGGCCTGCCACTTGTGAACCGACGATGGAAGTCGGGTCCGGATCAACTGACCCGGGCGAGTTCAACCGATGGATTCTGGCAGCAGCGGCAATGACTGGACCGACTGATGACTCATTGTTGGCCATTGCGGTCTCATAGCGCGTTGGGTTGGCGCCCACGGCCGGAACCGGCGTCGCGCCGGAGGCGGCGGCCTGGGTCACGTCGGACCATGGGTTGTTGCCAATGAAGGCCACGTCACCGTTGCCTCGGTGCTCGGCGCCAAACGCCAATTCGAAGAGTGTGCCATCGGATTTCGAAGCGTTGTGTTCGCAGGACACAACAAGGCGGTCATCCGGCTCGATGAGCTGGTGGCTCTGCAGAATTGAGCGGAGCGCCGGGCCATCGTGGTGCATATCTGAAACAAAGATCAGCTGCCGGCCTTGACGCAAGCGACGGAGCGCATCCTGGGCTCCAGGCACGGGCCTCAGAAGGTCCGACTCTGCCCGAAGTTCGACCTGCAACGCATCGTTTGCTGAGCTCAGGCCAGCAGGCACCATGGCAGTGAGCCATGTGTGTAGGTTCGCAGACGGGTTCTGCCGCACAGCCTCGGCTCGTGCCCGTCGGTAGGAGGCTGGGGTGCCAGTCCAAAGACCGGCGGCGATGACACGTCTGGCCACCAGGGATTCCATCGCCGAATCACCAAGCACTGCCCTGACCAAGACGGTGTCAAAGATATCGATCCCCAATTGGGTGGGGGCGAGACGCTCGATATGTTCGATGATGCCAGTCCAGTTGACGGCATCTCGGTGTTTCCAAAGAAGCTGTCGGTGTGTCGCCGACCGTTTCACTCGATCAATGGTGATCTGAGAACGATGCAAACGCACTCTCCCAATCATGGCTAGTGGACTCCAGCCGGAGACTCAATATAGATGGAGCAACACGGATTTCCAGACTTGCCATGAGCAAGCTCACCGGGGTTGGCTAGGTCGATCTAGAAACCTTGATAGGCAAATGTTCACCTTCCCTTTCCAACAGGCGAATGGCATGCGAATAATGGCGGTATTCCGATCACCTGAACAAGGGGCGAGGACCGAGAATATGGCACAAGCGATGATTCACAACACGGCTGGGACCCAAGGTGGCGATCCAGAACCGTCCTCAGTTTCGTTAACAATCACCGATCGTGACTTGAGGGCAACTGTTCTTGCCCCAGTTGGAGCTGGTAGTGTTACTGGATTGAATAACCGACTCCGTCCGGCAGCCCTGTTGTATCGCTCCGTTGGAAAACGCCTGCTGGACCTGGCGGTGACCAGCACCGTTTTGGTGTTGGTAGCTCCAATCTTGGCCATTGTTTGGCTTGGTCTGCGCATGACACTTGGTCCATGGGTTGTACTTCGACAAGATCGCGTTGGCAAGAACGGCGACACCTTCCGGCTGATCAAGTTCCGAACGATGCGCGGCTGCCGGCGAAACACCGAGGACTCTTGCTCATTTGTTGGTGCCGATCGACGGCTGACTCATAAGAGCTGTGATGATCCCCGCCACACCAAGTTGGGACGGATGGTCCGCAAATTTAGTCTGGATGAGCTGCCCCAGCTGGTGAATATCCTGCGGGGTGACATGTCGTTGGTTGGTCCACGACCCGAACTTGCTTCGGTAGCGACAGCTGAATTCCTGAGCCATCCACGACACCGGGTTCGCCCCGGTCTGACCGGCCCATTCCAGGTGTCTGACCTTCGCGGATCGGGAGACCTCAATTCTGGACTGCACCTGGATACGAGCTATGTGGAGAATCTGGGTCTGCGCGGGGACCTGCGGTACCTGGCTCAGACCTCGGGAGCATTGCGCCAAGGCACCGGTAGCTAACAGACCTCTTCGCTGAACTAAGAACTTTTGAGCTTTGATGAGAGTGCGCTCTGAGCCTGCCTGAGTCTCCGTCCTAGTGTTTGTGCGCCCGACCGAAGGTGTCGCGCACCTGGGCGCACGGAGAGCCCGCGAGACCGCTGGGCTGCAATTCCTAGGGCGAGGTTCATGCCAATGATGCTGAGGGAGACGGCGATAGCCGTGCCAGGCAAGCCGATGTACCGAGTCAAGATGATTGCGGCAGCGACTTGAAACAACGTTGACAGAGCTTGAAGCCAGGCGAATACTCCGGCCTTGCCAGTCATGAGCAAGACCGCTCCGCTTGGTCCGGTGGCAGCGCTGGCTATGGCCCCAAGGAGAAGGATTCCAAGAGGAACCCAAGCAGCGAGGTACTCAGGACCCATGAACCAGAGCAGAAGAGGGCTGCCAATAAGGGCAGCAATGGACAAGCCGATTGTTGGCAAAAGGGCTAAGGAGATGCTCTCGTCAATCACGTCCTGAATCTTTCCATCTTCAGATGCCGAGTGATGTTTGGAAAGCAAGGGGGCAGCCGACCCTTCGACCGCCATATTGAGATTCTGCACAAGAGATACAACCCGAAAGGCCATGGATACCACTGCGGCGGCCGCATGGCCCTCAATGCGGTCGACAATGAGTACCGGTGAACCAACAGATACCACTAGAGCAGCCTGGGTGACGAACAGTGGCAGTGTCAGGCCCTCTTCGCTGACCTCCAGTGTTCCAGTCGTGCCGGCTGACTGTGTTGTCGTGTCGGCTGACTGTGTTGTCGTGTCGGCTGACTGTGGTGTCGTGTCGGCTGCCTGTGCCGCCGGCTGGGCCTCGTGCTTGCCAGCGACCGAGTACAGCGCCATCAATCCGAGCAACGAACTGAGGATAATCATGAGCAGCCCGGAGCCTGGACTGTCCTGACCCAGGAGAGGCAGAGCCGCCACGAGGACGAGGAGGATTACCGGCTGGATCAGATCGGCAATCAGGGTGGCAGTTGCCAGACTGCCACGTGCTTGGAGAGCAGCTTTCTCGATACCTATCGCTCCCAGGATGGGAGCGAGTACGAATCCGAAGACCAGGAGCCTGTCGGGTTCGCCAAAGGCGCGGAGTAACCCGTAGGTTCCGAGACCGAGAATCGATCCACGAAGGATCGTCCCAAGGCGGTAGCGCCGCAGAAGCATCCGGGCCTCCGTTGCTCGGCCGGTGCTGTCCATCGCAGGCAGGAGTCGGTTGAGGATGCCCCGACCTCCCAGGTCAGAAAGCGCAGCGATGCTTTCGCCCCAGGTTCGGGCGACAACCAGGCGTCCGAATCCCGTTGTTCCAAAGACCAGGTTGAAGACTAACGCTGAGCCAAATCGTACGAGGCTTCCTACGATGGTTAAGACGAAGGTTCCACTGGCGTTGGTCTCATGTGATGAGACAGGGGCCTTGTCGGCGTCGTCGTCCAAGTGGTCGTCCATTTCGAGTCGGCAAATCGTAGCGCGTCAGGGTCTCCTTCCCTGGGCTCCTGTCCTAGCTTCGCTCAGACACGACTAAGGGGTTTTGTGGATGCCGGACATGGAGCGATAGTCTCGCCACACCGTGGCCAGCATTCGTGATAGAGAGAATGACGTTCGGGATGACAATTGCTGGAGGTCTGAACGCCTTGAGGAGTTGTTGGGCAAGGCGGACCAGCAGCCCTTTGATGTCACAATCTGTATTGCCACCTTCCATCGTGAAGATCAGCTGCTCGTTCTGCTTGAGTCGATTCTGGCTCAGCGCTTCGAAGTCGTGGCCGAACCGTCAATCTGCCTTTCCATCGCTGACAACAGCCCGACGGTCACGTCGAGTTCCATGATCCGCGAGTTCTGTGAGACGAACCCTTCGGTCGCACTGGTTTTGGACAAAGCTGCTCCTCAGGGTGTAGTTCATGCTCGCAATGTGAGCGTGAAGAATGCTCCCCCCAGCATTTTCATTATCTTCGTCGACGATGATGAGTACGCCGATCCATCCTGGTTGGCGAGCTTGCTAAGCACCCAGCAGCAAACGGGGGCTACCGGTGTTGTTGGTCCGCTCCACGAGGTGCTGCCTGCGGGTGTGCCGTCGTGGTATCACGACGGTGGGCTGGATGAGCCAGAAAACTATGCCGACCAAGAGCCTGTGTTCCGTGGCTACACCAGCAATATGATGCTGCTCGCCTCGACCGTTGTCGGACCGGAGAGTCCGTTTGACGAACGTTTCAATGTCACCGGTGGGGAGGACACCCATTTATGCAATGGGCTACTGGCCTCGGGTGCGAACTTCGTTTGGGCGGCTAATGCCGTGGTCTATACCGATGTTCCGTTGGAACGAACCGAACTCTCCTTCATCCTGCGGCGAGAGTTCGTTGGGGCGGCGAACTTTGCCCGCTCTGAGCGTCTTGTTCACGGGTTCCGTGTGATCCCGAAAAGGATCCTGACCGGCTCGACGCGTGGTGTCGGAGGGCTAGTTGTTGCCGCTGGAGCCGTGGCGCTTGGGCGCAAGGGAACGGCGGTCCAGGCCATTGCTCATTCTGTCAAGGGGCTTGGAGTGTTTGCCGGGGCAGTTGGCTTTCGGCGCATCCCCAGCTGGTGGTAGGGGACCGGAGTGAACTGGCGGCGCGTCAAGGCAATTCTCGTCCTAGTTTCTGAGTCGGCTTACACCGGCCACGCCCGCAGCACCAAGGCAGAGAGCCCCCAAGCTGAGCAGCAGGCCGGTACTCGTTGATCCACCCGATGACGTCTTGGAGTCCTCGTAGGCCAATGACTCTGGCTGGCTAGACGACGTCTGGGAAGCCTCATCGCTTATCTCCTCGGAGTCGGATGCAGAGTCTTCAGGGTTGGTACCACCTGCCGTTGCTCCCGACAGTTCGTCTGAGTTTCCTGCGGGAGTTTGGTTCGCACTACCGTCCGCCACCTGGCCACTGGCAATTGTTGATGTCGATGTTGCGGAACCGTCTGGTACGGCGGTGCTGCTGGTTTGTCCTGCGGCTGATGCTCCTGCCACAGTCGTTGCGGCTCGGCCAGCGGTACTTGGCGAGGAATTTGGATTCGGTTGGGCCTTCGAGGTGTCCGGTGTCCGGGCCGTTGTAGTGGTCGGAGTGGTCGCAGCAACCGGCTTCGTCGTGGACTCGATTGCTCCCGGCTCAGCCGTGTTGCCGCCACGGGAGCGATTGTAGAAGTCGGTTCCGATTGGCAGGTCCAGTTCGAGGGCGGAGCCGAACAGGTTCGAATCTGTGCTGAGGGCAAAATTGGCCTGGCGAGGATCAGTATGTGGGCTCACGAAGACTGGGCCGTCAGCCAGAACCTGATCTGACTCATCAACGATGCTGCTGGCAACGCCGCCAACTAGAACGTTTCCTGCTGATTCGATGGCGCTGGCTTCACCAACCAGGATAGGGAGCTTGCCTGGCAGGGCGACCGCAACATTGTTGAGGAATCGGACATCAGAGGCGCGGTAGGCGCTGAGTTCGCTTCCTCCTGGCCACAATGCCGCGGTGAAACCATTCTGGTAGGTGGTGTTGTGGATGATGTCGACATGATCGGTATCAAACACATGGATGCCACGGCCGCCGTTGCCAACGGAGATGTTGTTCATGACCAGGAAGCGTCCTTGGTAGCCGGTTTGCCGACCGGAATCGATGATGATGCCATTGCCGTCGGTAATCTGACCTTGGGCGTTGCCGTTGGCAGCGACCTTGTTTTCGTTGGCGAAGACGATGTTTCCATAGATGCGGTCGGTGTAGCCGTCCTGGTCAAAGGACTGGCCGCGGTTCTGCGGTAGCCAGATGGAGATCCCGCTGCCCTGGTCGGGATTCCAATAGCCGTTTTGGTAGACGGTATTGTTGAATATCTGGACTCCAGCGGAGCGGTTGGCGGCGATCCCACCAAGGGGAAATCCGTGGACCTTGTTGTTGGAGACAATGAGGTTGACACCGTCAGCAAGCTCGATTCCCATGCCAAAGTTGTTGCTTGTGCTGTATCCCTGACCGGCGATTTCCAGACCGCTGACTTCGATATAGGAACCGGAGATCTCTAGACCAGAGCCATCAGTGCCGACTAAGACTGGGTTGTGGCCGGTCATGGCGACGACCCGGATCCAGGCGCTGGCCGTACCGGATTGGCTGAGTCGAAAGTGGCCGCCTCGGCCGGGGCTCAGTGGTTGTTCATAGCGGCCGTTCATCACAAACAGGGTTTGTCCAGCTGATAATCGCCGAAGAGCAGGATCGAGGCTTAGCCACGCTGTCTCTGGCGCCTGCCCATCGGCAGAATCGTTCCCGTTTGCGCTCACGTAGAAGGTCGAAGGGTCTGTTTCAGACAAGAGCGCTGGCTGAATGTCAGTGGTTGCTGACGGGGCTTCTTCAAGAGTTGGGCCCAGTATGAGTTCTTCAGAGCTCTTGGGCTGTTGGCCTTGATGGTCCGACGAGCCTGTCCCGAGTGACCGATCCCCGGCCCGGCTGACTAGGAACCCAAGAAAGATGACCATTAGGCCGATGGGGAGGATAGCTCGGCCGTTCCGGCCTGATCGGAGAAATTGGGGCATCAGTTACTATCGGCCTCGCCGGACTGGAGTCAAGAGCCTCGTACTTCTCCGGCGAACCACGCCGGACGATACCAGATTGGTGCTTCGCCTCCGGTTAGGATAGGTGAATCCACCCGGAAGGGCTTGATTCAGGGGATGTGGGGCACTGGTGGAGCGGTTCAAAGTACGGAGTGCAGACCAAGCAGGTATCCTAGCCAGGTGGTGGATCTTAACTCGCATACTCAGGCACTCGTCAATGACGTTGCCGTCGAGACGCTACGAGAGCCGCGGCTAAGCGTTCTTATGACGGTCTATAACGGTCTGCCGTATGTCCGCTCGGCGGTTGAGTCGATTCTTAACCAGACTTTTGTCGATTTTCAATTCGTCATTGTTGATGACGGATCCACCGATCAAACACTTGAATACTTGCAGGGTCTTGCTGACCCGCGGGTCACGGTTGTTGCCCGAGAAAATGGCGGGACTGCAGCAGCAGCCAATGAAGGACTGAGCTACTGCTCAGGTGAGTTGTTAGCCAGGATGGATGCCGATGATGAGGCCATTCCAACCAGATTTGAGCGGCAGGTCCAGTATCTGGACCAGCACCCCGAGATTGGGTTGGTTGGTTCTTACACTTGGGCCTTGGGCGAGTGTCGAACAGGCGGGGTAACCCCTCTACCGACCGACCATGAGGAAATCGTTGATGCTCTGATGGCAGGGAGGCACGCGCTTTCTCACCCGACCCTGATGATGCGGACCGATCTGCTTGAAGAGATTGGCGGCTACTGGCCCTATCGGCTCATTGATGACTGGGACATGATGTTGCGGATGAGCGAGACCACGCTCTTGGCGAACATCCCAGAGCCTCTACTGCGCTATCGGGTACATCGTGGATCGTTGAACGGAGAGTCGATGGCAAAGATGCGATTCAGTATCGACTTTGCTCGAGCCCGGTCCAAGTCTCGACGAGAAGGCTTGCTTGAGCCCGAGCTCGATCGCTTTGAGCAAGGCCGAGATTCACAAGGCTCCATGGAACGAATTGCTTCTGATGCCCTGTGCTACTCGCTCATGAACTATCGGATTGCGGTGGCTGAACGCAATGGCCCTCGACCTTGGCTGGTGGTTCCTCATCTCGTGCTCGCTGGTCTGAGCATGCCAGACTTGGTCGTGCTTCGGGTTGGTCGTCACCTACGGTCCAGATGGTCCGCGTCTGTGGCGTCAGTGTCAGCTAGCCAGCCAGTCTTGTTCGCGATCTGGTTGAGCGAGACGGATTTACTTGGGTTCACTTTCGGATGAGTCAATTCCGGTAGTACGAGTGTTTGCCGCGGTTGAGCCATGAGCCAGCGTCCTGACCATCACGATTGAGGATCGCTCCTGCCAGTGTTCCGCCAGCCCCCGTGATCTCGGCTTCGGTCCGGACGAGATCGGGAGTCTCTGTCGTACTTGAGTCAACGATAACCACAAAGCCGTCGACATGTTTGGCAATGGCAAGAGGGTCAGCGGCACTGAGAACAGGAGGACAGTCGACAATGACATAGTCCAGTTCGCCCCGCAGCGTCTGAATCATGAGGGCGAAGTTCTCGCTTCCCAAGAGTTCGGCCGGATTGTTTGGAATTGGCCCAGCGGTCAAGATCCAGAGGCCACGAACGTCCTTGATCTGGGTGGGTTCGAGCTCTGCCTCGCCTGCAAGGTAGAGCGAAAGACCGGTCTCGCTATTGGGGACATCGAAGAGGCGCTCCAACGAGGGGCGACGCAGATCGGCGTTGACGAGAGCGACTCGGGCACCGTTCTGAGCTAGCGCGACCGCGAGATTACTGGCAACCACCGATTTACCTTCGGATGGAAAGGCACTGGTGGCGGCAATAACCATTGCTCCCTCGTCTTCTTGAACGATGGACAAGAACTGCACAGCCGAGCGGAGACGCCGGAAAGCCTCACGCACCCGCTGGCTACCGATCGATTGGGCATTGGACCGCATGACGATGGCTCCAGGCCCCCGGCGAGACTGCAAGGGGAGGACAGGGATATGGCCCAGGACTCGTGTCTGGAGGGCAGTGGCGATGGTTGACTCGTCCCGGGCGGTGATGTCAATACTGTCCCGCACAATGGCGGCCACAACGCCGCCCAGCAGAGCGATTGAGGTTAGGGCGATGAGAACGAGCCCGTTGGATGGCCCTTTCGGACCGTCTGGTTCTTCAGCCAGGACGAGGACCCGAGCGCTCTGCTCTCGGGTGGCCATTTGGCGCTCTACCTTGGCCAGCTCGTTCGCCAGATCACGGCTGTCGGTCAGGGCAAGCCCGTATTGGCTTTGCACAATGGCGCGATCCTGAGAAATCTTGAGGGATTCTTGTCGTCGAGCAGCGACCGAGATGTCGATGTCTATGTCGATAGCTGTTTGTAAGACATCCAGTCGCTCCAGCTCGACGGCGAACTCATTGACCTTGGCTAATGCGGCTTCGGACTGAGCCACCAGGATGATCCGCTCGGAGTCAACAAGATCGATTGCCGTCTGTTCGGTGAATTCGACGTAGGACTCGGCGAAAGCGTTAGCAATTTCGGCGGCGACGGAGGGATCGATGTCAGTGGCCTGGATGGTGAGGATCTCACTCTCAGGAACGAAGAGCACATCCAACTCCTCCAAGAGTTGGTCGACGTCTCGCTCGGGCACCCTTGCGGCGACAGCTTCAGCCACTATGTCGGAGCCAACGATGGCCATCTCGCGTTCGAGCGCTGGAGCGCGCGGGTTCTCGTTGGTCGAACCGACCATGGTTGGGCCAAGTACGACGCTGGATTCGGCCTCGTAGCTGGGAGTCCTCGTTCCCGTGAACCAGAGGGCAAGAGCCAGTCCAAGCAGCCCAGAAAGAAGGATCAGAAGGCGATGAGCGCGAATGGAGTTGAGGTAGTCCTTGAGACTGACCGAATTACCCTCGGTCCGGAGATCTTGGTACATCATCGAGAAACGAGTTCCCTTGGTTGGTGAAGCGCAGGCGGAGCTGGTTTGCTGAGATTCATCATTTTCTCTCCAGTTAGGAGAGTGGCTGCGCTCATTGTCGAGGCCGAAACGAGGAGCCATCCGATTCCTCGTGAGAGTATGCCGGACTCAGTCATAGAGAACATCAACATGTAGCTGAGCATGGCGATGGGAAGAGTTGCTGGTGCCCCTGGGAAGTCACGAATCAGCCGGGTTGAGCGAACTACCGATGTTGCAAAGAAGATGAGGACTGCCACAAGACCAACGACACCTATCTGGAGCAGATATTCAAGAGCGGCATTATGGGCCGAGGGCGGGTTCCAGTCTTCCAGAAGCCAGATCCGCCGCGCCGGGCTAAGCCAGCCATTCCAGTAGGCGGAGTAGCCGTGGCCGAGAAAGGGGCGTCGGCTGATCTCGGGGATGAGGTTGGCCCAAAGAGAGGTTCGGCCCGTCAGGGTGATGTCCTTGTCCAGCAGGTCAGTTAGAAGAGGCAACGCTGCGGTGGCAAAAAGGACACCAATTGCGGAAGCCGAGAACATAGATAGAGCGACAGCTCCAAACAGTTTTTCCCTTGATCGGAAGAACTGATACACGCCCATCAATATGGTGATGAGGATGGCGCTAGCCAAGGAAGTCTTGGATTGGCTTCCCAGGAGCAGAGCAAATGCACCAGCGAGAGCGGGGATGGTCCAGATCCTACTAATTGGGGAGCGAGCAGTTTGCAGAGCCAA
>JAJRQY010000145.1 GCA_024280015.1 Actinomycetes bacterium
ATCACCCGCCTGCTCGGGTTCAAACTCCTGCCGAGGATCAAGCGGATCAACCACGTCAAGTTCTACCCATCTCAGACCGGCGCCAAAGACCGTTGGACAAGGCTGACACCGGCAATGAAGCAACGCCCAATCCGGTGGGATTTAATCACTGAGCAGTACGACCAGATGATTCGCTACGCGACCGCTATTAGAACCGGAACCGCTTCGAGCGAGGCGATCCTGCGCCGATTCATGCAAACAAATGCCATGCACCCCACTTACCAGGCCATGCTTGAATGCGGCCAGGCCGAGAAGACAATCTTCGTGGCCCGATACTTACGGGACCGGACCTTGCAACGAGACACGAACTCCGGACTCAACGTGCTCGAGTCATGGCACGGCGGCAGCGACGTCTTGTTCTTTGGCAACAGTGGCAAGCTCACCTCGAACCGCCCAGAAGAACAAGAACTATCCGTAGCTTGTCTGAGGATCCTTCAGTCCGCTCTCGTCTACGTCAACACCCTCATGATCCAGGAAGTGCTTATCAGTCCGGATTGGATTGGGAGGCTCACTGCTGCTGATCGCCGTGGGTTGACCCCATTGTTCTGGAACCACGTCAAACCCTACGGAGAGGTTCGGCTAGATATGACAAGGCGGCTGCGGCTCTGAGTGTCCGTTTGAGGATCCCCAACCGGACACCCCGCTCAGTGCCCGATGCACGCGCTATCGGGGATGAACTCACTGCCCAAGGCGTGGCGTTGTCTCTTGGTGGCCAGGTCCATGACCCGACTGACCCGATGGGCAAAATGTTTTTCAACATCCTGGCCACGTTCGCCGAGTTCGAAGTTGACTTACTGCGCATGCGCACTCGTGAGGGGATGGCTGTTGCTCGTGCGAAAGGGAAACTCAGAGGCAGACAACCGAAGCTGTCAGCGATGCAGCAGAAGGAACTGGTTCGGATGCATGAAGCGGGTGGTCATAGCATCACTGATCTTGCTGAGGTGTTCGCGATCTCCCGGCCGACTGTGTATCGGACCTTGAGTCGGGCTCGTTCAGTGTTGGAGTTGTAGCTGGTTTTCCTCTGACGACGCGTTCGATGCCCGTAGGCCTATTCGCAGGGAGGGAGATTGACATCCTCGACAGCGGCGAGCTGATAGTTCGTAATGTTGTTCGAACCGTCGTGAGAGTAGTCAATGCTCTCGTCATCTCTAAGTCTCGCGAATCCAAGCAACACCTGACCGTCAACGCTGTGCTTGAACAGGGATGAACGAAATGTCGCTGAAGGCGCGTTGTTGAAGTAAACGAGTTCACTAGGCGTGTTTGGGACCAGAAGTTCATCCGCCCCGCAGAACGCGTAGTCACGGAAGTCCAATCGGTACCAGACACCAATCACTGGGTCAGATGGCCATGTCTCTTCCTTAGTGAACACCGGCAACTCACCATCTGATGTCTCCTCGGTGTCAGGCTCGGGTTCAGAGCCGACCGTTGAGGCGGGGGCATCAGCAACACTGGACTCGGCTGGGTCAAGCGCAGTCTCTGAGCCACAACCCACCAGAACAAGTATGAGGGTCAGGCCTACAACAGAAAGCGCTGTTTGTAATTGTTTGATCATGATCCGCCTACTTTCAGTCGAAGCATCGCTCCACAAGCTCAGACGAAGCCAAAACTCATCTGGTTCCCACAAACCCGCGAATTCCTGCTACAAGCGGTTCGGGACCAGATCGGAGGGTGTTAGCAGCTGGTGCTGTTCGGTATCCTGTTCTCATACTCCAGCTGGTGCCGGAATCCATTGATCACGTTCACATAGGAAGCACCGCTATTGAGTTGGCCAATCATCTTTCGCTGCCAGACGGCGCATTTGGAGCGCTACTCGACTCGGGTTTGGTGTGCTTGGAGTTTGAAGCAACTTGGGGTCGTTGGAGGCCGTCCGTTGCGTGTGAGCGTCTACCAGCAGAACGAAGTTCGGGACCACGGTGCCTCCGCCAGATCCAGGACATCCTCTCCTCATTTTATTGGAGGTCTAGAAGATCGGAGATGACAGATCGTATTTGGGCGAGAGTCGCAGCGCCGACATTTCCGTAGGCCGAGTCGAGAACACTCTCGATGCTGACCACAGAACATAGGTGACACTGTGCCGCAGAGTCTGCAGTGAGCCCTGGCGCGCTGATCAAGACTTCGGTTGGAAGGTCTCGCCTGGTGTTGCCGGTGAGAGGTACGACGTGAAACGTCCTGGGGGTGAATTCAAGGATTGCGTCGGCGGTCACTACTATTGCAGGCCTTACGAAACCGCCTTCACTTCCAGCTGGTATTCCGAAATCGACTTGAATGAGGTCACCGGCCTACATGCTGACCCATAGTCGACAGGCCGGCCTTCATCCATGCACGATCCTCTGGTTCCGGCTGCAGCGTCAAAGAGGCGCCCATTCGGCGCTGGCGTTCGGCGCGCAGCAGACGAGCAAGCTCTTCATCGTGGGTTAATCCGTCATCCTCGGCTAAGCGCTTTAGGGCCTCCCGAGTCGAACGGGTCACCCGTATTGTGGTCAATTCCGGCATACGTTTGAGCATGTACATATCATATAAACACGTCAAGCGAGGTAACAGGCAGACGGCCGGACCGTGCCGCCTAGGAGGCACTAGGGGTTGGTTTGACTTCACCAAAGGTGACGGTTTCTAAGATGGCTAACGCCCGGGCCTCCCAGTCAGCGTCGTCTTCCTCCCAGCCCAACACGACAACGAGCGGGTTCTCGTCGCCCTGCTCGACAAACAGAATCCGGTGAAAGAAGCCCTCTCTGAAGCCGACAACAGCGAGCGGATTGGTGGTGAGGTAGACACAAGTCCGGTCCGGGTCACAGAGATCAGTCTCCGAGACCGTCAGGGTGAACGTCTTGGCGTCGAAGCCACCAACGGTCATCTCTGTCACTTCACCAATGGTCACATGCTCGGGAAGAAGGGCAAGCCAATCCTCTGTCGAACTGGCATCTATCTTTTCAGCTCTAGCTGGATCTGAGTTGGGGGCCGAAGGATCAGCCAGAGTCAGTGGCCGAAGAAAGACCAGGTCTTGGTCACCGGGGTCCTTCGAAGATGGATCAGTGAGCACAAAGAAGCCGGCAGTATTGGGCTGTACCCAGAGCGTCTCTTCAAGCTCTAGGGTCATACGGGTTCCCAGCGAGTCGGTGTAGATGGTCCCGACCTCCAGAACATGGAACTGGCCGATGACTTCAGTCGCTCCAGTATCGGGGTCGGCGCCCGCCACGTGATCATCTGGGTTGACGGGATGCGGAGCTGAGTCGCCAAGCACGAACGATGTCACAACCTGGTCGACCGTATTTGTGAACCACTCCCCGTCGCTTTCGCTAGTAAAGGCGAAGACAATGATCGGGGGTTCCTCGCCCTGATCTATTGACCAGATCCGATACCACTCACTCGTCCGAACAATGATCACTGGTTGCTGGGCCGGATTGCCGGGTTCGAGAAGCGAGACACAGGTGTCGCTTTCTGTCGGCCCACATCCACCCGGAATTGTGGTGTCATTGGATGGGTCGACATGAACGTCGATGTAGTAGCCGGATTGACCTGAGACTGACAGGTCCACCGGGATACTGGCCACGATCTTGGTGTCGCTGGTGGCCCAAGCGGCAAGATCAATGGGCCCCGAGAAGCCGCCCTCGTTGTTGACAAGCTCACTGGCTGCGGGAAAGGCAATTGGACGCAGCAGGACCAGGCCAGCGTCAATACCGGGTCCGACCGTGCTGTCGATCAAGACCGTGAAGGCATCATCCTGGACCGCCACCAACCACTCACGGTCCAGGTTGAAGGCGAGCTCCGTACCCATGGAGGCGGTCGAGAACCAGCCAGGACCGACTAGCTCGCCCTCCTGGAGACCGACTGCTTCACCCGGCCCCTCATCGGAACCATCGTTGCCGTCATCACTCGGTGGCGATTCAGTCGTCGAGATAGTCGCTTTGGTGGCTCCATCCCCGGTTTCGTCACCACTGCTACAAGCGGCCCCGGCAAGTGCCAATGTCAGCAGTACTCCCGGCATCGCCCATCGGCGCAAGCGAGGTGAACTGTTGGTCGGCGGACGTTCGAAGATGAGAGCCATAGTCATTCCTGCGTCTAGGTCCCTCTGGTTTCGGGACGATGACCGGAAAGACGATCCCGGTCGCCTAAATCTGTCGCGTCGAAAAGATTTGGCGTGAATTGGACTAGCGGGTCACTGGAATTCGATGCTTGAGACAACGTCAGTGGCGCTCTCAAGCCACTCAGCGCTAGGAGCGCTGGCGATGATCATCAACGGGGCAACACTCGGAACATCGACAATCCACCAGATCCGATGTTTGTGGTCGGGCAGGATGCTCTGTTGGCCGATGGGACTGGTGAAGGTGAACTGACACGGGTCATTGGCTCGACACGTTGAGCCTTCTCGGATCTGAAGGTCGAATTGCACCGCACGCAGTCCTCCGACATCGACGGCTGGCAGAATGTCGGTGACCAAGAGATTTGGCGGCGGCGCAGCCAGAAATGCTTCGATATCATCAATGGGAATCGGATCGCCAAGTGGGGACTCCCCCGGGCCAGATGCCTGGATCTGGTTTATTCCTTGTCGAAAGACGAGGCCTCGGTCCCCCGGACCAAAGCTCCGATCGTCGGTGAGAACAACGACCCCGGGAAAGTTCAGTTGTACGGCCCAGTTGTTGGGTGTTGTCACAAACAGAGCCGGGCTCAAGTTCAATACCTGATGTTCTCCCCCGTCGATTGGACCGAAGAGGCCATCCAGCAGAGCCGGCCCATCAGGGTCATAGGGTACGGGCACTACGGTTTGAGCCTCCCCCCGCCTAGGCAGCTTTGAAGCAGGGTCCGGTAAAGAGGCAACCTGTCCATCCGGTGTTGTCAGCTCGAGGGTCGGCAGAACTCGCTCCAGCAGTTCCCGACCCCTGGCCAAACCCTCTTCGTCCAGCGCGGTACTACCGATGAATAGCACTCCCTGATCCAACTGGGCCATGAACAACTCGGCGAGCGGCAGCGGTGACCAGGGGGCATTGGTGAAAAATCCTTGAGGACCAGAACTGAAAAGGAAGAAGTCCTTCTTTTTCAGATCCCCCTCGATGCGATAGAGCGTGGCTTCGTGTCCAAGGAGCATCAATGTCTCACCGGTCTCAGCAACCTCCGCTCCCCCGGACTCCACGATTCGTTCAACGACGTCGTCCAAGGTCGCCAGCGGGAGGACCCGATCCGTCTGGCTAATCCGACCGATGATCAGCCGTCCAGCGAGGCTGTTCGATTCACCGGCGTAGTTGCGGTCCGCAATGCCGATGATGTCGTCGTTGACGATGACCGACAGATCTGCTCCGAGCTCCATCTTTAGTCCGCCAAGGGCAGGCACGACAATGGTCCGCACATCGTTTGGGTCACCCGAGGGCTGAGATGGTTGGGCTGTCGTCGATGGAGCGACGTCCGAAACAGCTTGTGTGGTGGTCGAGGACAGAGCTGAGGTCACCGACGAGCTTGCTACGGGCTCAGTTGTTTGTGTTGAGAGAGACTCCTTTTGTGCCTCTGGATCCTCCGGGGTACCGCATGCCCCAGCGATCAACAAGATCGTACCGAGCATCATCCACAGCTGGTGCCGGCTCCCAATTCGATACCGGCGTACACACTCTTGCCGGGGTGGTCTGCACAAAGAAGTCATGGTCATTCCTACTGGTGGTTCTAACACCTGCCAAGCTGTTAGACGAAGCTGTCGGCCAGAATCTGTCGCCGAAGACAAATTTTGTGCCACCACCGGAGAAGGCGCCAACGCGACAGATTACTGGCCTGGAGGACGTCTTACTGTTGTGAGTTACCGAGCAACCCCCAAGGCAGGACCGGCGCCAACGTTGGCTTCCTTGGGGCAGCACCGGCTTCAGCAGCTTTTTGAAGAATCGTTCGACTCGGTCTTTGGCTTCTGCCTAGTTCGGTGTGGATCGCGTCAGATGGCAGAAGACGTTTCCTCTGATGCCTTCGTCGAAGCCTCCCGCCTCTTTGCCGACGGAAGGGGAGCCGAAGTCCATGAGGGTTGGCTAATCACGGTGGCGAGGCGACGCCTTATTGACCACTGGAGGCGGGGCGAGAGGCATCGAGCACGCCTGGAGAAACTATCGCTGAGTACCGAGCCGGTCTCGGTACAAGTCATCGGGACCGACGACACGAGGATCATGAACGCACTGGACACGCTCCCCGATCGCCAAAGAGCCTCGCTGGTGCTTCGCTACCTGGATGAGTTCTCCGTCTCCGAAGTGTCTGAGGCTCTCCAGCTTTCCTATTCGGCAACCGAATCACTCCTAGCCAGAGGTCGCCGGTCTCTCGCGTCCGCCTATGCTCAGGCTGAGTCATGAGCCCAGAACTTGGTGATGGTGAAGACGAGATCGGCTCCCTCTTGGGAGGACTTGGCAACCAACATCGCCCCACCGATGTAGAGAGGCAGCGTGCCAAGCAACGGATCATTGATGACTTGGCGGGCCAAAGGAGCCACACGACCCGGACCGATCAGTCGACCGACTCAGCGGAGCTGATCCGGGTAGTTCGCGACCAAACCATGCGGACGCCAACAGGCCACCGATTGTTGCTGGTGGCTGCGGTAGTTGCCTTTCTGGGCCTCGGTTCCTTGAGCCTTGTCTTGTTGCAGGGGAGGTCGCCTCAGACGATTGACGCCACTGGATACACGCTTGCAGGGCCCGGGGTGGTCAGTCTCCCGATTCCCGTCGAGTCGGGTACCCACGAAGTGACCCTGTCCGGACAGGTAGTCCAGTTTGAGCTGTTGCGAGATGCGTCCCTGATTGTCCGCGGTGCAGACCACATCGTGCTGCAGACCGAAGGGGGAAGCCAATTCACCTTGGCTCTGACCGAGCAGGCGTTCGACGGGATGTCGCCGCAGGGCTGGTTCACCGACAAGGATTTCAACTTCCAGGAATCAGGAGACAATGCTGACGGTCTCACGAGTCTCCGCTTCGACGTGTTCCTCTCAGGTCAAGATGAAGGAGCATCACGGTGCGTGGTGGCGGAACCCTGCATCGACTTTGCCCGGGTTGAAGAAGACCCGAACGCTTTGGCTCTGCAGCTTGGGGTCGCCAACCGAATCGCGGTAGTCGCTGCTGACAATGGCGGTTTGATCATCGGTTTCCAGCCCACCCAATCAGCACTACCAGAAGACATCGTCGGCTCGATCTCGCCCGAATAGAAGCATCAAAGAACATCAGCGACAAACGACTCGACAACTTGCCCGGCTGGATCGGCCAATCCCTGCGGCTCCGGGTTGGCTTTGCCATTTGCTAACCCTTTCCTGTCACTCCCCTAGTACGACCACAACTAGCCTGAGGTCAAGCACGACTCTGACCAAAGGCTGCAGGGCCGGTCCATGACCCAGGAAGCGAAGGCGAGCCATGAACGCGAACAAGGCAGCTCTCCCTACTACCTCCTTGGCCGTGGATGCCCAGCTGACCAACCGCAATCCTGCCGGGCTATGACCATGATTCGTGTTCTGATTGCTGATGACCATCAGCTCATACAAGAAGGGGTTGACGCCCTCCTGGCCGGTACTCCTGGACTCACGCTCATCGGGCAAGCCACATCGGCGGCGGAGGCAGTCAGACTCTATGAGGCGCTGCAGCCTGACGTCATGTTGATGGATCTCCGGCTAGGGGAAGAAAGCGGGATGGATGCCGCAGCTGCAATTCTGCAAGGAGACCCCAATGCTCGGATTGTGGCCTTCAGCGCCCACGGTGGAAAGCGGCTAACCCAGGCGAGTCTCGAAGTGGGAATGGTTGGCTACGTAATGAAAGACGCCCCACCCGAACAGATCATTGCTGCAATCACCACTGCCACCCAGGCCCTTGACACACCAGCCCCGAACCAACCAGAAATCGACCTCCGAGAAGCATCGACCTTGTCACTAACCAAGCGGGAGACCGAAATGGTCCATCTCGTCTCACTGGGATGGAGCAACCGCCAGCTGGCCAACGAGCTGGACATAGCGCTCAAGACGGTCGAGTCGCATCTCAGTGCGACGTACGCCAAGATAGGGGTCACGAATCGTTCACAGGCGGCACTATGGGCACAGAAACACCTCGAACTGAAACTGCCAGACGACGGACTTCCCAGGGAATCAGCCGGGACGTGAGCCAACCCGTCTCGACCCGACAGCTTCTCTTCCAGTTCGCGTTCACCGCATTGGCCGTCCTGGTCATCGTTGCCGCCATAACGGTGTGGGCAACCCGCAGGCTTGCCCTCCAGCAGGCCCTCGGAGATGCGTCGCGCAACACGGTGGAGCTAGGAGAGCTGTATATCAACCCAGCAATTCCGGAGGATCTCCTGTCTGCCAATGCAGATTTGCTCGCTCTGGATCATACGGTTCGCCAAAGTGTGCTTTCCGACGAGATCAGCCATGTTCGCCTGTGGGACCGCACCGGACGAATCATCTACAGCGATCAAACCGGCCTCATCGGAAGCGTGCACGATCTTGACGAAGCCGCCATAGAGGCGTTTGCTACCGGCCTGCCGCAAAGCAAGGTCAGTGATCCCGAGAGGGAAACTGACGAAGGAATGTTCGGTGCAGTCGAAGAACTCGAGGTCTATCAGCGCCTCGCCGACGTGAATGGTAACGAGTACCTCTTCGAGACGTATCGTCCTTACGCCGTTGTTGACGCTCGTTCTGGCGATCTTTTCTTGTCAATGGCACCGCTGGCCCTTGGTGCAATCTTCGCCCTCTTTAGCTTGCAACTCCCCCTCACCTATCTCCTCGTTCGTCGACTCAATCAAGCACAGACCCATGAACAGTTGGCCCTTCGCAGCTCAATTGCCGCCGCGGACCAAGAACGACGCGTGATTGCTGGTGACCTCCACGACGGCACTGTGCAGGACCTGGCTGGAATCTCCATGTCCTTGGCTGTCCTGGGGGACCGGTCCGAACGACTCGGCAATCAACGTGATGCTGAGGTGGCCAAGCATGCCGCAGTGGCGACCCGACGTGCTGTGCGCTCTCTTCGATCGCTGCTCGTGGATATCTATCCCCCCAACCTTGACGAGATCGGACTACATCGGGCAATTGCTGACCTGGCGTCGGAGACTGCATCAGACACGGCCACCATTTCTGTCGATATTGAACAGCAACTTGCACTGTCCAACGCCAACGTCATGCTCACCTACCGCACCGTTCGAGAACTCTTACGCAACGCCAGACGTCACGCCCGAGCCTCCAAAATCAACATCACCGTCCATCGAAACGAGGATCAGCTGATGATCGAAGTAGCTGACGATGGACAGGGCCTGGAAGCGACCAAATCAGGCGCCGATGAACGGCCAAGGCTCGGGCTGCGGTCACTGGCAGATCTCCTGGTTGCTGCTGGCGGAATTCTCGAACTGCATCCTCCCCTGTCCGGAACTGGGTTGATTGCTCGAGCGCGGGTACCGCTGGGATGATTCGCGTTGTGCTCATCGATGACCACTGGGTTGTTCGAGAAGGTCTCGAGGCGGTGCTCGAAGATGCGACAGACATGGAGCTTGTCGGCACCGCTGAGGGCGGTCACGAAGGTGTGCGAGTAGTCGCAGCCACCGAACCAGACATTGTTCTCATGGATCTGTCCATGCCAAAAGGCAATGGTGTGCCTGCCATCGCCGAGATAGCGAAGCAGCATCCCAAAACTCGGATTGTTGTCCTCACCATGTTTGGCGAAAAGGGGAGCATTCTGACTGCCCTTGAGGCAGGGGCCAGCGGGTTCCTGCTGAAGGACAGCTCTCCTGCAGAGGTACTCGAGGCCATTCGACAAGCCAGTGCCGGCCACTCCCCCCTCGACCCCAGGGCCGCCAGCGCCGTAATCTCGGCCCTGCGTAGCGACGGCCAGTCCCGCTCCAACCACGAACTCAGCGAGCGAGAACTCGAGGTCCTGGGTCTCGTGGCCCAAGGACTACTCAACAAGCAGATCGCTCGGCAACTTGGCATCGCCGAATCGACAGTCAAAGCACACCTCACCCAGATCTACAGCCGGATTGGGGTATCGGATCGTCTTCAAGCCACGCTGTGGGCACAACGCAACGATATTTCCAGCCCGACAACCCAGTAGATCTAGCCCTTCTCAGGGGTCGTACGACCAATCACCGATTGAGTCGACTCCCGCCGCCTTCTAGGTTTTCCAGCATGGCTTCCTCCGCAGTCCGCAACCTGACCGCCTCGATTCCCGACAACCAAG
>JAJRQY010000146.1 GCA_024280015.1 Actinomycetes bacterium
CAGGAACGAGACCATCAACGTGAGCCCGCGGACCAGTAACAAAGACCCGGGCAATAACGCGTCGATCTAGTTCGGACTGGTAGTAGGAGAGCGTTCTGCGCACCCCTTCGACCACCGTTGACAACCCGGCCTGAGCAACGGAGGCGCGGCGTTCTGACTCGGTTTGACCATCGGTCCGCGACCGATACCCAGACAATCCTTCAAGATGGGACTCAAGCTCGTCAGCGACATTAAGCGCCGTCACCCCAACGCCGACGGTAAGGGTACGAGAGAACAGGATTCCTCCGCCATCGCGTATGACGACATCGGTCTGATTCTCCCCTACAGCAACAACGGCAATGACATCAGCTACGCCGTCCTCGGAAGGAATCTCCTCACCAGCAGGCCCAGATGGCTCGCCGGTGGAGGCGACACTTCTCGCCAGTGCCTCAGACGCCAGGTACAGACCGCCAGGCTTCAAGCCCGCGGCAACAACAACATCCAGGAGAGATCGGCGAGTTGATTCATGAATTGCAATCACGATGGCGGAGCTCCACGCGGTTTCTTGATCCTCCGTGTTCGCTGCCTGCTGATCTGTTGTTGATTCCGCCTCTTCAATTTCGGAGACATCAAAGATGGCCTCGTCAAGGGGGTAGCTCAACAGCTCTTCAATGTCGAATCCCGCGGCACGCCTCATGCCATCGGCGGAGTCAGTAGGAAGATCTGTTCTGCGAACTATTGCTTGGCGACCATCAATGCTGAGAATGACACGCTTGCTGCCAAAGCGTTCGGCTCGCCACAGGGTGCGCAAGGCAGAGCTGACGGCCTCAGGATCGATGATGAGACCATTGACAAAGGCCGAGGGAGGTAGCTGGATTTCACCCGCGCGAATGGCTCTTGGGTTGGCCCCTTTCCATTTTTGGACCTCAACTGCTCTGATCTTGTCCGAATCGATCATCAATCCGATGACGGAATCCGCCATACACCAACCTGCTCTCATGATGAGACGATGCGCTACACCAAACTGGCTAACGCTTCCTAAGAATGGTCGGCCACCTTTGTCGCTGCATAAGCAAATGTGTCTACACAACCTTATTGATCACCGCATCTAGCCGAAAACAAAGGGTGTGACCTTCCTCCGACACGGGTGGCAGCTTCTTGATCATTGGTTCAAGAATCGTTCCTTCCCCGCAGCTGACCTCTCCCAACGAGAAGCCAGCTCTACGCGCTTGGGCGCTAGTGCACAGCGCGGGAGCCGGTGTCGCGACTCTGGATTCACCCTGGTTGAAGTATTGGTTGCCACCATGTTGATGGGAGTGGGAATAGTCGGCGCCGCCAGTGTCTTCACGCTATCCAGTCAAGCCAGTTCGGCAGCAGAGCATCGAACCCAGGCGTCTCACCTCATCGTCTCTGAGATGGAAGCAATTCGAGCCATCCCCTATGAACGAGCCGGTCTCGATCCGAACGACAAGGGATTCGAGCCATCATTCCGAGGCCACGAGAGCGTCATTTGGACCAAGGATCCTGCGAGCAACATCAATCCTGTTTCTCCCTACAACACTCGCATGATCGATGGGACCGAATACACCATTGTTCGAAGGATCACCTGGGCAGATACTGGCACGGATGTGTACCTGGTCAAAAAGAGCTACAAGGTCGTGAATATCGAAATCAAGTGGGCCGATAGCTCGGGCACACACATCATCCAACAAGAGTCCGGCCTCTTTGAAGGGGGCGGAAGATGAACTCTCGCCTAGACCGAGTGAACAACGAGAGCGGTATCACCATCGCCGAAGTTCTGGTTGCTCTCGCCTTGTTCGCTGCCCTGTCCGTCACCCTGATGTCAATGCTGCGAAGCTCAGCCAACCATGCAGCCGTGCAAGATCAACGAATCACGACCGAGACCGAGGCCTGGAGGGCTCTAGATCAGATCGTGGATGATGTCCGGATTGCCAGATTCGCCCCAGAGCTCTCCACCGCAAGGGACCTCAGGCAATCCCTTGCTCTCTCACTGACCAATACTGATGGCAAGCCGGTCCTGGTGCAATGGCAGGTTGACAAAAGCGGGCTGCAACGTCTCCTAAGCGAGCCAGTACGGGGAGCAAAGCCGTACCCGACCTTGACCATGTCGCTGGTGGTACCCGACGAAGAGGAAGCAACCTTTGTCTACCTTGCCACTGACGGACAACAAATTGATCCACGGACAGACCCAGAAAAGCTTCGTCTCTGTACCGCCCAAATCAAGATTCTCATCCATAGTCCGCGGCCCGACGGAGGACTTGATCTTCGGCAGGCATCGGCGACCTTTCGACTCAATCCGGAACTCTTGTCATGTTGAAATCTAGCTCATCCTGGCTACGAAACAAGCAACACCATTCGGTAGATCAGCAGCGTGTTGATTCCGAAACCGGAAGCGTTGCCATCGCCCTGATGATCATGATGATTATCGCCCTTCTTGGAGCGGCGGCCCTATCAAGAAGCCAGCAAACCCTCCACCACTCCCAGCAGCTGGATCAACGCGCTGCGGCAGAAGCTGGGGCGGAGCGATCGCTGGCGGAGGCAGTCTCACGTCTCAACAATGGGGAACCCCTCCCGTTCAAGGGCGAGGGAGAACTCATCCAGGGATCGTTCTTCTACAGGGTTGAACGCACCGACGAACAGACCGTTCAGATCCGAGCCGAGGCCGAGATCAACGGTGTTCACCGGGCAATTGATGCCCGGCTAGAAGGCTCAGTCAGGTATGGCTTCAGTCTCTTCACCAATTCCTGGTTGGTCAGTGACGACAACCAAGGGCGAATCAGCGGCGCAATCGGCAGCAATGGGACAATCAAGTTCAACGGGTCAGAACCCGGCGACACCCAAGAGATTTTCTCCCCGAACGGGACATGCGAAGAGTGTCAGAATCTGATCAAGTCTGAAGGCCCGTTTCTGACCCAAGAACCCGAGTTTCCGACCGGCCCTGTCCAGAAATGCGCCGACGAGATTGTTTTCAACGAGGTCGTCGATGGACAGGGTGGAGTGCCATTTGTCTGTGAGACCAAGGGCGAGGCGGTGATCTTCAAGGGCGAACTCAAGGTCGAAAACCCACCCCTCATCGTCTATGTCGGAGAATGGACGACATTGATGTTCTACGAAGCCACGGTCAATATTGAACAGCCATCATCTGATGTTCAGATCTATGTTCGCACCAATGAAAAGGAGCGAACCCTGTTCCTTGGCCAGACCTCGACGATCTCTGCCAACATCTATGCGCCGGGCCGCGATTTCGTGCCGCTGGATTTCTCACTGCGCGGTTCGCTAACCGTTCGGTCACTGGAGATCCGATCAAAGGGGGTCGTCTCCATCGAGCCAGACTTGACAAATATCAGCCAGGAACCGGGCAACTGGACAATTACTTCATGGCAGATGAGTCCAGAACTTCCTCGCCGGTGAATCCAGCCAGCTAGAGGCATGGAACAAAACAATGACCGTACTCATCTCGATGACCTGTTTCATAGCGGGTATTGCCGTTGGCAGTCAGATCAACAAGCAAGCGCTCCGATCTCACCAGCTTCACGGCGGACAGGCCGTGCCAAGCCCAATAACAATTCGAGCAATATCCGCAGTGACCTTTGCCCTGGTTGGTTTTCAGACAGGTTGGTCGATGCGACTCATCCCATTGCTCTTGCTGGCCGGTGCTTTGTTAGCAGTCTCCATCATTGACTGGTGCCAACAACGGATACCAAGCGTCATTGTCAAGCCAGCATTCGCCGCATCTGTTGCTTCCTTGCTGCTCTTGTCAGCAGTCGGCGAACCGGGCTCGCTTACCCTTGCTCTTCTGGGATCGCTGGCCTTCTCGGGTCTGCTCGGTGTTATCCATCTCCTCAACCCATCAGCCATGGGTATGGGCGATGTCCGCCTTTCCGCGCTCCTTGGACTCTTTGTTGGATGGCTGTCCTCGGACTGGTTGGATACGGGATGGAGGCTCGGCTTCGTCTTGTTGCTCGCTTCAACTATCGGACTAGTTGGCATCGCGGTCAGCGCCGGCCGAACCAGGGGTTCACCGGCTAGTCGCTCACTGCTGGCAATGAGACACGTCCGTGTTCCCTTTGGGCCTGCACTCTCGTTAGCAACCGGGGTCGTCATCCTCGGATCCTTCTAGCCCTCGTTTGGTTCCAAGGTCCGACTACGAACTAGGCGACGACGCGGTGGAGCTCTTCCAAACTGGTCATTCCAAGGGCAACCTTGGCGATGCCGTCCGCCTTCAGGGTTGTCATGCCCTGCTGGACAGCCAAGCGCTCAACCGCATCCGACGTCGCCCTAGTCAAGATGAGTTGAGCAATTTCTTCCGTCATCACCATCACCTCATGGATAGCGAATCGACCCAGATAGCCGGTATTACCGCACGAAGAACAGCCACCGGCCTGGAAGACCTGAAGAGTGCCCTGTTCAGTCAGGAACTCCTGAGGGATACCAATGGCAGTGACAGCTTCAGCCGTAAGTTCCACTGGCTTCTTGCAGGAGTCGCAAAGCAAACGAGCCAGGCGCTGAGCTACCACTGCGGTGACCGACGATGTCACCAGGAAGGGTTTCACCCCCATCTCAAGCAACCGCATCGGAGTTGCTGCTGCACTGTTGGTGTGCAAGGTCGAAAGCACCAGGTGACCTGTTAGTGAGGCCTCGATGGCAATTGTCGCTGTCTCGCCATCACGAATCTCGCCGATCAGCAACACATCAGGATCAGCACGCAAGAACGACCGCAACGCGGTCGGAAACGACATGCCTGCCTTATTGTTGACCTGCACCTGCTTGATACCTTCAATGCGGTACTCAACCGGATCCTCGATGGTGATGATGTTCCGTGTTGGGTCCCGGAGCTCCTCAAGAGTCGCATACAAGGTTGTGGACTTTCCTGATCCGGTGGGACCAGTAACCAAGATGGCGCCCCAGGGACGCCGAAAGGCTTCCTCATACTTGGCCAGCTGGTGGGGCAAGAAACCAAGCGACGCGACGCCGACCCCTTCTCGGTCGTTCTTCAGAATGCGAAGTACGACTGCTTCTCCATGCACCGTCGGCAGGGTGACGACTCGAAGGTCGATATCGGCTCCTCCTACGGAGATGGTCATACGTCCATCTTGGGGAATTCGACGCTCAGCAATGTCGATCTCCGACATCACCTTCAGCCTGCTTACAATTCCGGCCTGCAGCGACTTTGGCGGAGACATGGCGTCGTGAAGAACCCCATCAACACGGAACCGAACCCGGAGTTCATCCGCGGTTGGCTCGATGTGAACATCGGATGCTCGTTCTTGCACGGCCTTGGAAAGCAAGAGATTGACAAACTGCACAATGGGCGACTGATCCGCGCCGGTTGCCAGCGGTTCGACCCGGTCAGTGATGGTCTCCTCACTACGAGACGCACCGACAGCAGCCTGGATTGCCTCTTGGACTCGGGTATCGCTGAGACCTAGCCGGTCCAGGATGCCGAAAATCTGTTGGGCCTCAGCCATCACAGGATGAACCTGCCGCCCTAAGACGCTGCGGATGTCATCCAAGGCCAGAACATCTGCAGGGTTCGCCATGGCAATGACAACCCGGTCACCGCTCAGCCAGACTGGCACGGCACGATGACGGCGTGCTAACTGCTGTGGCACCTTCTGGGTGAGTTCAAGATCGATCACATGGTCATCAAGATCGACGAATTCTTGACCAAACTGGGCGGCCAACGCTTGGAGCAGCTGACGCGAGGTCACCAGACCTCGGTCAAGAAGGACGTCACCCAAGCGACGACCAGTCGCACCTTGTTCCTCTAAGGCCACGTTGACGTCAGCATCAGAAACGATGCCTAACTCAACAAGAATCTCACCCAATCGCCTTCGAGTGGCGGTACGCGCAACGGCCATGATCGCAGCCTCGGCCTCTTCAGCCGGGCTATGACCTCTTCTCGGGCTTCAGCTGTTCGCTACTCCACACACGACCCGCTTTGCCCCGGACTTGGCAACCCAGTAGCCCACCTCGCACCTCACACCCTTGCTTGTCTAGCCGAGCCTGAGGGCGTTCGCAGGAGCAGCGGCACAACAGGAAGGCAACCAATGGCAACCGAAGACGCGATGCTGTCGCTGCAACCATCATCTCAGCCGACGGTGCCAGGCTGGGCCGAAATCGACGATGACGGCATCGCCTTTCTCAGTAACGCCTTGGGCCCAACAGCTCCGATTCCTTCCGACAGCGCCCCGCTGGACCACAACAACCTCAGCCCGTCACCGGCCAGCCCAAATTTGCCATTAGCTGACGGGGCCCCGGTGACACCTGCAGGCCTGACCGAGCTACTGGACATCGCTATCCAATCCGGAGCATCGGACCTTCACCTCAGCGCCGACCTGGCCCCCCACGTCCGCATCAATGGTGAGCTTCGTCCCATTCGAGGCGTCGGCCCTCTTGATCACCAGGCCATTGATCATCTACTGCTTGAGCAGCTAACACCGAGCCAGCGACAAACCTTGACTGATTGCGGGGACCTCGATCTCGCTATGGAATGGCGCGGATCTCAAGGCCGAAATCAGCGATTCCGAGTATCCATATTCCGTCAGTCAGGCTCATTCGCCGGCGCTTTTCGGGTGGTGTCCAAGGGTATACCAACCATTCAGGACCTCGGCCTGCCAGACATCGTCCGTGCCTTTGCCGACCTCAACCACGGGCTCGTACTTGTAACTGGCCGCACCGGATCGGGCAAGTCGACGACCCTGGCGGCAATGATCGAGCACATCAATCGCACCCGGTCGACCCACATCATCACCATTGAGGACCCGATCGAATACCGCCACGTTACCGACCAGTCAATCATCCAGCAGCGAGAGGTTGGCGTTGACACCTCATCGTTTTCCTCCGCCCTGCGTCATGCACTGAGACAGGACCCCGACGTGATCCTTATCGGTGAACTACGAGATCTGGACACCATGCGTACTGCCTTGACTGCGGCCGAAACTGGCCATCTTGTTCTCGCCACCTTGCATTCCAGTGATACCACCGGGGCAGTCACCCGCATGATTGACGTCTTCCCCGGCGATCAACAACCTCAGATTCGTTCGCAACTGGCCTTGTCCTTGCAAGGAATCATCACCCAAGATCTGGTACCGACCACAGCTGGCACCCTACTCCCGGCCACCGAGATCCTCCGAGCAACATCAGCAGCAAGAAATCTCATCCGCGAAGACAAGCTGCATCAGCTCCGATCCTTACTTGAAACCGGGAGCGAGGACGGCATGCACTCCTTCGAACAGTCACTTGCGGACATGGTTCGCAGGGGCCTAGTGGCCCGCGAGGCCGCCATGACCACAGCTCGAGACCAGGCCACGCTTGCCTCACTGGTCGCATCATGACCGCAACCCAGACTCGTCCAACTAAGAAGAGGAGTGAGACCAAGTCCCGTCTAACTAGACGAACAAAGACTCGGCCCCAACCTCGCCCAACCGGCAAACCTGCTGCTCCGGCGACCACGACACTCATCGACTATGAATACACGGGAATCGATGCCAGCGGCATGGTTCGGACCGGACGACTGCTCTCCGCGACCGAGGCCGAAGCGACCCAGCGGATTCGCCGTTTGGGCTTGCGACCTACCGAGGTCCAACCTGTTTCCAAGTCGCTTCTAACCACCGAGCTACGTATTCCTGGGTTTGGTCCAAAGGTCGATGAGCGCGAAATTGCTGTCCTCTCTCGACAGTTAGCCACCATGGTGGGGGCTGGAGTTCCTCTGCTGAGAAGCCTGTCTGTCCTCACCAAGCAAACGGAGAACCAGTTTCTGGTCGAGACCCTCGCTCGGGTTCGAACCGATGTCGAGTCTGGCGACTCGTTGAGCGATTCAATCGCCCGGCATCCCCGGGTATTTGACGATCTCTATGTCCCCATGGTTCGGGCAGGTGAAACCGCCGGTGCTCTGGATGAGATCTTGGCACAACTGGCAACCACCATGGAACGCTCGGTCGCCTTGCGGCAAAAAATCAGGGCCGCGCTCACTTATCCGATAGCTGTTCTTGTACTCATCACCTTTGTGATTGCGGCCATGCTGATCTTCGTGGTGCCGGTCTTCGCCGGCATCTATGACGACCTCGGAGGCGAACTGCCGCTGCCAACAAGGATCCTTGTTGGCGTGTCCGCAGCTTTCAGTGACAAGCTTCCCCTCACCCTGTTGATCGTTGGTACAACGACCTATCTGGTCCGACGTTGGAAGCAATCAGAGAACGGTCGACTGAAATGGGACAAAGCCAAGCTTCGGTTGCCACTGGTTGGAGATCTTCTTCACAAGAGTGCCATTGCTCGATTGACTCGCGTGCTTGCCGTTCTGAATCGATCCGGGGTTCCCGTACTCGAAGCTTTAGCCATCAGCGCACAAACGGTCGGGAACGCAGCCATTGAGCAGGCCGTGGTCGACACCCGCCAAGTCGTCCGACGAGGTGGCTCCATGGGAAGCCAGATGGCCGACAATCCACTCTTTCCGCCAATGGTGGTGCAACTCGTCTCAATCGGGGAAGAGACCGGGACGTTGGATGAGATGCTGGAGACCGTTGCCGCCTCCTTCGAAGCCGAGGTTGAGTCTGCCGTCGCTGGCTTCGCCTCGCTGATCGAGCCGCTACTGATGGCATTCATCGGCGTAGTCGTTGGCAGCATGGTGATCTCGCTCTACCTCCCAATGTTCCGTATCGTCGATCTCATCCAATAGCTGCCCCATATTGTTGGTTCACCGCCGGGGCGTTTCCCTAATGCTCTGCTTGGCCATACCGAGACTGCGATCACACTTATGAGGAGAGAACTGATGACCAGTACCGCGGCTACGGCCACGACAGACGCCTTGGATGCAGAAACCAAGGTCGATCACGTAGCAAGCTCGAGATCACCCCGCAACCGCGTCCCCCGGATCCGGCGTTCAGTCATCGATACTGAAGGCGGATTCACCCTGGTCGAGGTCATGGTCGTGGTCTTGATCATCGGCATCTTGTTGGCAATTGGCGTACCGACCTTTCTCGGAGCGCGCAACCGGGCCCACGACCGGGCGGCCCAGTCCAGCCTTCGCACGGCCCAGAACACTGCCCTCATCATCTACACCGACAACGCCAACTTTTCCGAGGCCAGCATCACCGCATTGAGAGCCGCTGAGCCCCAGGTCAAGTGGATTGCGGGAAGTGACAAGTCCAGCGACCCCAACGCTGTGAGCGTCACCGCCAAGCCGACCGATGTCGGAGCGGCGGCCATGTCTAACTCCGGAACCTGCTTCTACATCCACATCCGGTCCACCGGAAGCACCCAGTACGGCAGCTCGATAGACAAGTCCTGCACCGGCGACATTGCCATCAGTGTGACCGGTGACGGCTGGTAACTCTGGAGTACCGGACACCACCGGACTTCCCCAGCAAGACCAACAGCAACGAGCAGTGTGTCGGAATCTCCGTCACACTACTCACATTTTTGGCCTACTTCAGTAGGTCTCGAGCGATTGCCACCGTCTGGATCTCGTCGGTCCCGGCATAAATCTGCAACACCTTGGCGTCCCTGGCCAATTGCTCAACGTGGTATTCCGCCATATAGCCGTTGCCTCCGTGAAGCTGAACGGCTTCCAGGGCAACGGCTGTTGCCTGTTGAGCCGAATAGAGTTTCATGGCTGAAGCCTCAGCGAAGGTCATGGTCTTGCCATCCTGGGACAATTCGATGGTACGGAAGACCAGGTTCTGCACGTTCATTCGGGCTACTTCCATCATGGCCAGCTTCTGTTGGATCAGCTGGAAATCGCCGATTCGCTGGCCGAACTGCTCACGGTCTTTGGCGTAGCCGATTGAAAGCTCCAGACACTCTTCGATGATGCCAAGCGACATGGCGGCAACCCCAGACCGCTCCTGCTGGAAGGTTGACTTGGCCCCGTCACGGCCACCTTTCTTCACGTCCTCGGTCTCCCCAATCAGGCGATCCCGTCCTACCCGGACGTCGGTCAAGAACAACTCACCGGTTGGCGAAGAATGCATACCCATCTTGCGCAACGGTTTTGACTGGACAAGTCCGTCCATCCCCTGATCCAGAACAAAGCTCAGAACCTTGCGGTCTTTGCGATCGTTGCCTTCGTCCAGCTTGCAGATGTAGACAATGGTGTCGGCGTAGGGTCCATTGGTAATAAAGGTCTTTGAACCATTGAGAATGTATTCCTCACCGTCACGCTTGGCCGTAGCCAACATTGAACCAAAAGCGTCAGACCCCGAGTTGGGTTCGGTAATGGCCCAAGCACCGATCTTCTCCATCGTTAACAGTTCGGGCACCCACCGCTCGCGTTGGGCGATCGTTCCCTTCTTGTTGATGGCGGAGGCGGTGAGGCCCATAGAAACGCCCATTGCAGTCACCAATCCAGGAGACTGGCGGCAGAGCTCGATGGTCGGGATCAGGCTGAATGCAGGATCCATGCCACCCTTGTCGTTGTCCTGATCTGTGCCAGCGACCTCGCCGGCCGCAACCGCCTTGTCACGCGCAATACGTTTATCGAAGTTGGCCCTGGCCATCTCGTCCATACCGAAGTTCTTGAACATCTTTCGCAAGAGTTCATAGGGCGGCAGGTCGCCATGCTCCAATTCTTCTCGAATCGGGATCAGCTCCTTGGCAATGAAGTCCTTCATTGCCTGGCGAAGCATGTTGTGTTCATCTGACCATTCGTACATCGCTACTCCTTGAGAACCTCAGTGGGCCAGCGTGACCCTACATCGGTCCAGCTAGTCACAAGAAACTGGATCCAGTGATCAAAAAGCGAGACCTGCGGCGACCACGAAAACTACTCCCATGACCAGTTGTTGGATACCAACGATCTTGGGAGGAGGCACTGGCAGCCGACTTAATGCCAGATGAATACTGACAATGACCATCACCAGCATCGTGACCGTCCACGGCAGCAGCACAGAGGACTCTGTTAACGGTCCGATCAACCATGCGGCCAGGGCAATGGTGGCAACGAGAGCCTGAACCATGCCGGTCTCCAGTTCGGAGGCTCGATCTTGGCCTTTGGCTCGGGCCAGTTGAAACCGGACGAAGAAGATGGCCGCGATTGACCGGATGGAAATTGCTAGCCAGGCGCCAAGGGCCAGGCGGGTTGATCCGCCCCCAACCATAACGACCGATGCAGCTAAGGCGCCGACTCCAAGTGGGCCAGAGAGCAGGGCCACCAGGCGGCGCCCACGGCTGTGCATGTCGTACCAGAGCTCAACAGCAAATAGTGGTGTCGCCAGCACAATCGGCCACCACCACCCAGTGTGCGTTGTCAGGACAAAGGCCAAGCCAAGCAGGAAAGCCAGAAGGGCCATCTCGGTCGACGCAATACGTTCGGCTAGGACTGATCGATCAAGCCGGCGGTGACGCCACCGGTCAACCAACGCCACCTTCAATGGTGTGCGGGTGACGAAGGCCAAGAGGCCGACGAGGCTGAGCATGACGCCAGACCATGACGGGGCGACCAGGAGCCCCAGAATGGCTGGTTCCAGCGAGAGACTCCAGCCACCATGCTCGTTGGGCAGGGCTACGGCCCGAATCCGGCCAACAGCTTTGGGGGCCGTGACCGGATCAGCCATGTGCATGATCAACTTCTTGGAGAGCCACTACTCCGAATCGTCGGCTGCGGCTGTGTCGTCGCCTGAGTCGGCGGTAGCTTCTGCTGGTGCTCCTGCTCGCCAATTCGGGTTGGACGGTGCCTCATCTTCCAATGAACGAAGATAGGTACTAAGAGCACGAATCTGAGCACTGGTTAGCGGGCCAGCAAAGTCCTGGGAGTAGGCGCCCATCGCACTACCTGGCACACCGACGGCAACGATGAGCTCGATCTGCTCGTCAGATGCTGCTTGCAAAAATTCCTTGGAGTTCAAGGCTGGCCCAATTCCGCCTAAACCGGTTTCACCGTGGCATGAGGCGCAGTTGAAGCCCCAAAGATTCTCGCCCTCATGAGCCAGGGAGGCTACTTGGGTTGCACGCGCCTCTTCCCTGTTGGCTGGTTCAAGAATCCGGTAGAGAGGAAAAACCAGGATGAAGGCCAGCATCAACACCAGGCCGAAGGCCATCACATTGGTCGTTGACCGTTCAAGATCGTCGTCTTCTGCCCCGTATCTCATCCGTGACCCTCCGCTTTACAGGCCGGACCAGTTGCGGGCTCGTCAAGCACGAAGGTGCCAGGCGCTGGACCGTCCATGCGTGATCCGGTGTCGATATAGAGCAGGCCATCGTCACCGACCTCGACCGGGTACTGGTCCATGCCTCGAGGTGCCGGTCCCTTGATGTAGTCGCCGGACTGGTTGAACACCGAGCCGTGACAAGGACACTCAAAGCGGCTGGAGGAGTCACAAAAGGGAACCCGGCAGCCAAGGTGGGTGCACTTTTCGGAGTAGGCAACGATTGCGCCGTCGGGATCCTTCCCCAGGTAGGCCCGAGCCGCTGGAACCTCAATGACACCCTTGTCTGGAACCGCAGACGGAGCGACCGTGCGGACTTTCCCACCAAAACCACTGGTCGGTAGTGGCTGGATCAGATCCCACGAGGTCCAGGCTCCAGCGATCCCGATCAGACCAGCACCACCGACACCAGCCTTGGTTATAAATGATCGACGCTTCATATTGTCACTCATAGTTCTCCATGCCATTCTTGCCATGGCCATACCCAGCCCCAGTTAGGGCCGCGGAAGGCGAAACCGACGATTGTCAATGCGATCCAGACCACCATGAAGGTGGTAAAAGTCGCCACTGCTACCTTGCGATGAGAAGTCAAGATGAACAGGCTTCGATCGATGTAGGGAAGCGCAACCAGGCCCATGATGATGGCACCCGGGATAAGCACGCCAGCGATTAGAGGATGGAAGTGGGCCAGCAGTTCCTGCAGCGCAGCGAAGTACCACGGTGCTTTCTCTGGGTTGGGTGTAACTGTTGGGTTGGCAATGGCACGCAGCGGCGCATCAAAGAAGATGGCGATGACCAAGACGGCCAACAGGATCGACATTGCCGCAACTGCGTGGCGAACCAGCAGGTGAGGGAACACCATGACCATGTCGTCTTCGGCTGGGTCTTTCCGGTCACCGGCCAGCGGCTTACCCGGGACCATGCCGAGCACTCGGCGGCCCTTGAGAACATCAGGCGTCCCAAAGGCTGGGGTCGCATCGGCCCGACTCTTGGCCCCGATCACAACCGATGTTGTCGTTCCTGACTCTTCAGACACTACTTTTTCAGACATTGGGCTCTCCTCGATCGAGATCCAGCATGGAGTCCTTGCGCCAGCGCCACAGGTGGAAGGTGATTCCAATTGTCAAGAAGATCGGCAAGACTGCGACGTGAAGAACATAGAAACGAATCAAGGTGGCTTGGCCAACCGTATTGCCACCCATCAGGATGCTTTGCACCTTCTCACCGGCGAAGGGAACGTAGGCCGCCATCTCCGTACCGACGGTCACTGCCCAATAGGCCAGCTGATCCCACGGAAGCAAGTAGCCAGTGAAGGACAGCAACAGGGTCATGACCAGGAGGATGACTCCAATCACCCAGTTGAACTCGCGTGGGGCCTTGTAGGCACCCCGGTAGAACACCTTGGCCATATGCATGGCAACGGCCAACACCATCAGGTGAGCAGACCAGCGATGCACATTGCGAAGGTACTGTCCAAAGGGAACCTCGGTCTGCAGGGTTTGGATGTTGGTGTAGGCCTGCCCCGGTGAAGGAACAAAGAAGAACATCAACCAGACGCCCGAAGCTGCCAGCGAGGCGAACAATACGGTCGAGATCACGCCCAAGTACCAGGAGTACTGGAAGGACAGCTCTTCCTTGCGGACCTTCACTGGGTAGATATGGAGTAGGAAGCTGGACCAATGGGCAGCTGCTCGGTCTCGGGGGGTCACCCGGCGAGGTGTTCGCCAGATGGAACGACCAACTCGTGTTTCGCGCACGCGATCAATGAGATCGGTGTCAGCGGTGTTTCTTACGTCCATTCTGGCACTCCAACTCCACTCCACATACCCATCGACAAGGCGTCGGGGGGGCAACGTTCAATACAAAGCCCGCATCGAATGCAGGCCGTTTCATCCAACAGCAAGACCGTGCCGCCCTTTTCCTCGGGGTTGAGTTCTTCGGTCGGCACGAGTGAGATCACATCTACGGGGCAGACATCTGCGCACAGGGCACACAGCACACACTTCTGAGGGTCAAGCAAGATGTTGGCGAAGCATCGCAAGCAACGCTTGGCTTCACATCGTGCTTGTTCTTCAGTGAAACCAAGCTCGACCTGGGCGAGGCCGGTGCGGCGCCCGGTTTCGAGAACCGGAACACTCAACCGGTCAATTCGGTCATAGTCGTCGTCCAACCGGTGGAATTGCTTGAGCTCAACCATCTTGCCCGGCTTCTCAGACTCGAGCACTCCTCCGAAGGACTTGTGGATTTCTGCCGCAGAGGCCCTGCCGTCGGCAATGGCAGTAATAAGGGTGCGTGGTCCCTTCGCGGCGTCTCCGCCGGCCCAGACTCCGTCCATTGAGGTTGCCCCGGTATCCCAGTCAATCCCGATGGTTCCGCGTGGCCCCTCATCTGGTCCATTTTCGCCAAGAACTTCTAGCTCGATAGCCTGACCAATGGCCAAGATCACGGTGTCGGCTTCGAGAATCTGGATGTCATCTTCATCAAAGACCGGGCTGAAGCGGCCTTCAGCGTCAAAGACCGATTTCACACCGACGGTTTTGAGCCCAACCACAACCCCGTCTTTGACCATGATGGCTCTTGGCCCACGGCGATTAACAAAGCGAATCTTCTCGTGCTCGGCCTCTTCAATCTCAAAGGCGTGGGCTGGCATCTCTTCTCGAGACTCCAGCGACATGATGGTCAGATCCCGGCTGTCGTCACCAGTAAGGCTGCGAGCAACATCAAAGGCTTCAGTCATGGGCGAGCGGTCATCAACCGACAAGGCCAGGGCCTCTTCTCGCTTGATGTCATAATCGTCACCGCGCAAGGCTGTACGGGCCGCATCCATGGCGACGTCACCGCCACCAATGACAATGACCTTTTCACCGATATCGACCTGGAAGCCTCGGTTCATATTGATCAAGAACTCAATAGCGGTCACGACTCCGTCGGCATCGACGTTGTCGATAGGAATCTTGCGTCCAAGACCAGCACCAATAGCTAAGAAAAGTGCGTCGTGTCGCTCTCGCAGTTCATCGAAACTGATATCAACACCAATCTTGGTGTTGTACTGAACGTCGACACCCAGATTGACGATCTGGTCAATGTCTCCCTGGAGAATACCTCGATCTAACCGGTACTCGGGAATGCCGAGCCACATGGCTCCACCCAGCTTGTCGGTCGCCTCATAGACGGTGACCTGATAGCCCCAACGCCGAAGATCGTGGGCCGCACCCATGCCGGCCGGGCCACCGCCGACAATGCCAATACTCTCTGGCCGCTCCAGGGAAGGCGGGGCGATGACCTTCTTCCAGACCTCGCCCCCCTCTTCAATGTTGCCTGATTCTGGACCATACTTTTCGGTCACAAAGCGCTTCAAGGCGCGGATGGCAATAGGGCGGTCGATCGCACCTCGACGACACGCGTCTTCACAAGGAGCAGCACACACCAAGCCACAAACCGAGGCGAACGGATTGGGCATGCGCGCCGTTAGGTACGCCTGCTCGTCGTCGCCATCAGCAATGGCGGCCACATACATGCCGGCATTGGTATGAACGGGACACGCGGCCAGACAAGGGATGTTCTCGTCGAAGAAGGAGAGTTCACTCGACATCGTTTGATCCTGCCGTAGGGGGTTTCAGGGCCATGGGTCTAGCTAATCCTCTTTGCTGAAAGAATCCCCACCTGCGAGCGGAAATTCACTGTGTCGGGATTCACATAAGCGTAGTAGACCGCCGATCCAGAATCCGGACCCGATCGGGTTCTGGATCGGCTAGTCGAATGTGGCGATCGCAATCGCCTCGATCGTTCGTGCCTGGGTGGCGGTCGATGTACAGACACCTTGGCAACCTATGGCCGAAGCCCTTTGCTCCATTAGGGCCCTTGGTCCCTATTTACGGCAGGTCCAATTGGGCACAGTGTTCACTGCTACGCGTTGGCCATTGGGTTCGTCTTGCAGAACGATTCGCCGAACACTTATCGAGTCGAGACCTATCGAATTGGATGCAGCCACTCGCAACACAGTCGCTGGAAGTTGATTCCACACATCCGGGTGGAGCGGTCAGAGGTGGATCCGCTCCACCTTTTCGCTTTTTGAAGCAGCGAGCGTGCTGGGTTCGGATCTCGGGACGTTGTTCCCTAGTGAATGCACCGTCGTCCGCCAAGAATCCTCTGGTGAGCCGCAATCAGAGACAAGATGCTGCGCAGGCTGGCCCCGATCGATCATCATCAGATCAATTGACAAAACGGTCAGCTCACCGACAGCACCCATTCCACCTTCCTCGATTCGTACCAGCCCTGGCCCTTGTGGCCGCTGCTGGCGCTGCCCTGTTTGCCAACCAGCAACCAGTTGAGGCGCAAGACAACAGTGGTGCTGGCGAAGAGCTGTTCGCCAGCAACTGCGCCTCTTGCCACCAGGCTGGGGGCGTTGGTCTACCCGGGACCTTTCCACCACTGGCAGGCAACCCAAACGCAACAGATCCAGATTATGTTGCGGAGGTCATCGCCAACGGACGTACCGGTCAGTTAGAAGTCGACGGTGTCAGCTATGACTCCGTCATGCCAGCCATCGGTGCACTAAGCGGAGCCGAACTGGATGCCGTTGTTGGCTATGTCACCGGCATTGCCGGCGCTGAACAAGCTGAACCAAGCGACGAGGAGCCAGTAGCAGCACCAATCGTTGGCGACAAGGACAGGGGACACGACTTCTTCCTCGGCGCTAACGGCTTCGCTGAAGGCGGGCCAGCCTGCGCCGCATGCCACACGGCTGGCGAAGTCTCCAACCTTGGCGGCTCAAGCCTCGGCCCCGACCTAACCAATGTGTTGGGAACCTTGGGCGGAGAAGCTGGCTTCGTTGGCTGGATGGCCAATCCGCCAGCCGAAACTATGGCCCCCATATTCGAGGATCATCCGTTGACTGAGCAGGAGTTGGCCGACGTTGCCGCCTACCTCAGCGACACGCCGAACCAAGACAGAGCAAGTGGACCCGACCGACTACTGCTGGCCGCACTTATTGGCACAGCAGTCCTGATCGGTGGCATGGCGTTCTTCTGGCGTGGCATGCGTCAGACCTACGTCGAGCGACTGAGGAGCAAGTAATGACCCAGTGGATAAAAGAGACGGTCGACCCGGCTGCACGCAAGTGGGAAGAGTTCTACCGCAACCGTTTCCAACACGACAAGCGAGTGCGCACCACCCACGGAGTGAACTGCACCGGCAGCTGCTCCTGGGAAGTCTTTGTCAAGGACGGGATCGTGACCTGGGAACTCCAGGCCACCGACTACCCCCAACTGGAAGCGGGACTCCCTCCCTATGAGCCACGGGGTTGCCAGCGCGGCATCTCCTACTCCTGGTACCTGTACTCCCCTATCCGGGTGAAGTACCCCTACGCCCGTGGCGTTCTGGTTGACATGTTCCGCGAAGCCAAGAAGGAATATCTTGGAGACGCCGTTGCCGCCTGGTCCAGCATCCAGGCTGACCCGGCCAAGCGCCAGCGCTACCAGCAAGCGCGAGGCAAGGGTGGTTTCCGCCGAATCTCTTGGGATGAAGCCCTGGAAATGGCCGGAGCTTCCACCGTTCACACCATCAAAACTCATGGCCCGGACCGGGTGGCAGGCTTCTCCCCAATTCCCGCCATGTCCCAGGTCAGCTATGCCGCGGGCAGCCGCTTCATGTCACTCATCGGCGGCGTGGTGCTGAGCTTCTATGACTGGTATTGCGACCTGCCGCCGGCATCACCGGAAGTCTGGGGCGAGCAGACCGATGTGCATGAGTCTGCCGACTGGTACAACGCCCGTTTCGTCGCCGTCATGGGCGCCAACCTGAACATGACCCGTACTCCGGATGCCCACTTCATCTCCGAAGTTCGCCATGCGGGAGCAAAGCTCACCGTCTTCAGCCCCGACTTCTCTCAGGTGGCAAAGTTTGCCGACTGGTGGATCCCCTCTAACCCAGGTCAAGACACTGCCTTCTGGCTGGCTGTAGACCACGTACTACTCACCGAGCTCTATCACCAGCGCAAGGTGGACTACTTCGAGGACTATTCCCGTAAGTACACCGACATGCCCTTCCTGGTGGAAGTGAGCGACGGGAAAGCAGGCAAGTATTTGCGTGCTAACCGGGTTAGCACCTACGCCGACGTGCAAAACGGCGACTGGCAGCTGCTGGTATGGGACGAAGAGGTCAACGAAGTCCGGATGCCCAATGGCACCATCGGCAACCGTTGGGCCGACAATTCCCAGTACGAAGACGGCAAGGCCCGTTGGAATCTGGAAATGCACGACTCGGTTCTTGGCACCGATATTACTCCTGGCATCAGCTTCATCGACAACAACGACAGCACCGTCTCCATTGGCTTCGACCTGTTCGGCGAAGGTGGCCAGGTCCAACGGTCGGTGCCAACCCGCACCATCCAGACCATCGATGGACCAGTTCAGGTCACCACCGTCTTTGACCTGCTCAATGCCCGCTTCGGTGTGGAACGAGGCCTCGCAGGCTCTCACGCCATTGACTATGACGACGAAGCCGCCGCCTACACCCCGGCCTGGCAGGAGCAGTACAGCGGTATCTCTCGCGACACCGTGATCAAGTTTGCTCAAGAGTGGGGTCGCAATGGCGAGCTCACCAACGGCAAGAATATGATCATCATCGGTGCTGGTGCCAACCACTGGTATCACAACAACCTCTTGTATCGAGCTGGCATCACTGCCCTCATGCTCACCGGTTCTGTCGGTATCAATGGTGGCGGCTTAGCTCACTATGTTGGCCAGGAGAAACTGGTAGCCCACGCATCCTGGGGTTCCATTGCCTTTGGTGCCGACTGGGGCATGGCTCCCCGTCATCAGAACACTCCGTCCTTCCACTATGTGCACTCTGACCAGTGGCGCTATGAGCGGGGCTACCGCGACTACGACTCTCTACCTGAGGACCATCCCGGAAACTTCGATCACACCCTGGACCATCAGGCTCGGGCCGTTCGACAGGGCTGGCTCCCCTTCTTCCCCCAGTTCAAGGAAAACCCGTTGGACACGGTGCAAACGGCTCGCCGCAGTGGTGCCACCACCGACGACCAGCTCTCCGAGAACATCAAGGACCGGCTCGTCTCCGGCGACCTGGAACTCGCAATCGAGGATCCGGATGCCCCGGAAAATTGGCCACGAACCTGGTTTATCTGGCGAGGCAATGCCATTGGTACCTCGGCCAAGGGCCACGAGTTCTTCATGCGTCACTACCTTGGTACCACCTCAACCGCTATCGCCCGTGAACCCGTGGACCATGGAGTCACCGAAGTTCGCGTTCGAGAAGATGCCCCAATTGGCAAGATGGACCTGGTTGTTGACCTGAACTTCCGCATGGACACCACGGCGCTCTATTCCGACATCGTGCTGCCTGCGGCCACCTGGTATGAGAAGGACGACCTCAATACCACCGACATGCACTCCTTCTTCAACCCAATGCAGGCGGCAGTGCCACCGGCATGGGAGTCCAAGCCCGACTGGGACATCTTCGTCAAGATTGCGGCCAAGGTTTCCGAGCTTTCACCCGGTCACCTACCGGCCGAGGTCGAAGACGTTGTCATGCAACCGCTGGTCCATGACTCGCCCGACGAGATCAGCCAGACCAAGGTTGGTGACTGGACCAAGGGCGAGGTTGAGCCTATTCCTGGTAAGACCATGCCCAAGTTCAAGGTGGTCAAGCGCAGCTACCGTCAACTCGAAGAGCAGATGACATCCCTCGGACTCGGGGTTCGCAACAATGGCGTCGGCGCCCACGGCCTCAGGGTCCAGGTTGATGACTTCTACGATGAACTTGCTCGTAAGCAACCCTATGGTCCCAGCTTGGCTGGCACCGACGATGCCCCCTTGCGTCCAACTCTGGAACGAGGACGTCAGGTCGTCGAAGCCATTCTGGCTCTCGACCCCGCATCCAACGGCGAACTGGCCCACCGAGCCTTCCTTGCCGAAGAAAAGAAGACCGGCCTTGACCTGACCCACCTCGGAGCAGGACAACGAGACACCAGGATCACCTATCGAAACCTGATCTCTCAACCTCAACGCATCCTGACCACTCCGACCTGGAGTGGCAAGGTGGCCAAGGGTCGGGCCTATGCCCCCTTCACCCTGAACGTCGAGGACCTGATCCCGTGGCGGACCCTCACCGGTCGCCAGCACTACTACCTGGATCATGAGATGTATCTGTCCTGGGGTGAGAGCCTTCCGGTGTACAAGCCACGGCCCGACCACGCAATGCTCAGTGAGACCGAGGCATCCTTGGCCGAAGGCCAAGATGGAGTGCTGTTCAACTTGATCACTCCCCACGGCAAGTGGTCCATCCACTCGACCTACTCAGAGAACGACCGGATGATGACCCTCTCTCGGGGTGGTTATCCGATCTGGATCAACAACAAGGACGCCAAGGCTCTCAATATTGAAGACAACGACTGGGTCGAGCTCTACAACGACAACGGTGTCTTCGTGCAACGCTGCGTGACCTCGGCCAGGATCCCAAGCGGAACCGTCTTCTTGTACCACGCCACCGAACGAACCGTTGGTGTACCAATCTCACCCCTGAGAAAGAAGCGAGCGGGCATGAACAACTCGCTTACTCGGACCCGGTTAAAGCCTGTGCTGATGAGTGGCGGATACGCCCAATTCAGCTACGCCTTCAACTACTGGGGCCCAACCGGTGTCAACCGAGACACGTTCGTATATCTCCGCCGCATTGATCGACCCGAATACTAGGAGCCAGTTGTCATGAGAGTACGCGCTCAAATGAGCATGCTTTTCCACCTCGATAAGTGCATTGGTTGCCATACCTGCTCCGTCGCCTGCAAGAACCTGTGGACGGACCGCGAAGGCGCCGAGTACATGTGGTGGAACAATGTGGAGACCCGACCAGGGACCGGCTATCCGGTCGGTTGGGAAGACCAGGACCACTACAAGGGTGGCTGGAAGCGAGACAAGAAGGGCAAGCTCAAGCTGACCCTGCACTCCAAGGGTGGCGGTGTTGCCAAGGCCTTCTATAACCCTTCCTTGCCCGAGCTTGAAGACTATTACGATCCATTCACCTTCAAGTACGGCGACCTTTTCACCGGCCCAGCTCAAGAGCAACAGGCAACGGCTATTCCGATCTCCAAGATCACTGGCCAGCCGGTTGAGATCAGTAGTGGTCCCAACTGGGACGATGACCTTGGCGGGTCCGATACCTACGCCAAGAATGATGTTTCCATGCAGGGCGTGACCCAAGAGGTCCGAGCCCAGATGGAAGAGCTGGAACGGGTGGTCATGAACTACCTGCCCCGCATCTGCAACCACTGTCTGAACCCAGCCTGTGTCGGCGCTTGCCCGTCAGGAGCGATCTACAAGCGAGCCGAAGACGGCGTCGTCTTGGTCAACGAAGACAAGTGTCGAGGTTGGCGCCAGTGTGTTTCGGCCTGCCCATACAAGAAGGTCTACTACAACTGGACCACCGGCAAATCCGAGAAGTGCATCTTGTGCTTCCCCCGCATGGAAACCGGCCAGGCTCCAGCCTGTGCTCACTCTTGTGTTGGTCGCATCCGCTACATGGGCGTCTTACTTTATGACGCCGACAAGATCGAGGAAATGGCTTCCAGCCCCGAGGACGAACTTCTCCAGGCCCAGATGGACATGATCTTGGATCCCAACGACCCTCAGGTCATCGCAGCGGCCAAGGCCTCAGGAATTGATGACGGCTGGATGGATTCGGCCCGGCGCTCACCGGTCTACCGGTTCGTGAAGGATTGGGGCCTCGCCCTGCCTCTACACCCCGAATACCGCACCGGCGCCATGATGTTCTACATCCCACCACTGTCCCCCATTGTCAGCACCATCGAAGAGGGACTGGTCCGCCTGGACCTGCCAAGCGAGCGTCGAGACTTCGAATTGCTGGATGAACTGGACAAGGCGCGTATGCCCGTTCAGTACCTGGCCAATCTCTTCTCCATTGGAGATCAAGAGCCAATTCGGCACATCCTCAAGAAAATGCTGTCGGTTCGCAGCTACAAGCGTCGACAAAGCGTTGACAATGCGGCAACAGGTCAGGTTGATCAGGCAACGATTGACATGCTGGCTGACGCTGGCCTGGATGAGCAGATGGCGGAAGACATCTACCGTCTTACCACCTTGCCAACGATTGAAGACCGCTTTGTCTTCCCGCCCTACCATCGTGAGGTCGCAATCGAAGAACTCAACGACCCTCTCAGCGCCAAGGGCAGTACTGGCTTTGGCTACCTGGCCTCACCGAAGCGTGGCGCCTGATGAGCAACGAGCCTCTCCACCCGGCTCTCGCTATTGCCGTTGGCTTCCGCTACCCGCGGCCCGATTCGCTTGAACTTCTCACCGACGTCGTTGCCAAGACTCGCGGAGTCATCCACCGGCACCTGCAACAGTTCCTCGACGAGATCAGCAAGTTATCGCTGGCTGAGTGGGAGGAACTGCACACCTCGACCCTGGATCTCTCATCCCTGTTTGTCCCCTACGTCGGCCACGTCCAGTGGGGTGACAATTACAAGCGAGGCGAGTTCATGGCCGAGCTCAAGGGAGCCATGCGAAATGACGGCATCGCGCTTGATGGGGAACTTCCGGATCATCTCGAACCGATCATGCGTTACTTGGCAGTCTCCTCATCACCAATGGCTGAACTCGTTGACGTCCTTCCTGGGGCAATGACTCATATGGAGAAGACACTCAAGATCGCCTCTCCCAAGAACCCCTACCTACACCTTCTGGCGGCAACAACCGCCCTCGTCGCCGACCTACGGCCTCTCACGATTGGATCCCGCCGATGACCAGTAACGACTTCCTCTTTGGCGTCATTCCTTATGTGGTGGGCGTCCTTGCCATCATCGTCACCATCCTGCGCTGGCGCATGAGGCAGTTCACTGTCTCCTCCCTCTCCTCCCAGCTGTTGGAGAGCCGTAAGCTGTATTGGGGCTCCATCCCCTTCCATTGGGGCTTGTCCATCATCCTGACCCTCCACTTCATCGCCCTGATCATTCCTCAGGCCTTCGAACTGTGGAATGGTGCACCGCTCCGCCTCTACCTGCTGGAAATAACCGGCTTGGCCCTTGGATTGTGGGCCCTCTTTGGTATCTGCGTCCTAATCTGGCGCCGTTATTCTGACCAGCGAGTCATGACGGTCACCACCAAATCTGACCTGCTGGTGCTCGGCGTCGTTCTGGTTCAGATCATCACCGGTGTCTGGATCGCCATTGGCTATCGCTGGGGCTCCTATTGGGGAACCGCAGTCTTTGTTCCTTATGTGCGTTCCTTGTTCTACTTCCAGCCCAACCCAGATCTGGTCGCCGCCCTGCCATGGGTTCTCAAGACTCACGTCTTGTCATTCTTTGCCTTCTTGGCTGTCTTCCCCTTCACCCGCCTGGTTCACATCATCACCCTTCCCCTTCAATACTTCGCCCGTCCGTGGCAGAAGGTTGTTGCCAACAGGACCCCATCCACCCCGGACTTCGAGCCAAACACCACCGGAGGCTCGCGGGCCCCCGTGGTTGTCGGTGCCGACGACTCCCGGGTCTAGCAACACCCTCTCATCAAAACACTCTCGTGACCCGATTCACGGGCACTGAATAGGAGCAAGCTCAGCTATGAGCAACGAAAAGGTCATGAACGGTTCGGCCGCAGGGGACGGGGGTCCTGACGGTGGGCCACCGAAACTCTTGGACCTAGGACAAGAACGGATCAGGACGCTCCACTATACGTGGATCGCCTTCTTCATGACGTTCTACGTCTGGTTCAACCTGGCGCCACTGGCCACCACCATCATCGACACGGTTGACGGGCTAGAAAAGGAACACCTCAAGATCCTGGCCATCTCCAACGTGGCTCTCACCATCCCGGCCCGCATCATTGTTGGTGCCTTGATCGACCGGTACGGCTCGCGGGTCGTCTTCTCCATCTTGATGGTGGTGATGGCCGTTCCCACCGTCGTCTTCGCCTTCTCCAACGGTTTCGTCCAGATGCTCATTGCCCGCCTGATCTTGAGTTCGGTCGGAGCCGGGTTTGTGGTCGGCATCAAGATGGTGGCCCAATGGTTCCCACCCAAGTACATCGGCCGGGCCGAAGGCTTCTACGCCGGGTGGGGCAACTTTGGCTCCGCCTTCGCTGCCATGACCCTCCCCTGGGTAGCCCTGACGGTTATGGCCGACTGGTTCAACCTCGGTGATGACGCCTGGCGCTGGGCCATGGCCTTGAACGGTGTCGTCATGGGCATCTACGGCGTCATGTACTACTTCCTGGTGAAAGATGTGCCCGAGGGCAAGACCCTGTTGAAGAGCCACAAGGCTCAACCAATGATGGTCACTTCCTACAATGCGCTCTGGCAGTACCTCTTGCAGTCCATCCCGTTGGTCGGCGCACTCGGTGTCTTGGCCTGGCGAGTTTCCAGCGTGAAGGTCGATGACAAGGTGGTGATGTCCAGCGGCATCCTCTATGCCATTTACGCCATACTAACCCTGGTCTACGTCGGGCACGCTGTCCGCACCCTTCAGGTCAACCTCCCCTACCTCAAGGCCGGAGTTCCAGAAGAAGACAAGTACCACTTCGGTTCGGTGACAGCACTGAACTCCACCTACTTCGCCAACTTCGGTGCCGAGCTTGCGGTTGTCTCCATGCTGCCAGCCTTCTTCGAAGAAGTATTCTCGACCCTGACCAATTCCAGCGGAGGTCAGATTGTGACCGCAACGGTCGCTGGCCTCGTTGCTGCATCCTTTGCCTTTGTGAACCTGGTGGCACGGCCCCTTGGAGGCCTGCTCTCGGACAAGTTCGAAAGTCGCAAGAAGACCATGCTGGTTTACATCCTGGGGATCGGCTTCGGCTTCTTGGGTATGGCCATGATCGGCAAGGGCTCTGGCGATGACATCGTGCCTCGTTTCGGTGGGGTTGGTTGGCTGGTTATGGCCGTCATCATCACCATTGCCGCCTCGGTCTTCGTGCAGGGTGCTGAAGGATCAACCTTCGCCATTATCCCAACGGTCAACAAGAAGATGACCGGCCAGATCGCCGGCATGGCCGGAGCCTACGGCAACGTCGGAGCAGTGATCTACCTGGTGATCTTCTCTCTCGTCGACTCCAGGACCTTCTTCTTCATCTTGTCTGCTGGCGCCTTTATCAGCTTTGCCATCACCTGGGCATTGATGGAAGACCCAAAGAACTCCCACGCCGAGGCCTAGCAAGTATCAGGCTCGGCCAACGAAATCTAAGCAAAGCAACTTCCCGAAATACGACAAAACACGAAAGGAGCCCAGCATGGCTGATATTGCCAACTGGGACGTAGAAGACGAAGCCTTCTGGGAATCCGAAGGTAAGAAAATTGCGTCCAAAAATCTCTGGATTTCGATCCCCAGCCTGCTGGTCGGCTTTGCCGTCTGGCTGTATTGGGGAATCATCACCGTCCAGATGCTCAACCTGGGTTTCCCGTTCGAGAAAGCGGAGTTGTTCACCATCACGGCCATCGCCGGTTTCACCGGTGCCACGCTGAGAATCCCCAACTCATTCTTCATCCGGATTGCCGGTGGTCGTAACACCATCTTCTTGACCACGGCCCTTCTGATGATCCCGGCCCTGGGCACCGGTATTGCCTTAACCAATCCTGATACTCCCCTGTGGGTCTTCCAGTTGCTTGCCTTCCTCAGTGGTATTGGTGGCGGTAACTTCGCCTCTTCAATGTCTAACATCAGCTTCTTCTACCCGAAGCGGATGCAGGGATACGCCCTGGGAATGAACGCTGGCCTCGGCAATGCTGGTGTGACCACCATGCAAATCTTGATCCCGTTGGTCATGACTCGGGCCATGTTCGGAGGGAGCGGCCGGGCCCTGCAAAAGACTTCGGGAACCCTGCTCGGCAAGATCCCCGAGGGCACGACCACCTATATTCAGAACGCCGGATTCATCTGGCTCGTCTTCCTGATTCCTCTGGCTTTCGCTGGTTGGTTCGGAATGAACAACATTCGAGCGAGCCATGTATCACCCAACATTGGTGGCACTGTTCCGGCCTTCTCCAAGATGCTGCTCATGTTGGGTATCACCCTGATCCCGGCAGCCGTCGGCCTGTTCATCATCCTCCCTCAACCAACGGGACTGTTCGAGTCTCCCCCGTCCATCATCAAGTGGCCGGTGATCGCAGCGGTCCTGGTCGCCACCGTCTTCCTACTCAAGCTGATACCGGGTGAGGTTCATGACAGCCTGGATCGTCAGTACAAGATCTTCAACCACAAGCACACCTGGATCATGAGCATCATCTACACCATGACCTTCGGTTCCTTCATTGGCTACGCCGCTGGATTCGGATTGGCCATCAAGGTGGTGTTTGGGTTCATGCACGGCGACATTGCCGCCGCCAGCCCTGAGGGAATCCACGAGTTAGCCAACCCCGACGGCCCCTCCGCCCTGACGTATGCCTGGATGGGACCCTTCATCGGGGCCCTGATCCGTCCAGTCGGTGGAATCATCGCCGACAAGGTCGGTGGCGCCAGGGTGACCCAATGGGTGTCAATCATCATGACAATCAGTGCGTTGGGAGTGGCCTACTACTTGAAGCAGGCATACCAGACGGATACCCCGCAGGACTATTTTGTTCCCTTCCTGCTCCTGTTCCTAGTTCTCTTTGCCGCCACCGGAATCGGCAACGGATCAACGTTCCGGACCATCTCCCAGGTGTTTGACAAGGAACAAGCTGGGCCAGTGCTCGGTTGGACGTCCGCTGTCGCCGCCTATGGAGCATTCATTATTCCGGCCGAGTTCGGCAGCCAGATCAAGGCAGCAACCCCAGAGAACGCCTTGTTTGCTTTCGCTGTCTTCTACCTGCTCTGCGCTGCTCTCAACTGGTGGTACTACCTCGGACCCAAGGCCGAGTACCAGAACCCGTAGGGAGTTCTACTGGTTGAGCGGGTCCTTTGACCTTCTGCAGACCAGCCGGGCGACACAAACGAGAGGCGAGTCAAGGACTGGGAGAGTCCGAGGCTCGCCTCTTCTCGCGTTACTGTCCGCCGCTCCCCCGCTCCCCGACGTTTTCGAGCGCTAGCGAGGAAACTCGCAGCAATCCAAAGGATTGCCAACTACCAGTATTCTTCGTAATGCACATTTCCGGGTTGCTTGCGGCGATCCAGGGTGAAGCCCCGCTCAGTCAAGAGCTGCACGACACCAACCACCTCAGGGAACTCTTCCTCTCCCGCTTCATTCTTCTCGGGCAGGCCGATCATGGACGGGTTCCCGCATAAGAAGACATTGGTCCGATCCGGGTCGAGGGTGATGCCAAAACGATTCTCAAAAACCTCGTTGCGAACAACATCCTGCATGTACTGCTTGGCAATGTCGTCTTCTCGGGTCGGCAACGGCAGGTAGTGATAATTCTGATAGCGGCGCTCTAGGGTTCGATGTTGTTCGGCGTAACCAAGGTCAGCCCATTTGCGAACCGAAACCGCTGACACAATCGGACCGCTGTGGCCCTTTCGTAGCAACTCAACCACCATGGCATTCTGTGGCGCTTCGCCCGTGCCGGTCGAGAAGAAGACAACCGTCGATTCCGGATCAATGACGGAGTCCAAGGTGTATCGGCCGGCAACCTTTGGGCCCAAGTAGATGCGGTCTCCGGGGCGCTTGAGAGCAAGCCGAGGAGTGAGCGCTGGCACATTGTCCGGTGTCGGAGGAACCAGAACGATATAGAACTCCAGCTCGTCCGACGATGATTCATCCGTCAGGTAGCCGTATTCATCAAACATGCGGCTGGAAATCGAATACGAACGGCGAATCAGCTTCTCCCAGCGGTCATCAAGACTGGCATCCTCGGCATCATCAATCCGATCTTCCCAGAATCCCAATCCGAGCGAGGCGTATTGCCCCGGTTGGTGGTTGGTCTCGCCATGGTCGGGACGGACGCGCAAGACCCAAAGGTCAGAATGCGTCGGTTCGAAATGGGTGATGGTGGCGTTGTAGTACTCATCCCGTAACTCGGAAATGGCCGCGGTATTGCGCCGTCGCTGCTGCACCACTGACGTGCGATGCTCCAGGTCGACGTCGGGGAAACATGCCTGGGCAATCTTGGTTCCGATACACCAACCGGGAGCAGTCGGGATGGGAATTGGCGCTCCCCCCGAAGCCGGGACCAGCTCAGTCAGCGACTCATCTGGTTCACCCAAGAACCAGACCTGGCCCGTAGCCAGGGCCTCTTCACTCAAGCCGACGTCTTGTGGTGTCAAGGTTTGGCGAGATGACGAGAACACAACATAGTCAAACTGCAGGTCAGGTGTTCGGCGATCGTCGAAGAACGCCATTGGAAACCCCTTCACCTCACCAATCTGGTCGGGAACAGACCGATACAACAAGGTCGCCCGACGTTCTCGTTCCAAACGCCGCAACGCATTGTCTGCCGCTGGAGCCAATCGTCCGACATCCATGCCTCCCGCGGCCAACACCACACTGGCACCAGCATTGGCCAGAGTCGCCGCCAGCTCGATTGCGTGGTCGGTATAGCCAACGACCAGGACGTCTTGCTCCTCAACATGCTCGGGGATGGTGTCGATATGGACCCGTTCGCTTGACGCGACCGAGATCGGCGGAGACCAGTCTGGCATGGCCAAACGATCGGCAATCAGACAAGCCTTGGTCCGGTATGCCATGCGATTGGTGTTAACCACCAGGTCGTTGTCCAACCGCTCAATCGAGGTGACGGACTCGCCGTAGCCGACATCCAGAAGGTTGTCGCCGACCAGTTCGGGGAAGGCAACACAATTGGACGACTCAATGATCCGAATCAGCCCCAATCCTGAACGAAGGGACGAAACGGCAACCGAAAGGCCCCCGGCTGTTCCTCCAACGATGACTAGGTCATAGGCGTTCGATGCGCTCATGGGCCTCACTCCTTCTCTTGTCGGTCATGCCTTCACTGCCGCCAATCAGCCACTAACCATCATGTTGAAAAATCGCTGTTGGGAACCGTACCAGTCAGATGTGGCACACTGATAGGAACCAGAAGTAACACTTGAGGGAGACTCTTCATGCTCGTCAGTGACATCTTGTCCAAAAAGGGGACCGTGGTCCTCACGATTACCTGTGATGAGACGGTTGGCAATGCTGCCGCCATCCTGGCAGAGAAGAAGTACGGCGTTCTGGTGATCTCATCCAACGGGTCGGCCATCGAGGGCATCATCTCTGAACGCGACATCGTTCGAGGCTTAGCCGAGCGCGGCGGTGAACTTCTCGGCGATCCAGTCTCCACCGTCATGACCAGCGAGGTGTATACCTGCGAGTCCGGTGACACGGTCGAGTCGTTAATGAGCCGCATGACTGACAAGCGGATCCGGCATCTGCCAGTATCCACCGGTGGGGTGCTTAGCGGCCTCATCAGTATTGGCGACGTGGTGAAAGCCCGAGTCTCCGAACTCGAAGAAGAAGCCCGGCATCTGGGCAACTACATCCAGGGGTACTGAACAGCTTTCTTGCTTCTGGCACCGGTAGAGCACGCTGGTGCGTGCTCTACCGGTGCCAGAACGTTAATCACTCTGGGGCAATGTCGTTCTTCAGGGGGAGGATCGTTCGCCAACGGCCATCGACGGCCCGTAGCGCCCCAGCAACCGCTGGCGCGGTCGGAACCAGGCCGATCTCGCCGACCCCCTTGATGCCATAGGGCGAATCTGGCTGGGGGGCCTCCACCAGGATGACCTCGATTTTCGGAACATCCTTAGCCCGAATGATGTCCAACGAACGCAAGGTCATGTTGGTTGGGAAGGCAGTATCGGGGTCGGTCGGGAACTCCTCGCTCAGGGCATAGCCCAATCCCATATGGACGGCTCCTTCCACCTGACCTTCACAAAGAAGCGGGTTTACGGCCTTGCCAACATCGTGCACGGCCACGACCCGCTCGATGGTGCCCTTGTCACGGTTGGCGATCATCATCTGGGAGGCATAGCTGAAGGTGGAATGGATCAGCGGCGTCTCCACGTCTGGATCCCCAAGCTTGGTTGTCCAATCGACCCGGTACTCCCCAACATAGTCGACGCCAATCTCACAACCGCCTGCCATTGCCAGTTCGGCGGCTGCTTTCACCGATCCGGCGCCCATCAAGGTGCCTCGGCTGCCCGTGGTTTGGCCAAGACCAAGTTCACGTCGGGTGTCGACCAAGACCGTGATCCGGTTGGGATCTATCGCAAGTTCCTGAGCGGCAACCTGTAAGGCCACCGTGTGAACACCCTGGCCCATTTCAGTCCAGCCGTGCCAAACACTGACCGTGCCGTCTTCTTCAAAGCGGATACAGGCCTTGCTGATTTCCTTGAAACCATTGCCAAGACCGGAGTTCTTGAGGCCAAGGGCTAAGCCGACGGCTTCGCCTGCCTCGACTGCAGCGTCGTAGTGAGGTTTGATCTGATCCAGGCAAGCCTCAGCTCCGAGACAGCCATCGTCCATGATCTGCCCGGGGCCCCACACATCGCCGGGATGGACAACATTGCGCTTGCGAATGTCCCAGCCAGAAATGCCGACCTTCTCGGCCAGCCGGTCCAAACAACCTTCGGTAGCAAACTGGGCCTGGTTGGCACCAAAACCGCGGAATGCTCCACAAACGGGGTTGTTGGTTCTGACTGCAACCGCTTCGACTTCTACCGCGTCCCAACGATAGGGGCCCGACGCGTGCCCGGCTGCTCGTTCCAGGACCTTCATGCCGACGCTGGCGTAGGGGCCCGAGTCACCAATTGCGTGGAAACGCAAGCCAGTCAGATTGCCCTCAGCATCACACCCAGCCCAGACTTCCATCTCGATCGGATGGCGCTTGGCGTGCATCCGGAAGCTCTCTTCTCGGGAGAGTGTGCACTTGACGGGCTGACCCGTCATCCAAGCTGCCAACGATGTGTGGGCCTGGTTAGACATGTCCTCCTTGCCTCCAAACGCCCCCCCGTTAGAGACCAATTCCACCACGATTTGGTCGTGCTCGATGGCGAGGACTGCGGCTATCTGATTGCGGTCATCCCAGACGCCCTGGCCGCCGGAGTAGACATGCAGGCTCCGGTTGGTCGAGCCAAGCTCTCCCGATGGGATAGCTAAGGTCGATTCGGGCTCCAAGAAGGCATGTTCGATGCGTTGGGTATGAAACGTTTCGTGCACAACATGAGCGCTGGAGGCCAGGGCCTCGCTGACATCGCCCCGTGTAAATTCCGTCAACGAAAGAGTGTTTCCGTCCAGGCCCCACACCGCGTCCTCATCCGAGGCCAAAGCCACCTTGGGGTCGGTAAAGGGCACCAGAACGTCGTAGTCGACCTTGACGAGTTCGACCGCTGCCCGGGAGTTGATACGACTGTCGGCAACAACAATGGCCAGAACATCGCCGGCATAGGACGTGCGCCCGCCGACGGGAATCATGACCGGCCAGTCGGTATGGATGATGCCGACCTTCAGATCTCCGGGGATGTCGGCTGCGGTGTAGACGGCGACGACTCCCGCTGCGGCTTGAGCCGCCGAGGTGTCGATCGAGGTGATGTCGGCGCGTGCGTGATCGGTCAGATACAGCGAGGCATGGAGCATCCCGTCAAGGCTCTGGCCCTGATGAGAACGAATGTCATCCACATAATCGCGATCGCCGAGCGCAAGCTCCGACGCTTCGTATTTGACACCGCGTCCACCAACGGTTCCGGCTCGTGCCAGCTCGAGGCGAACACGTTCGACCGACACTTCTGAATCGCTCTGCTTGGCAACTGTCTCGATCGCTTCCAACACCTTGACGTAGCCGGTACAACGACAAAGGTTGCCACCGAGGTGACGAGACATGGCGTCAGCGGTTAGGGCCGAACCCTTCTTGTCAACTTGGGACTTGGCCCGCATGACGATGCCGGGGATACAGAAGCCACACTGCAGGCCTCCACAAGCGGAGAACGCGTCGGCGTACGTTTGGCGTTCGGGCTCCTCGACCCCTTCCAGGGTCAAGACCTCACGGTCGGCCACCTTCTCCAACGAGATCTGGCACGAAACCTGTGCTTTGCCATCCAGGTGAACCGTGCAGCAGCCACACTGTCCGGTCGGAGAGCAGCCATCCTTGACCGATGTCACATGCAGTTCTTCACGCAAGGCAGCCAGAAGGTGAGGATGGTTGGCAGCGACAGTCACAGGTTGCCCGTTCAGGGTAAATCCCACCCGTTCGCCTGCTGAAATTCCAGTCTCACTAGCAAGGTCAGCCATACTGGGGCCCTTCAGGTTGCACAGCGCCGCGCTGCTCGGTGATTCGGCCGTACAGTTCCGGCCGGCGATAAAGGTCGAAGTCGAACAAGGTGTCCTTGTACCGGGCGCACCAGTCCAGGTCGCAGTTGGCGACGATCAGTTCATCATCAGTGGTCAGTGCCTGGGCCACGATCTGTCCAGATGGAGCAATGATGCAGCTCTGTCCAAGCCCGATCACGCCTTCTTCCACCCCACCCTTGGCCACCCCAACCACCCAGGTGCCGTTCTGATACGCACCGGACTGTAGGACGAGGGAATTGTGGAAGCCTTGCAAAATGTCCTGACTCGGGTCGGGCACATAGTGAATGGGCGTGTTGTAGCCGCAGAGGATCATTTCGACTGACTGCAAGCCCATGACCCGATAGGACTCGGGCCAGCGACGATCATTGCAGATCATCATTCCCACGTTTCCACCAAAGGCTTTCCACACGCCAAAACCCTCGTCACCTGGTTCGAAGTAGTAGCGCTCAGCATGTTGGAATGGACGATCTGGTTGATGCTCTTGGTGGCCGGGAATATGACACTTTCGGTAGGTAGCGACGATGGTTCCGTCCCGTTCGACCAGGGTCTGTACGTTCCAGCGGTGACCGTCGTCGTCAAGCAAGGCGTAGCCAAGGCAGAACCCAATGCCCAACCGCTTCGCCTCATCAAAGAGAGGCTGGGTGGCCTCATTGGGCATTGAGCGCTCGTAGTAATGATCGGCTTCGCTGATGTCTTCGACAAACCAGCGAGGGAAGAATGTTGTCAAGGCGAGTTCGGGAAAAACAACAATGTCACACCCCCGCTCAGCCCCCTGGGCCAACAAGGCCAGGAGTCGTTGCACAACTTCTTCTCGTGTGTGCTCCTTCTGGATTGGCCCGAGTTGGGCGGCACCCACAGTAAGCATCCTGGTCATGAAGATTCCTTGCCTGATTGATTCAGTTCCGGCGGTGTTGTGTCTGTGTCTGTGTCTGCCTGGTCGGCCAGACTCAGAACTACTTGGAGCAAGACGTTGGCACCATTCTCGTTGTCTGCTGGCTTGGTGAACTCCGCAATATTGTGACTGATGCCGTTCACGCTTGGCACAAAAACCATCGCTGCGGGGGCAACCCGAGAAAGCATCTGAGCATCATGTCCAGCGCCCGAGGGCATACGCCGAGTTGAAAGACCAAGCGCCTTGGCTTGATGCTCAACGGAGTCAACGAGCTGTTCGTTGAACTCAACAGGTTCGAAGCGAGCCAGCGAAACTGCCTCGATCGTCACCCCTTCAGACTCGGCAATTTCTTGACAGAACTCGGTCAAGCGAGCCTCCGCCTTCTGGAGGATCTGCTCATCGGTGTTGCGAAGGTCAACGGTGATAGTTGCCGATGCTGGCACCACATTGATCAGGTTGGGGTGAAGGTCGATAGCGCCAACGGTTCCAACCTGAGGCTCACCAAGCTCCTCAGCCAGTCGACGGACAAAGACCGCGATCGCTGCGGCTACGTAACCTGGGTCACGGCGAAGGGTCATGGGAGTCGTGCCCGCATGAGCAGATTGGCCGGTAATGGTGAGCTGTTGCCACGAAATCCCTTGCACTCCAGTAACAACGCCGATGTCGATAGCTTCTCGTTCCAGAACAGGCCCTTGCTCAATATGCAGTTCGACAAAGGCATGTGGCGCACGACCAGGACATGGCGTGGACCCGTGGTAGCCAATTCGCTCTAACTCATCACCGAGTCTCGCTCCGTCAATGGCGACAATGTCATGGGCTTCTTCGGCACTCATTGCTCCGACATAGACCAGTGAGCCCAGCATGTCTGGCGCAAAACGGGCACCTTCTTCATCGGTGAAAAAGGCAACGGTTAGTGGCCGACGAGGAACAAAACCAGACTTCTTCACCGTTTCGATGACTTCAAGCCCAGTCAGGACGCCGAGGTTTCCGTCATAGATCCCACCGGTTTGCACCGTGTCGATGTGGGACCCCATCATGACCGGATCCAAGTCTTCACGTCCTGGCAAGGTCGCGGTCACATTGCCAATAGCGTCGATTCGAATATCGAGGTCAAGTTCGGCCATCCAAGCCACAACCAGGTTGCGGCCCTCCTTGTCCTCATCGGTCAAGGCGAGGCGGGCACAGCCTCCGCCTTCCAAGCCCCCTATCTCCCCCAGCTCAACCAGTCGGCGAGTAAGCCGGTCACCGTCAATTCGAAGGCGATGCGGACTGAACGAATCATCGAAATTGGGGGCAGTGAGCTTGCTCATCAGCCATCAGTCTGTCCAGCAATTCAACGAATTGTCAAGCTTAGATTGGGCCGAAGAATAGCCAATCTCGCTACCTCATCTGAACAACCATCTGAACAACCGGACAAGATCGTCTGAACAAGTCGAGAACATCCCCCCAACAGCCACAAAATCCAGACTAGAACTACCGCATGTCACAGTCATCGACGACAGCACAGCGAACGCAGGCAACTCCACCAGCAGGCCGCGCTGCTATTGAGAAACACCCGGGTCCGAATCGGTGGATGCATTGGATCAACTTCCCCCTGCTAACCATCATGATCTGGAGTGGCCTTCGCATCTACTGGGCTGATCGAGCCGATCCATTTGGTGTCGGCATCGGTTTCATTGGCTGGCATTGGTTTGACCTCTTCCCCGATTCGGTCAATGAGAAATTGGGGCTCAACCAGACCTTGGCCCGAGGTATGGCGTTCCATTTCACCGTGGCCTGGTTGTTCACCCTCAATGGTGTTGCCTACGGTCTCTACCTGTGGCGAAGCGGCGGCTGGCGCCACCTCTTGCCCGAGAAAGAATCGCTTGGTGACGCCGCGAAAGTAGTCGCCAATGACCTACACCTGTCGACGGCTCCACTCCCCCCGCAAGGTCGCTACAACGGGGCTCAACGATGGAGCTACACGCTCATCTTGGTTCTCGGTGCGGTTGCTGTCCTTACGGGCTTGTCCATCTACAAGCCGACCCAGCTCAGCTTTCTCACTGCCCTATTCGGCGGATATGAGATGGCTCGAAGTATTCATTTCTTTGTCACCTTGAGTTTCGTTGCCTTCTTCATCGTCCACATCTTCCAGGTGGCAATGGCCGGATTCGGAAACTTCTGGTCAATGATTTCCGGATACGAGCTCGAGTCAGAGAAGCCCGTCGGCGACTCCCAAACTGTGAGTGAGGCCGTCAGTGCCTAAGAACGAGTCAGTGCCTAAGAGCGAGTCAGTATCGAAGAACCCGACAACCGAGAAAGACCCTTCCTTAGCCAGGGAGCAACGCTATGCCGCACTTGAGCGGGGTACACCGCGACTTGACGAGGTCCAGTTCTATCAGCGATCCCGACGCTCGGTCCTGGTTGGTGGGCTCGCTGCTCTGGCTGGTTTCAGTGTTTTTCGCTCGATACAAACCGCCGACCTTGTCGACCGGGCACCAGGGCCACTTCGAGCCGTTCACGAGAAGAATGAGTCTCTTTGGCGAGCACTCTTTCGAGAAGACCATCTTGCCCGCACCTTTGACCCATCGGAGTCATCACCAATCAGGGTCAACGGCCGCAAGGGTCTGGATGAAGACTTTGACCCTGCCACGTGGGAACTCCGAATAGAGGGGCCAGATGGCGAACTCCTAGGCACTCACTCGATGGACGACATCCGAGCATTGGCCAAGGTCGACCACACCATCGAGCACAAATGCGTCGAAGGCTGGAGCCATGTCGTTACCTGGGGTGGGGCCCGATTCTCTGACCTTGCCAGCCTCTATGAGGACCAGCTTGGCCAGTTGCCCGACTATGTCGATCTGCGCACTCCCGACGGCGGTTACTACGTCGGGGTTGATCTTGCCACAATGTTGCATTCTCAAACCCTGCTGACCTACGAAATGCAAGGCCAAGAGTTGGAGCCTGCCCACGGCGCTCCCCTTCGGCTAACCACACCACTCAAGTACGGTATCAAGCAGATCAAGCGGATCGGAACCATCCGATTCAGCCACCAACAGCCATCGGACTATTGGCATGAGCGCGGTTATGACTGGTACGCCCACCTGTAACGCCACCCAGTCTAGTTCGGAGGAGCATTTGTGTGTCCGCCAGCCGGCCTCGACAGGAGCTAGCCTGTCGCCATGCTCTGCGGCTCGCCAACCTCTCGTTCCCCCCTTCTGGCCATCGCTCTTGCTCTTGGCGCCGGCCTGCTCGCCTCGGCCTGCGGATCAAATCCGTTGGCAGCAAAAGCACCAACGATCCCAACCGCCGAGGAATCAACAGCCATGTGTGCCGTTGTCGACCGAGGCACCCAAGCCGTAGCCGCGGCCGCGCCCCAGGGCATTGGTAACCTTGCCTCAGCCAAGGTTACGTACTTCGACGAGCTTGAGACGGTGATCCCTGCCGCATGGCAAGACAATCTGACCCTCATTCGTCCGGCCTGGGAAAAGCTAGTCGAGGTGGCAGAAGCAGCTGGCAATGACGCTGACAAGATTGATTTCGACAAGTTTCTGGCCGATTTCTCCGATGCCACTGCCAACGAAACGGCGTGGGAAGCCTATTCGGCATTGGTCTGTGGACCGGCCGCTCAATAGCTCGCAACACCAGCCGATGAAGGACACTCAGCACGGCGGTGACGCGCCAGCCATTGCTCGCAACTTGGGGTTGGCCCCTGGAGAGCTGCTTGACCTCAGCGCCAGCCTGAATCCATTCGCCCCCGACGTCACGGCGTTGGCCGCCAATCACCTCTCGGCACTCGTCCCATATCCCGATGATGGGCCAGCGACCGAACGTCTCGCCAGCGAGTTCGGCGTCGACGCCCGACGCCTCGTGCTTTGCAACGGTGGCGCCCAAGCTATTGCTCTGCTCGGCGCCGTGCTCAAACAAGGTGAGGTCCGCCAGCCAGAGTTTTCGCTCTATCAACGTCACCTTGACACTGTTGGGCATGGCCTTGGCCGTTGGCGGTCCAACCCATCTAACCCCTTGGGAGACCTGGCCGATACCGATGAGGAGGCCGTCGTATGGGACGAAGCCTTCTACCCACTGGCGACTGGTCAATGGACGCGCGGTGATAGTGAATCCTGGAGAATCGGCTCATTGACGAAAATATGGGCGTGTGCCGGTCTTCGGCTGGGATATGTCATTGCTCCTACCGATCAGGGAGCAGACCAGATTCGCAGCATCCAGCCACGCTGGTCTGTAAATGGTCTCGCTCTAGCCCTCATCAACGACCTCCTCGATCAAACAGATCTTCCCGAATGGTCAAGCCGGATCACACAGCTGGGAAGCGAACTTGCCAACGACCTGGTCGAGTTGGGCTACAAGGCCCGATCGACGGCGGCAAACTGGGTCCTCGTCGAGAACGAACAAGATCTGCGCAACGAGTTGATTCAGAAGCGAGTCCTGATTCGAGACTGCACATCCTTTGGATTACCAGGACTCTTTCGGATTGCGCTTCCAAAACCTGGCGAAGTGGATCGAGTGGTCTCGGCCTTCGAGACTTGCTCGGTTCGATAGCGCCATGCTTGCTCAACTACGGACCCACCCAATCGCGCCCGCCATTGGCCTGCTTCTTGACCGACTTGTCGGCGAACCGCCTACAGAGATTCATCCCGTTGTTTGGCTCGGGAACGGGCTTAGCAAGCTCGAAGAGCGGACGTATCGCGATTCGAGAAGCGCCGGTCTAGTCCATCTCGGAGTGTCCCTCGGTTCCGGTGCACTCATTGGTTGTCTACTGAGGAAGACTCTTGGCCAACGGCCCGCGACTGCTGTGAGTGTCGCCCTTGCGTCTTCTGGTCGCATGCTCGGCCAGTCGGCGGTTCATATTGGTGACCAGCTCATTGCCGGAGATCTTCCAGGAGCTCGCCAATCACTTCCAACGCTGGTCGGGCGAGATCCCACCAATCTCGATCCGCCCGAAGTGGCACGGGCCGTCATTGAGTCAGTGGCAGAAAACACCGTTGACGCTGTGACTGCCACCGTATTCTTTGGCCTTGTTGGCGGACCGACTGCAGTTGTTTGCCATCGCGTTAGCAATACCTTAGATGCCATGGTTGGACACCGAACGCCTCGTTATGAGAACTTCGGTTGGGCCTCAGCACGCCTTGATGATGCGCTTGCTGCTATCCCGGCTCGACTCACCGTGCTTGCGCTCATGATGGTCCGCCCTCGCAAGGCACGATCAATCCTGCGCACGGTTCGCAACGACGCTTGGCGTCATCCAAGCCCAAACGGAGGTCTGGTTGAAGCAGGCTTTGCTTGTGCTCTGGATCTGCGTCTCGGTGGTGAGAACAGCTACCGGGGAATCAAGGAGGATCGAGGCACACTGGGAACTGGCAGTCACCCAGAACCTGCCGACATTGCCCGCGCTGTCAGGCTGTCCAGCCATGTCTCTGTCTTGTTCGTTGCTGTCCCACTCCTAGCTAGCGCGGGAATCCGCCTCTTCAAGACTTGCATTCTCAGTCATTCTCATTTACGATCGCCGTCATTAGCAGCGATGCCAACACCAGCCACAATCACACTGGGCATGATCACACTGGGCATGATCACGCCAGCCACAGTCGGTCCACCAGTGGCCTAGTGGGAGCCGCCTCCATCAATACAGCCTTCGCCATTGTCCAAATCTTCGTTGGTATCTCCATTGGTTCGATCGTGGTCCTGGCCGACGCCGCACACCAGGTTGTCGATGCCCTTGGCTTACTCACCGCCATGGTTGCCGTCCTTCTCATGGCGCGACCTTCCAACGCCAAAATGTCCTACGGGTGGGGCAAAGCCGATGCCCTTGGTGGGTTCGTTTCCGCGCTTCTCTTACTCACTTCCATTGCCTGGATTGCCTATGAATCCATTCAACGGCTCTTCAACCCAGTCGAGGTTGACGGGTCAGGCATCGTCCTCATCGGACTTGCTGGCATGTTTGTCAACGGCCTCAGTGTGCTCATTCTTGGTGGCGGACAAGCGATTCTTGCTATCCGGGCCGCCCGGCTCCATCTGCTCACCGATCTCGCTGGATCCGTCCTTGTTGTCCTCACCGGACTAGCTCTTGGGGGTACTGCATGGACCTGGTTAGATCCAGCCGCATCACTACTGCTCTGCGTCCTGGTCATTCGCTCAACCCAGCACCTCCTGCGTAGTGCCGTTGCTGAGCTACTTGACCGAACGCCATCAACGATTTCAGCAGAATCAATTTCCCAAGTCTTGGTGCACCAACCCGGCGTCAAGGAAGTCCACCACATCCACGTCCGACCACTCGGACAACAACGAACCAGCGTCACGGCCCACGTCGTGGTCGACGGTACACAGACCCTTCACGACGCCCAAGAACGAACGGATGCTCTGTCAGCGGTGCTCGCTGAGGAGCTTCGAGTGGCTCACTCCACCCTTCAGCTGGAGTGCCACCCTTGTTCAGCCGACGTCTGCTGACAACCCGTCCTCAAGGCCAATGCCCCTCCACGATGGCCAGAATCGTTGACGATTACGACAAATGCGATGCTACGTCGCATCCACTGGAGCGTGCCCTAGACTGAGGGGGTCCGTCAGTGGGGGACATTCCCTCCGTTTCTCGCTGACGGACATCCACGTTTCCCCCTTCGCCCAACACCGGATAGACGTCAGCGTTGCCGTGACTGATGTAGGCACCCCTTTTAGCAGGAGCGCCCTTGCGACGCACGAAGATCGTGGCCACTATTGGCCCGGCATCCGAAGACCCAACCACCCTCCGAGCGATGATTCGCGCTGGCATGGACGTGGCCCGCATCGGCTGCGCTCATGGCACCATCGAGGAGCACCTGGCCAAGTACAAGGCCATCCGGGCAGCTGCGAAAGAACTCGATGCCAATGTCGGCATTCTCGCTGACCTACCTGGACCCAAGGTTCGCTGCGCTCCATTCCCTGAGGGCGGTGTTGTCTTCGAAGACGGCGACGAAGTCCGATTCACGACAGGTGAGACCTCCAGCTCGCGCGAAGTCATCTCCTCTGACTACGAGCAGATGGTTCAATCCGTTGAAGTTGGAGATTGCCTCGCCCTTGGGGATGGCAATATCAGCTTCGTTGTCCATGACAAGTCCGCCGACACCCTCTTCGCCCGGGTCGTGCGAGGAGCAAAAGTTCAAGGAAAGCCAGGGCTCCAGATCCCGTCGGACCGGATTCGTATCTCAACACCAACCGAAGAAGACTTTCGATTCGCCGACGCCTTCATTGAAGAAGGTGTCGACATGCTTGCCATTTCCTTTGTTCGAAGCGCCCACGACATTCGCTCTCTCGGCGTTGAACCCGCCCCGCGGGGGCCTCTCATCGTGGCCAAAATCGAAACTCGGGCCGCAGTGGAGAACCTCGAAGGAATTATCACGGTGTCTGGTGCGGTCATGGTTGCTCGTGGCGACCTTGGAGTCGACTATTCCCTTTCCGAACTCCCCCATCTGCAGAAGCACATCATTCGTCGCTGTGTTGCTCGTGGGCTACCAGTTATCACCGCTACCCAGATGCTTGAGTCCATGGTCTATGCACCGACTCCGACCAGGGCCGAGGCATCTGATGTGGCCAATGCCGTCTTTGATGGCACCAGTTCCGTCATGCTGTCAGGCGAAAGCGCGGTTGGCGTCGACCCGGTCAATGCTGTTGCCACCATGGCCGAAATCACCCAGCGATCTGATGTTGGGTTCCCTCACGAAGAATGGGCAAATACGGTAAGCCAGGTCCGCGAGAGCGATGGCGAACTCGGGGCGGGTGCCCTGACAACCGATGCCATCACCATGGCTGCTCGAAGGATTGCCAAGGAAGTCGGGGCTCAGGCCATCGTCTGCCTATCACGAACCGGCTACACGGTTCGATCAGTGAGCCGGTTCCGCCCGACGGTTCCGATCTATGGGTTCAGCCCCGATGAGCGGGCAGTGCGCCAACTGTCTATGAGCTGGGGGACCATCGCCACCAAGTCTCAAGAGCGGACCCAGCCCGAGGACATGATCGATGATGCCCTGACCCTCCTGAGTGACCACACCGATCTCACAACAGGTGACCGCGTGGTCGTGATTTCGGGGCATTCAACCTCGACCCGAGCGACTGACACCTTGCGTGTCATGCACTTGCCGTAGTCAAGCCCTATCTGACACAGCCCTATCTGACACAGCCCTTTCTGACACTGTGCTGCGAGGGGACTAAGGTCGGACCATGTCCACCTTTCACGACCTAGCCATGACATCCATCACCGGCGAGCAGATCAGCTTCGCTACCTACCAGGACAAGGTCTGCCTGGTCGTGAACGTCGCCAGCGCCTGAGGCCTTACTCCCCAGTACGCAGGTCTGCGTACTCTTCATGAAGACAACAAGGATGCTGGCTTCACTGTTCTTGGCTTTCCATGCAACCAGTTCGGCGCCCAGGAGCCCGGCAGTGATGCCGAGGTTCTCGAATTCGCGACCTCCAACTATGACGTGACCTTCCCAATGTTCTCCAAGATCGAAGTCAACGGAGATGGTGCCGCTCCGTTGTACAACTTCTTGAAGACTGACCATCCCGACGAGGACGGCAACTCCGACATTGTTTGGAATTTCGCCAAGTTCCTCGTTGGACGGGACGGAACCGTGCTCAAGCGCTACGCCCCGACCGTCACTCCAGAAGAAATAGCGGCAGAGTTGGCGAGCTTTCTCTAGTTCGGCCATGATCTGTCGGTGACCGAGTCCAGCGTCGACCGCATCCCCGTTTCTTACGTTCAGAAATCGCGGGCCTTCTATGAGGCCCGCGGTTTTGAACGGCCATACATCTGGGCTCAACACGATGCGGCACCCTTCACCAAGGTCGACAAACCCTTGTCCGAGTCTCGGATCGCAGTCGTCACCACCACGGTCCCCGTCCACGGTCGAGAAAAGCACGGTCAGGGAGATGCACTCCTCGCTGACGCCCCTAAGGGAAGCACCTACGCCCAGGCCTGCTCCCCACGTCCTCATCAGATGTACACCAATCATCTGTCCTGGCACAAGGAGGCGACCAATACCAACGATGTCGAAACATTCTTACCGCTGGGACGACTCAGCGAGTTCGTGGAGCGGGGCCGGCTCGGCAGTCTCTCATCCCGTTTCTACGGGGTACCGACCAACTACAGCCAACGCGAAACCCGCGAGGACGCGCTAACCATTGCTCAGTGGTGTCACGAAGATGAGGTTGACCTTGTTTTGCTCGTTCCCCTTTGACCAGTTTGTCACCAGACCGTGAGTCTGGTTGCCCGCCATCTGGAGTCAGTCGGCATCCCAACCGTCGTCATCGGCAGTGCCCGAGACATCGTTGAGTATTGCGCAGTCCCCCGCTTCTTGTTTGTCGACTTCCCACTCGGCAACCCGTGTGGCAGGCCAAACGATTCTGCCATGCAGACTGATCTTGTCGGCCAGGCTCTGAGCCTCTTGGAGAATGCCGCCGTTCCACAGACCACGGTCAAAGCCACCGCGCAATGGGGCGATGACGATTGGCGAAAGAGTTACATGCGTATCCCTGAGGATTCATCCGACTAGGGGCCGCGTTATGACAACTACCGCCTAACGGCTGAAGCGACTGACCGTTTCGATGTGCGAGGTTTGTCCAAACATGTCCACAGTGGTGACCCGGTCAAGTTCGAAACCTTCATCAATGAGCAGTCTGGCGTCACGGGCAAGCGAAGCTGGGTCACAGCTCACCAGGGCAATGATCGAAGCTTTGGTTTCGAGGAGCTTGCTCACACCGTCGCTGCCGAGGCCGCGGCGGGCCGGGTCAGCAACAACAACCTGCGCCTCCGTCGCCTTCCAACGTTCCACGCGAGACTTGACGACTACGGCATCGGTGCCGAGATTGACCTTGGCATCAGCTATCGACGACTGGCTACTCTCAATCAGTGTTACTTGTCGATTCCGACCAACGGTTGCCCCAAACAGGCCAACCCCACCATAGGCATCGATCATCGGACCGTCTGTCCCGGCCAGCGCTTGGCCCACCAAGCTGACGAGAGCCTCGGCTCCATCGGGTCTGCACTGGAAGAACGAACTTGCTGAGATTCGGAAGCGACTCCCAGCGACTTCTTCATGAATCCAAGCGTTCTCTCCAGCAGCCAACTGTTCACGGCTGATGACTTGGACCCCGTCGGGCACGACGGTCTGGGCAACCATGTCTGGCGGACAGTCGGTGATGAGCAGGCTTTCCCCGGTTCGCGCACCAACCCGAGCAACAACCTCATGAGCCCCGGGGAAACGACCCTCAACCAGGATCTGTTCCACCACCGGATGGGCAGTCTCGCAGCTGTCTATTGGCACAACATCGTTGGATCGAGCCATGCGGAAACCCGCCGAGCTGTCGTGAATCGCCGCCCTTACTGTTGTGCGGTAGTCAACCGTCGACAATCTCTCCCCCGAGGCTGTCTGGGCTTCGACATCGATGCTGTCAATCTGGCCAAGTCGACGCAGGGAATCAACGACAATGAGGCGACGGAGTTCCGTCGCTCCATCCGGACTGCATGGCTGCCAGTCACAGCCACCGCATCCGGAGTGGTAGTGGGCGCAGGTGGCTGGCAGTCGGTACGGCCCTGGCTCCAACACCTCAATGACCCGACCCTCAATCATGCGCTTCTGTTCCTTAGTGACCTCCACCGCGACACGGTCCCCGGGAAAGCCGCCATCGATCATCATGATTCGACCATCCGGTGCGTTGGCGATGCCGGCACCGCCAGTCGCCATCCGATCAATTGTCACAAGAATGGGGTTCGGACTCACCAATGGCATGCTAGGGGATATGGCTTCTGATCCTTCTGTCCTTATCTCCCCGTCTGTCTTGCCTGCCAACTTTGCCCAGCTCGGCCAAGAGTGTCGTGACCTAGAGGCCGCCGGGGCCGATCGCATCCATTGGGATGTTATGGACGGGCAGTTTGTACCCAACATGTCCATGGGTGCCAGCATCATCAAGTCATGTCGAAGCGAAGTCGACCTCCCCTTTGAGGCTCACCTGATGGTCAAGGAACCAGACCATCTCTTGAAAGGGTTCGTTGATGCTGGTTGCGATACTGTCATGGTGCATGCCGAGGCTTGCACACATCTTCACCGAACTTTGAGCATCATCAAGGCTCTTGGTGCCTCGGCCGGGGTTGTGCTCAATCCCCACACGTCCATAGAGCCACTTCGCCATGTACTGGACATGATCGACATCGTCCTCATCATGAGTGTGAATCCAGGATTCGGTGGACAAAGCTACATCTCTGCGATCGAGCCCAAGATCCGGCTCGCACGGGAGCTGCTGGACACGGCTGATCATCACATCGATCTTGAAGTTGACGGCGGCATCAGTGCCACCACTATTGGTCCGGCTGCAGCGGCCGGAGCCAACATCTTTGTCGCCGGGTCAGCCGTATTCAATCACCCGGACGGCTACTCGACAGCGATCGAAGAACTTCATCGTGTCGGGGCCAAAGCTCGAAGCTGAAACCGGCTACTGACCGAGGTCTCCAGCTCGAGCAATGACATGGTCACAAAGCCCGTAGTCGCGGGCCTCTTCAGCGCTAAACCACTTGTCTCGGTCGGAGTCTTCATTGATCTGATCCGCAGTTTGGCCGGAGTGCTCGGCAATGAGCTCGGCCATCTCCTTCTTGATGTGAATCAGGTTCTCTGCCTGGATGGCGATGTCGGTTGCCTGACCCTGTACACCAGCGCTTGGCTGATGCATGAGGATTCGGGCGTGAGGGAGTGCATAGCGCTTGCCTGCTGCTCCAGCGGTAAGAAGGAACTGTCCCATCGAAGCGCCAAGGCCAAGACACACCGTGGCGATGTCGGGCTTGACGAACTGCATCGTGTCATAGATGGCCATTCCCGCGGTGACCGAACCACCGGGGGAATTGATGTAGAGCCAGATGTCCTTCTCGGAGTCCTGTCCGGCGAGATAGAGCATCTGGGCAGCGATGGCATTAGAAATATCGTCATCAACCTGCTGGCCAAGGAAGATGATCCGTTCCTTGAGCAGTTGTTGATAAATATCGAAACCGAACCCACCACTAGGAACTTCGGCGGTTGGCAATCCAGGGGTTGTCATAACCAAACAGGCTACCGGTCTTCTGGTCTTGAGCGAAGCATGCAGGCCATGGAAATCACCCGGTAATTGCCGTGTCGCCCCCGCCAACACCCACTACCCTCAACCTCGTAACACCCTCACAGGCTTCACACCCCGAAGTTATGAGCCCCCACGGGCTCGGAACTTCCTCAGTGAACGAAGTGAACGACAACCAGCAATACCCTCACAGGCTTCACACCCCGAAGTTATGAGCCCCCACGGGCTCGGAACTTCCTCAGTGAACGAAGTGAACGACGCGGACGTGGCGGAATTGGCAGACGCACCAGGTTTAGGTCCTGGCGCCTTAACAGGTGTGGGGGTTCGAGTCCCCCCGTCCGCACGTTGTTCTTGGCCCTAGCGGGCTCCTCACTAACCGAGTTGCTCGCTAACGCTCACAACATCGCTACTGGGGCGGATTCGAATTCGGTTGCCGGCACCCTGACTCAAGACTAGATTCGTTCTGGTGATGACCAAGCTCGTATCATCTTGAATCGCATTGGTGACCGGAGTCGGGCGTGAGATCGGGATCGGGCGCTCAATCGCCCAAACGCTCCAAAGCGACGGTTGGACTGTCATCACCACCGGCTGGCGAGCCTATGACGACAAGATGCCCTGGGGGTCAGACAACACACCCCTTGCCTCCATCGAGGTCGACCTGTCCGACCCGTCGGCGCCAGCCCGGCTTTTCGCTGAGGTCAACGAAAACGTCGGCACTGTTGATGCCTTGATCATGTGCCACTGCGAGTCAGTGAACTCTTCTATCTTGGACACAACGGTTGAAAGTTTCGATCTTCACTTCGCCGTGAACACCCGGGCAACCTGGCTCTTGATCAAGTCCTTTGCTGAGCAGCTTCTTGCTGACCGCCCCTCCTCGCACCGAAGAATCGTCGCCATCACTAGCGATCACACCCACTTCAATTTGCCCTACGGTGCCAGTAAGGGGGCCATGGATAGAATTGTCTTGGCCGCAGCCGTCGAGCTAGCTCACCTGGGCGTCGCCGCTAACGTCATCAATCCTGGAGCCACCGAGACCGGTTGGATCGGTGCGGACCTTGCCTCGACAATCGAGGGTCAGAACCTCCAACCTCGAATCGGCACTCCCCAAGACTGCGCCAATCTGGTCCGCTTCTTGTGTTCAGAGGACGGCAAGTGGATCAACAACCAGTTACTCAATTCTGATGGGGGCAAGCTCCCCTAGCGATGATTGACGCCCTGACGTTCGACGCCGATCAGACCTTGTGGGACTTCCACGAAGTGCAACAGCGAGCCCTCCGTGCGGTCCTTGGGGCGATGGAACGAGCAGGCGAGATCAGGCCTGGGCAGTATGCACCGTCTGATCTGCAAGAAGTCCGAGACCATGTTGTCTCCACTCATCGAGGACGACCCCATCGGCTGGAGCAGGTTCGAGAGGCATCCTTCGCAGAGTTCCTCTGCCGCCTCGGCCAAGACAGGGTGACAGCGGCTGCTCGAGCCGCCTCGCTCCTGGACTTGTTTCTCGATATTCGATTCGGCCAGATCCGGCTCTATCCCGAGGTCATGGCCGCCTTGGCCGACCTCGGCCAGAGCTACAAGTTGGGGCTTCTTTCCAACGGAAACACCTGCCCTGAACAATGTGGCCTGCCCGGAGTCTTTGATGCTGTGGTTCTAGCGCCGGACTACGGCTTTGAGAAGCCCGACACACGCGCCCTTGAGATAATCGCCAGCATGCTCGGGGTCCCCACACACAAGATCATGCACATCGGCGACGATGAGGATGATGTCCTCGGGGCGAACGCCGCTGGGGCAATTTCGGTCTACTTGAATCGAACGGGTGCCAATCCCCGGTTCAGAACCGCAGCTGTCCACGACGCCCAAGACCTCGACCAGCTGTCATCAATCTTGAAGGGGCTGGCCTGAGCGAGACAGCCCGAGCCCAGGCTCCCAAAACGAAGAATGCCTCCCCGGCAAAAGCCGAGGAGGCATTTCATTTGGATTTCTGGTGATCCGACCCAACAAACACAGGCAGAACCACACAAAGAAATCCGGCGGCGACCTACTCTCCCAGGACCCCTAGGTCCAAGTACCATCAGCGCAGGAGGGCTTAACTACCGTGTTCGAAATGGAA
>JAJRQY010000003.1 GCA_024280015.1 Actinomycetes bacterium
CAGCACCATCAGACCCAGCACCATCAGACCCAGCACCATCAGACCCAGCACCATCAGACCCAGCACCATCAGACCCAGCACCATCAGACCCAGCACCATCAGACTCAGCACCGTCAGACTGGTCTTCCTCGATGTCTGGTTGTTCTTCGGTCCTGAGTTCGGGTGTGTAAATCAAGACCGTCAAGAATGACAGCCGTTCAATGTCGGCGTATGGCTCCAGCTCAATCTGATCGTTGGATCCTTGCCGGAGAACCCCGACAGGTACTCCAGCCGGGTATGGGCTGGACTCAAAACCACTGGTCTCGAAACGGGTGTCTTCTGGCACCTGACCTTTTGCATTGTCCAGCAGGTCCAGAAGCAAATTCTTGCCGTCACCGCTCCCAGCAGTCACACCAACGACTCTTGTCTGGGCGCTAATGACCCCGACCTGGACTCGCCCGTCGGTAATCACACGGATATGGGAAGTCGCTGAGCCAACGCTGACAACGCGCCCGACTAGCCCGCTGGCAGTCACAACTGGCATTCCGACCTCGATGCCCTCCTCCGTGCCGATTCCAATTTCGACAATTCGTTCCAAACCGGTTTGCCGGTCCGAAACCACCCTGCCGGTAACCCGTTCATACTGATTCGCAAACTCGACCTTGGTTGCTTCTTGCAGCTGGCGTAGTGCTTCCTCGTTGTCCGGAACCTGCGCCAACTCACCTTCAAGTTCGGAGATGCGGACACGGAGCTCGTCGTTTTCTAGAAGCACATCGTCATAGTGAACTACCCCATTCCAGCCGGTACCGATCGGGCTAGCGACCCATCGAACCGCCGAACGCAACGGAGTAGTGGCGGTGAGAGTAAAGGATCGGATACCAGCGAAGGGGCCGGAGCCGCGAGCGTCCAGAGTCATGAAAGCGAGGGCCGTCACGACAAGCAGAACCATGACTCGTCGTGAGGAGAACGATGTTGTTGCCACGAAGACCTACGGCGCCGGAAGACTCAGTCGTCCTGGCCAGACAAAAGTGAGTGCATGGAGTCATAGGAATCAAATTCGAGATACTGGCCCGAGCCTATGGCGACCGCATCCAGCGGATTGTCGGCCAGGCGGATCGGCATTCCCGTCTCACTCTCCAAGCGCTCGACCAAACCGTGAAGTAGCGCCCCGCCACCAGCAAGAACAATGCCGTATTGCATGATGTCGGCCGCCAGTTCGGGAGGAGTTTTGTCCAGCGTGACCTTCACAGCATCAATGATCGAATTAACGGGCTCAGCTAAGGCTTCGCGCATCTCCTCGGTGGAGACAACAATGGTCTTTGGCAGGCCGCTTACCAGGTCTCGTCCTCGAACTTCGGCCTCATACTCCGCTTCAAGGCGGTAGGCCGAGCCGAGCTGGATCTTGATCTCTTCAGCTGTGCGCTCGCCAAGAGCAAGGGAGTATTCCTTCTTGATGTACTGGATGATCGATCGGTCCAGCTGATCGCCGCCAATCCTCACCGATTGGCAAGCAACGATTCCGCCAAGCGAGATGACGGCAACTTCAGTCGTCCCACCGCCAATGTCAACAATCATGTTTCCGGTCGGTTCGTGAACTGGAAGTCCGGCCCCGATTGCGGCAGCCATAGGTTCCTCAATGATGAGGGCTTTGCGAGCTCCAGCAAATTCAGCGGCGTCTTGGACGGCGCGACGCTCGACACCCGTGATGCCAGAGGGGACACAGATCACAATTCGAGGTTTGGCGATCCAACGTCCAGGAGAAACCTTCTGGATGAAGTATCGCAACATCTCCTCGCAGATGTCGAAGTCGGCAATGACCCCGTCCTTGAGTGGCCGGATGGCCTGGATGTGGCCGGGGGTGCGGCCAATCATCTGCTTGGCTTCGAGTCCGACAGCTAGCGGGCGTTGAGTCCGGACATTGATGGCAACGACAGACGGCTCATTAAGAACGATGCCTTGGCCTCGCACGTATACCAAGGTGTTCGCGGTACCAAGATCGACAGCCATATCGCGTGCTCCGACGGAGCCCAACAAATTGGAAAATCTCTTCAGAGCCACGCAATCCCCGCTCAGAACCTCGTTCGGACGCGCTCAACCCTACGAGGTCAGCGGCTGGCTCACAAGATTGCCGAGCGATGGGGGCGAATCTGCTCAGTGACGGTCAACCACTATGGGTGGGCGACCGGTCTCTGTACGCTACCCACTTCACCCGGTGTCACAACTGAAGTGGCGAACCTCGACCCTAAGCCAGTCCGGGGAAGAAGATGCCAATCTCACGTTCGGCCGACTCATTCGAGTCTGAGCCGTGCACCAGATTCTCTGTCATCTCGGTGCCAAGGTCTCCACGAATGGTTCCCGGGGGTGAAACCGCTGGATTCGTGGCTCCCATCATTGTTCGAACCATGGCATAGGTGTCGTCTGGACCTTCCAGCACCAGCGTCATCGCCGGGCTTCGGCTCATGAATCCAACCAAGTCATCATAAAAGGGCTTGCCAACATGCTCCTCATAGTGCCGAGACAGGGTCTCCGCATCTAAGACACGCAACTCGGCTGCTACTAGCTTCAGGCCCTTCTGCTCAAACCGGCTGAGGATTTCCCCCACTAGGCCACGTTCGACAGCGTCAGGCTTACATATCACAAAGGTTCTGCTCACCCGGGTGAGGCTATCGCTCGGACCACCGACTCATTGGAGGTTGAGAATCTGTCCCGAGTCGCTGGTGTCACAAGGCCGCGTGACAGCCCACTGGGTACCGCTCGTACCTCGAGTGAAGTCAAGGCATTGTCCGGAATCCGCATTCTGATACATGAAGGAGTCGCCGACCGGAATGACCCACCATTCCTGGGTGTCATCACCGGTGCAATCCATGCCATCAATCCAGTCATCACCGGAGTAGTCGTTGTCCGGCCCAAAGCACTGGCCAGCCGCGGTGTTCAGGATGACGTTGCCGTTGTCCAACACAGTACTGGTAATAGCGCTGCCGCTGTCGGAACAATCAGACGTCCGGCTGAGAAAGCCGTTGCTTCTGACCGAGATACAGCCACCGGCTTGCACACCAACGGTTGCGGACTGATAGGTAGACACCAACGCAGCGGCGGCAGCGGCTTCGGCAGCAGCAGCCTCGGCAGCAGCAGCTTCAGCGGCAGCAGCGGCAGCAGCGGCCTCGGCAGCAGCAGCGGCTTCAGCGGCAGTGGCGGCTTCGGCAGCAGCAGCAGCTTCAGCGGCAGCAGCGGCCTCAGCGGCGGCGGCGGCTTCAGCGGCAGCAGCGGCTTCAGCGGCAGCAGCGGCCTCGGCAGCAGCGGCCTCGGCAGTGCCGTCACTACCAGGAGGGACCCAGCCCTCGGGAGTGGCGAACTGTACATTCCTCAGATCGTCGGAACTCTCCCGAGCGGTCCCAATGGCTTGACCAGTGTTGGACAAGAACTCGCTGGAGTTGTCTTCCAACGTGTTGATGGCTCCAAGGCTGCCTGCAGCCATCGAGGCTACGACTAGGGCATAGCCGGTCAAGGTTGCGCCACGCTGGTTGTCTCGTCGATTTCGTCGTAAGAACTTCACGATGCGTATCTTCGACGCCAGAGCGAACGGGCTTAAATGAAGGGGCTTTTTGGACTATGGCGACTAGGTCGAACGTTGGGCTAGAAGCCCGGATTGGGCTGAGTGTCCGATTCGAACCTGTCGTGCCCACCTTCGTCAGCCGACAGGCCGGCTGATCCAGAGCGGGCGGTTCGCCGGACGTCACCAATCAGGTAGAGGCTGCCAGCCACCAGGACGAGGTCGTCAGCTCCGGCGACGGATCGGGCCCGGGAAAGGGCCTCAACGGGATCAGCAATGATTTCAACCTCAACATCGATTGAGGCGGCTGCTTCGGCAATGTCTTGAACAGGGATCGCCCGTGACCAACTCGGCTGGGTGACAATCACCGCATCGAAGTCTTCGGCCCCAAAGGCGCGCAGAATCTCCGCTGGGTCTTTCCCCGACAGCATTCCTACAACGAGGATCCATGATCCAAGCCGGGTGAATTCTGCGTCCAGAGTCTCCTTCGCAACCGTGGCCCCTTCCCGATTGTGCGCTCCATCAAGAATGACAGTCGGTTGCCGGGCAACCACTTCGAACCGGCCCGGAAGCTCGATGTCTTCCAAAGCATGGTTGATGATGTCGGTTTCAAGTGCTCGGTCAAAGAACGCTTCGACTGCGGCTATCGCCGTGGCCAGGTTGTCACCCTGGTGAGCACCATGCACCGGCAGGAAGATGTCTTCGTGTACTCCGTGTGGGGTCCGAATATCCAGGGCTCGGCCACCAAAGGCCACTCGGTTCTCCACAACTTCAAAGTCGTTGCCAGCTTCCCAAACCGACTCGGCTCCAACTTCACGCACTTCTTCATCAATGATTGAACGCAGATCGTCAAATGGCTCGCCCAGGATTACCCGACAGTCCGACTTGATGATGCCAGCCTTCTCTTTGGCTATTGCAGCCCGCCAACCGTCGGCCCCATCAGTGTGGTCCTTGCCAATATTGGTGATCACGACAACGTCAGGTTCAACAACGTTGGTCGAATCGAATCGACCAAGCATGCCAACCTCGACAATGGCAACTTCGACACCGACTTCAGCGAACCAGACAAAGGCGGCAGCAGCTAAGAGGTCGAAGCGGCCGGGACGCTGGGCAACCAACGACTCCACATCGGCGAGCAGGGTCATTACCCGAGCAAAGTCATCGTTGGGAATCATGGCGCCGTCCCACATGATTCGTTCGTTGATGTGCTCGAGGTTTGGGCTGGTGAATGTGCCGACCGATAGGCCAGTCTTAGCAATGATCTCGCTAGCAAATCGAGTTGTTGACCCCTTGCCATTGGTGCCGGTGACATGGATGACGCGGTAGGCCAGGTGTGGGTCACCCAGAGCGCTTAGCAGCTGCTGGATTGGGCCTAGGCTGAGCCCTTCGGTTTGGCCTGCGGTCGGCATGTGCGAGCGCGCCGAGCCAGACTTGTTGACATCAAAGTTGGTGTGGCGATCCAGGTATTCGATTGCCTGGCGAAAATCCATCAGCGGGAGAAGCTCTGCTTAGGAAGCCGCTCGGCGAGGATCTGATCGTGCCTCGCTACGAGGGATAAGGGTCGGATTCACGCGCTCAAGAACCGTCGCAGCATCAATTTCGCAGACTCCGATGTCGTCACGACCGGGAATGTCATACATGACTTCCAGCAAGACTTCTTCCAGAATGGCCCGTAGCCCGCGGGCGCCGGTACCACGAAGCAGCGCCTGATCGGCGATCGCTTCGAGGGCCCCAGTGCTGAACTCGAGCTGTACATCTTCCATCTCAAAGAAGGTTTGATATTGCTTGATGAGTGCGTTCTTTGGCTCTACCAGAATCTGGATGAGTGCATCTCGGCTGAGCTTGGTGACGGTGCCGGTGATGGGCATACGGCCAACAAACTCGGGAATGAGGCCAAACTTGAGTAAGTCTTCAGGGAGAATCTTGGTGAAGATGTCGACGTCTTCCTCTTCCTCTTCCACCTGCAGGTCGGTGCGGAAACCAATGGACTTGGTTCCCAACCGGCTTTCGACAATGTCTTCGATCCCAGCGAACGCGCCGCCGCAGATGAACAAGATGTTGGTGGTGTCGATCTGCAGGAAGTCCTGATGAGGATGCTTGCGGCCGCCCTGGGGCGGTACCGAAGCAACGGTTCCCTCAAGAATCTTGAGGAGGGCTTGTTGTACGCCTTCTCCGGACACATCACGGGTGATTGACGGGTTTTCGCTCTTGCGGGCGACCTTGTCGATCTCGTCGATATAGATGATGCCAGTCTCGGCTCGCTTCACGTCGAAGTCGGCGGCCTGAATGAGCTTGAGCAGGATGTTCTCGACGTCTTCACCGACATAACCGGCCTCGGTAAGCGCAGTGGCATCAGCAATGGCGAAGGGCACGTTGAGCATGCGGGCCAGGGTCTGAGCGAGGAATGTCTTGCCGCAGCCAGTTGGACCAATCAGCAAGATATTCGACTTGGCCAGCTCGACATCATCGGTGGTTCCGAGGCCCTGCTTTGAGCCGTGTTGGATCCGCTTGTAGTGGTTGTAGACGGCGACTGACAGGACCTTCTTCGCCGGGTCTTGACCAACGACATAGCCATTGAGGAACTCAAAGATCTCGCGAGGTTTCGGTAGGTCTTCGAAGGTTACTTCGGCCCCCTCTGCCAGTTCTTCTTCGATGATCTCGTTGCAGAGATCGATGCACTCGTCGCAAATGTAGACGCCAGGACCAGCAATGAGCTTTTTAACCTGCTTTTGTGACTTGCCACAAAACGAGCACTTGAGGAGCTCGCCACCTTCACCGAACTTGGCCACTGGCAGTACCCCTCTCTATGACTCGACGGCCCGGATTGGACCGGAGTCATCAACCAGGTTGCGGGATGTGAGGACCTCATCGATGATGCCGTATTCTTTGGCTTCCTCAGCGTTCAGGACGAAGTCACGCTCGGTGTCCTTACGAATGGTCGCCTCATCCTTGCCTGTGTGATGAGCGAGCACCTTTTCCAGCTGGGTGCGAAGTCGTTCGATCTCATTGGCAGCGAGTTCGAGGTCAGAAACCTGACCTTGGGCTCCGGCGTAGGGCTGGTGGAGAAGGACACGAGAACTGGGCAAGGCCAGTCGTTTGCCTGGGGTGCCCGCAGCAAGCAGGACGGCGGCTGCGGATGCTGCTTGCCCGAAGCAAATCGTGTTCAGGTCCGGGCGGATGTATTGCATCGTGTCATAGATGGCGAACATGGCATTCACATCGCCACCGGGGCTATTGATGTAGATGCTGATATCCCGATCTGGGTTTTCTGACTCCAAGTGGAGGAGTTGGGCACAAATCAGGTTGGCGATGCCATCATCGATCGGGGTGCCAAGGAAGATGATGTTGTCCTTGAGCAGGCGGGAGTAGAGGTCATAGGCCCGCTCTCCCCTATTGGTCTGCTCGACAACGGTGGGGACCAGGTAACTGGCGGCCCGCAAGTGATCTTGGTTCATGCGTCGTCTCCTTGCTCGGGGGAGCTTTCGTTCTGTTCAGTATCGGCCGATTCTTCGACTTCTGGTAGTTCTAGGGCCGATGGGTCAATGGTGTTGCCCTCGTCATCGATGAGGGTGCACCGCTCGATGAGCCAATCGAGCGCCATGCTCTTTTGGAGGTCTGATCGTAGCGCAGGGATTTGGCCTGCGTTGACGAACTCGTCTCGAACTGACTCAACAGTGCGGTCCAGCTGGGTGGCAACCTTGGCGAATTCGTCGTCCAGTTGTTCTTCGGTTACCTCAATGCTTTCACTTGAGCTGATGGCTCGTAGAGCGAGGTCGATCTTGGCTGAGTTGGCGGCGGCATCACGCAAACCCATCAGCATGTCTTCTCGGGACTGGCCGGTGAATTGCAGGAACTGGTCGAAGTCCATGCCCTGGGCCTGGAGGCGCATGGCCATGTCCTGGGCTCGGTTCTCGGTTTCCATCTCGATGAGGGCGACGGGGACGTCGTCATCAGAGACAAGCTCGGCCAGCTTGATGGCCATATTGTCACGGCGGGCAGAAATGGCCTGGTTAGTTGCGACCTCACCCATCCTGGTTTCGAGGTCGGCTCGGAGGGCTTCGACGGTCTCAAACTCGGTATTTTCCTTGGCCCATTCATCGTCAGCTACTGGCAGGACCGTTGCTTGCACCAGTTTGACGGAGATGGAGAATTCGAGTTCACCTTCTTCGTCTTCGTCGGGGTGCTCGGCGCTGAAGGTGAGTTCGTCACCAGCGGAGGCGCCTTCGAGGTTGTCGTCGAGTTCGGGCACGATGGCGCCCATGCCAATTTCGTAGAGGTAGTCCTCAGCGGTGAGACCTTCGAGTTCTTCACCGTCGTGGGTGCCGGCAATGTCGATGGTGACCCGGTCGCCGCGCTCGGCTGGGCGATCGACGTCTTCGAGGGTTCCGTACTGTCCGAGCATCTGCTCGACCCGGTCGTCGATGGCTTTCTCGTCGACCCCCGGGGCGGGGATCTCAATCTCGAGACTTTCGTAGCCACTGATTTCGATTGACGGGCGAACCTCGACTGTGGCATCAAACTTGATGGCGCCGGCGTCTTCGCCTTCAGTCAGATCGATATCTGGTGGGCCGATTACGTCGACCTCGTGTTCTTTGATGGCGTCGACGTAGTAGCTGGGGATGCCTTCACGGATCGCTTCTTGGCGGGCGTAGTCGCCGCCGATCCTGGCTTCAAGCGCCTTGCGGGGCGCCTTGCCGGGCCGGAACCCGGGCACCTTTACTTCCTTCGCCAGCCGACGGAACGCGGCATTGACATCTTTTTCGAACTCCGTCTCATCGATTTCGACGGAGACCTTGACCTTGTTGCCTTCGAGGGCTTCTACTGTGGATTGCACCGGCCGGAGTGTACCGACGAGGTCGGACGCTCGTGCTGATGGTGACGGTCAATCGCTGGGGTACTACGGTGCGCGGTCAACGGACGCGTTCCGCAACGGATTCTTGAGGTGCCATACCCCGCACTATTCGGTGGTCTGAGAAGACTGTTGACAATCGACGGGCATTCGGCGGTGGCGAGCGATAAGCTCACCGTCGGCCAAAATACCGGCCGAAGAAGTACGGGTTGTGGCGCAGCTTGGTAGCGCACCTGCTTTGGGAGCAGGGGGTCCAGAGTTCAAATCTCTGCAACCCGACTATAAAGTCCCTGGTCAGCGGCCTGGCCAGGGAAGTCGGCCCCTTGTAAAACTCCGCTCGTGCAACTAGCGTGCAACTAGCAGCGGATGACAAGGGGCAAACCGTGGCATCAAGACGCACGTTCGGCAGTGTTCGGAAATTACCGTCCGGGAAGTGGCAAGCCAGCTACCTCGATCCCATCAGCCGCGAACGGGTGCCCGGCGAAACCACCTTCGCCACAAAGACCGATGCCAACCGCTGGCTTTCCTCCGCCGAACTGGCATTGCAACGAGGCGACATCCTGGACCGGACTGGCCGTTCCATCACCTTGGCCGAGTATTCGGCGACTTGGCTGGACGGGAAGACTGCGCTTCGGCCCAAGACCCGCGAGCTATACGAATACCTGTTGAGGCTGCACATTGTCCCGGCACTGGGGCAAGCCAACCTCACCTCGATCACACCGGGAGCAATTCGCAGCTGGCACAACGATCTGCGTTCGGGTCGGATCGGTGAAACCACCGCCGCCAAGGTCTACCGGCTTTTGCGCCAGGTTCTTGAAGCAGCGGTTGAGGACCGGCTGATCCCCAACAATCCTTGCCGCATCAAGGGTGCGGGGACCGAACGGAGCAAGGAACGGGTCATTCCGACAATTGAAGAGGTCTACAAGACGGCGGATGCGATTGACGGGCACTACCGGGCAATGGTGTTGCTTTCTGCCTTTGTTGGATTGCGGCGCGGCGAGTGCTTCGGGTTAACGGCGAACCACCTGGACCTGGGAGGCACTCCCCCGACGGTACGTATTGATCAGGCGTTGATTCCGACTGATGCTGGTCCCTATATTTTGCAGGCGCCCAAGACCGAGGCCGGTATTCGGACCGTGGCCATCTCCGAGCGTCTGGTGGCCGAGCTGGAGACGCATCTGGCCGACTATGCCAGTGGCGACCCGGATGCTTTCTTGTTTCCGGCTGAGCCTGAGGGTGATCGGCGGGGGTTTCGGGCATCGTGGGTTTCGGCTCGGAGGGAGTCGGGGATTGATTGCACGTTCCATGATCTGCGTCATTTTGCTGGCACGCTCAACGCTGTGGCTGGTGCAACGTTGAAAGAGTCCATGAAACGGATGGGCCACGCTTCCCCCGATGCCGCGCTGCGCTACCAACACGCCATCGAGTCAAGAGACCGCGTGATCGCCGACGAGATCAACCGGCTCATGGGCGAGGCTGAATGAACACGAACTCCGGAATCGACGGGTCCAGAATCCGATGGGCTGGATCGAGCCGTCGAGCGGACGGCACTCACTCGCCGAGGACTATCCCGACGGACACAACGGACTGGCCGGGTTCAACACAACGTCCTCCTCCGGCCGAACCAACTCGCCGCTGTAGTGATAGAAAACAAACACCGACACACCCGGACCGCCGACTGATTCCAACGTAGCTTCACGATAATCCGCTGTTGCACTTACCCTGAAATCACCGGACCACGAGAGTGCCTCGCTGTAGTCCTCCTCACACAACTTGCGGTCGTTGTTGCCGTGAGTTCTCGTATCACCGCCTGCGGCCAACACCATCTCGTCCAACACAAATGCGATCTCTTGATGAGTCAAGCCTTCCGGAGCATTGAGAAAATACCCGTAGGTTCCGAAACCACCAGCGTCCTTACCCGACGACTTAGGAATCCCACCCAGCCAATCACGTACCTCCATAATCTCAAAACCATCCGGAAGCACCCAACCCTCAGCAATCTCAACCGCATCAAGCCGAGCCTGCGCCCGCGATTTCTCCTCCTCAGACTCACAAGCCGCGCCCAGCAACACCACCAACATCACGCCAATAACAGTGGTGATTGTCCGCCGATACCGCATTTCACCCCATCGGCAGCCCGACCATGAACCTTTAGATCCTGTACTAGGAGAACTCACAATTCCGGACGATTTCAGCATCACAAACATCAAGGCCACGACCTCCACGAGCGGTATCAATACCAGACCCGCCTACAAGATCATCAGCACCCCCGTTGCCGAACAACAAGTCATCCAGCTTGCCTCCTCGCAATACGTCAGCACCGCGGCCTCCGCGAAGTTCATCAGCACCATCTTGTCCAAAGAGCTGGTCGGCGCCCCTGCCTCCGTACAAGAAATCGTCTCCGCTTCCTCACTCGCCCCTGCCGCACTTCTAGCATCGACCGGGATCTGCCTGGGATGGCCAGCGGGAACCAACGTACTGATCCTCGCAACGGTGACCCTGATAGCCGCAGGGGCTATCGCACAACGCTCGACCAAGAACGTTCAGACCCGACATCTCCTCGATCCGCTCAATCTCACCATTGTTTGGAGCGCTCTATCCCTTCCGTTCCTCGTTCTCGGACTAAGCAAGCTCATGCCGATCTTGTTCTGGCTCTTGCTCTCAACGCTGATGCTCGGCTTGATCAACATCTGGTCCTTGATAGCCCATCGACTTCAGTTGCTGGGGGCCATCGCCGTGGTCGGACTACTCATTGGCTCTGCGGTCATCCTGAGTTCCCAACAACTCAGCTTCCGGAAGCTGCAGGTGCGCCTTTGCTGAATGCCACCTCAGGCACAGCGACCCGTATTCAGTCTCCGAAGAGGATGTGCAAGGTTGGATCTGGTTCGGAGGAATCCCCGACGGCGGAATGGGAGTCGCCTACGACCTGACCGACCAACTTGCTGACAATGAGTTCGCTTCTGAGACTTGGTTCTCCATAACGGGTGATCCAGGTAAGTGTGATCTCCTGTACGACCACTGGTACTGGTGCGGTTAGGAACACCACCGGACAGGCGATTCCATCAGACGTCAACCCATTGCTTAATGCGGTCCTCAACTCGCGCTTCAATCTTGTCGATACCCCAGTATGAGCGGCGCTAACGATTGGCAAGATGTACTGCGCTCGGTGTTTGGACCCGGCCTAGCAACGGAGTGGCTTCTCGCTTACCTCGAAACTGGCATCCTGACGCCAAGTCCTAGATATAGGTCCGACAAGCCAGCCGAGGTGGCTCGTGTCCGGGCCGATGCGACCGCCCGACAGAACATGTTCAACTCTGCCCGACGACTGATGAACGTTAACTTCGATGGCTACTTACGCGTGATCGACCAGATTCCGCCAACGGCCCTCGACCTTGCCGCAGACTTCCACTTCGGATATCCGTCAACTAGAGCCTGGTCCCCGCGCTGCATCTGGGCAATCACAACGGGTTCATTGATGCTTCGTTCTGAGATCGCCCAGGCCCGATACGAGGTTTCGGCGGCGACACTTGTGTCCGAACTCTTCGAAACCGAAACCGACCTCAACTCTTCGATACGCCGTCACATACGGCGAAGCCTATTCCAACACCATGACGCCGAACAGTGGCTGGCACGAAACACTGACCTCGTCAGACCATTCCTTGACCCCGATCACCACGGAGTATCCGAGGCGTGGGGCGTGTTTCATTCCGACACAAAGGAAGGCCTTGATCCATTCTTGGCCGAACTAGCGGTTGCCTCAACTTGCAGGCTTGGCAAACTCCGTGCCAAGGTCCGCCCCCTTGCTCGCTTGGCTAGCTACGAAGGTCTATCGCCAATATTGCAGAACCAGCTTGGGGCATCCAACGCCAGTGTCCGCAAGGAGTCTCTTGTGCTCTTGCGTGAACTCGTCCCACCCGAGGAGCTTTCCCAGCTCGTGAACATGGCCACGGAGCTTCTTGCAGAAGACCGGTCGACGGCGGTGCGCCACGAACTTGATGGCCTCAAGTCGCTGAACCTCGTCGACAACCAGACAAAGAGCATCAGCGTTGATCTCGAAGCAGTGATTCCCTCCGCGATCAAGATGACGTTGGAGCCTCACCAGATCAGCAGGCTTGCAGTTGCCCCCCGATATGGATGGATATCGCCCGAATTCCTGAGTGTCGCAGCCACCATTGGCAATGACGGCCTGCGCGAGCTGTCTGGGGTTCACCTCGCCCGCTTGATTCTCGCTGAAGAATACCTTGACGAAATCCACACAGACCGCGTCGTCAAGATCCTCGGGTCACTTCCCAACCTTCCATCTCTCGGTGCCATCCATTGGGTGGAACTCAACGGCGACTACATCCGAGTCCATCGGCCCGGACACACCCTCCGGGCTCTATCCAGCCTTTCGGCCTCTCCTGACTTTGAGAACCTGTGGGGCCAGGAAGCGGTGGTGCAGTGGATCCTGGCCAATCTCGGTGAGGTTGCCGACCACGTCCGCAGCCCAGCAATCCAATACCGCATCGTCAACCTCTATCCGTTTCTCCTGCGCTACGAGCAGCGGATGCCCGAGTGGTTCAAGCAGCTCGTGTTTAGCACCGCGCTCAGCGGGCTGAAGAAACTCCGGCCCGAACGGCGAAACGCTTTTGGTTCGAGCGTGGTGAGCCAACTCATTCCTGCTCTCGGGGCTGGCAAGGCTCAAACGCGACGACTTGCCGCCGAGTGGCTCACCAACCTCGCCGACCAAAGCGCCGTTCTAGCACTTCAGAATGCACTGGACACCGAGCGATCAGCACCAACGAAGACCGCCATTCTTGCTGCGCTCGCAGCATGCGGGGAAAGTACCAAATTCGACTTGCGCGAGTTCGAAGCCGAAGCGGCAAAGGGTATGTCTCGGAAGACGGCGGTGCCCAAGAGCCTCTCCTGGCTGAGTCTTGATGAGCTACCGGCCACGTTCACGAGCACTGGAGATCCCGTCCAACGATCGGTTGTGCCGTGGCTACTGGTCAACGCCGTAAAGACCAATCGAATTGAACCGGCGAATGAGGCCTTTCAATTCGCTCAATGTTTAGAACCGGCGAGTGCCGCTGAGTTGGGCAGCCACCTAATCCATCATTGGCTTGCCGCCGATCAGGAGATCCTCTCCCAGGCCGAAGCGGTAGAGATCGCCGATCGGCAACGGGTGATCACGTGCTTCTTTGGTCCGAGGGTTCGAGATCTCCATGAGGTGACAGCCGAAGTATTGAGCAAGCCAGCGGGAACGGCTCTCGGGTCCAAGGGTGTTCTCGCCATTGTCGCCGCACTCGGGCCACCAGATGCGGCCGAATTGGTGGAGGAATACCTCGATATCTGGGGGCGAGCCTTTCGACGGCATCAGTGCACTTCTCTCATCGAGATGCTCAGCTGGATGGATTGTCCGGCTGCGGTTCGAGTCGTCACTAGCGTTGCCCAGGGCCACCCTCTCTCCTCGATTCGAAATACTGCACTCGAATCGAGCAAGCGACTCGGTGAAAGGCTCGGATGGTCCGACGGTGAACTAATGGACCGAACAGCAACCGGAGGACTTCTTGGCGATGACGGGACGATGCATCTCGCTGGTCACCAGACCACCTTTCTCGCCGAACTCAACGCCAATCTTGAGCTGGTCGTCACCGATCAGAAAACCGGCGAGCAGTTCAAACGGATCCCCTCACGGGCGAGAGTTCTCTATGAAGACAGCGAGCGTCTCCGCTACACCCGCCTAGCAATCAAGAGAGCTCTACCGGTCGAGCAAAAGCGTATGGACCAATCGGCTCTCGATCAGCGCCGATACGACCCACGGCATTTCTGTGACATTGTTCTTCAGCACCCTGTCCTCTATCGCCTCGCTGCGCAGCGTCAATGGGCTGTCGACTCAGATGGGCGACGCGTCACTATATGTGTTGTGCCTGGAGGCTTCACCGACCTTGATGGTCAGGCAATCCCGCTCCAACCTGGTTCCTTCATCATCCAAGCACATCCTTAGCAAGCACTAACAGGACAGCGCTTCTTCTCGGCCTCAATGCGAGACTGTACGTCTGGGTTCAGCAATGTGAACGAGACCTACGGAACCAGCACAGCCGGTCCGTACTTACGCTGAGCCGCTTGCTTCGACACCCCAAGCATCACTCCAATCTCTGACCAACTTCGCCCAACACCACGAGCTTTTCGAACCGCTTCAACCAGATCTGCTTCAACTTGGCTTCGCTGATCTGACAACCGGGCAATCGCTTTCAAGTCCGACGTATCGGCAATCTCCAAATCCTCAGGCTCAACCGAGTCGGCCCACCCTTCGAGTGCTGCGGCTCGCGCGCTTCTGGATTTGCTCATCTTCGTCACCTTTCCAAGAACTTCCGTCGGGCTGGCGTCGCGTGAATGATCGCCTCACCCTCGTCATCATTGATGACTCCGGTCTCAAGCCGCTCGGCCGTTCTCAACGGATCATCATCTCGTGAATCGGCTCATTCAGAATTCACATCAACGAGGTCCCCAATGCCAACCTCGACTTCTTCGCCGTCATAAACCGCAGTGATTCGCAATCTGCCGCCTGTTGCCTCAATGAATCGCGCCAGCGTGGTCAAGTGAAGATTCTCTCTCCTCTCCAACCGAGAAATCTCGCCCTGGGTCATGCCCAGTTCCTCAGTCAACTGCGCCTGCGTCAATCCCTGCGCTTTCCGCAGTGCAGCCAGGGTGCGAACCCGTCGACTGACAACCAAGCCCTTTTCTTCCACGATCTGAGCGAACTTGGGGTCAGACAATGCTGACTCGCGAGCACGGGCAACACGATCCGTTGCGGTTGCAAATTCCTCGTCGGTGAATTCGTCTCCACCATCGGGAACGATTGGTCGTTTCGTTTTACTCATCGTGTCCTCCTAATCTTGGCCTTGTGATGGGGGTGTGTGCGTTCCCAATCAGCGACCATGCTCGCATTATCGATCTTGTTGACCACGGCCGGGTACCAGTCATTCCCGGAAGTAGTTTTGTCGCCCACCAACATCACAACAGCAATCTCTGTGCCGTCACCCTGGTCGACGAACCACACATATGGAATCCGCAAAACTGGCGATGAATATGCATACGGGGTCACTGAGGTAGGTGGGGTTCGACGCAGTGCAAACGTTTGAAATCGTGAGGTCACAATCGGGTGGCTGATTGCATCGGGATGATGATTATCCTCCTCGACCCCGTGGCCGAATTCCTCAAGCGCGTTTAAGAGTGCTGTTACTTCTCCGAACAACTCAAGTTGCTCATCTGACTCTGATGCCAGTCTGGACATCTCAACATACTGGTTTGCGAATTCGGGATGATATTCGACTCGTGCCAACGCCACTATTAGAACATAACCTTGACAACATATGTTGTCAAGGTTATTTACAGCTCCATGTTTCGCTGCCGTTAAGAACGGGACTAGCTGAGGTCACTGGTCCGAACACCTGCCGGACCCCACCGCGTGTCAGGGAACAACACCCACTCCTCATCAGTCCGGGTCTTCCGCAGACCTCTTACACCCTTCCGGCCTCCCAAGGAGTTGCTTAATTCAGAGAGATCCGGCGTCGTCCAACCAAGCTCATCGCACAAGTCAACCGGGATGCACGCCATGAACCGACGCCTCTCCCCCGTTACAAGCGTGAGCCTGCCAGCAACAATCTGACCGCGCTGCCGGTGCTCAATGTCGGCGATCTCATCAACTCCAAAGTTCCAGTTGCGAAATAGGTCCCTAATCTCAACCTCGTTGCCAGTAACCAACACCCGCATCCTCTTGACCCTGCCAATCCCAACGGCAGCGCTCCCAACAACAAAGAGCACGCGACCAGTTCCACCCAAAGGCCACAACAGCAAGGCACCCATCAGGCCAAGCAGCAGGCAATAATTCACGCCAACAAAAAACGCGCTGAACAGATCGGTACCCGATCGCCGAAGGACGGTAGTCGAGGTCACTCGATGCCCAACCGACGTCCTCAGCTCCGGCCGAAACCGTCAGCGAGAAGCTCATCGATCTGATGAGTAATTCCAGTGGCTGACGCTCCGGCACCGACAAATGCTGGAGCATCCATCTCCCTGCCATCGTCGCGAACTGGAAAATGACCGGTGAGTCGAGCGATGACATCTGCAACGCTGAGTTGGCAATGCGTTGCCTCAGCTTCAATGCGAGACATGATCTCATCAGGCAGTTCGACGCTGGCGGACATGAGATCACCATAGGCCGGTACACCCCGCTGGGCCAGCCCTATTAGATGCCGGCTGAGATTGAGTCGAAATAGTGCCAAAAAGGCGTTTCGTGCAACCCACGTGCAACTAGCAAGGGAAAACAGGGGTCTCTAGCCGAGTTGAGCGGCACACAGAACATCTACGCTGACCTGGGATTATAGCCATATTCCCTAGTCATGGGATTGCGCTTGGCAAGCTTTGGGAGCAGGGGGTCCAGAGTTCAAATCTCTGCAACCCGACTACATCAACGAGGCCCCGGCTCACCGTCGGGGCCTTGTCGCGTTCCGCCGCTTTCCCATTTCTCTTCCCCAAGTCTTGCCACCACGGCCTAAGCCTTCCTCCCGGATTCCTTCAAGAGCGTCTGCCAAGGCCGGATTAGCGCCCCAACCGGAATGAGTAGACGGAGCCCTGCACCCCTCCAACCGCCTTTCGCCTCAGCCATTGCCATTCCGGCCGCCACAAACAACCCTGCCGCATCGCCAGGGTCATGACGAACGGCAGCCAAAGAACTGAGATCCCACGCATGCAAATGCCACTCAGTAGCGGCAATTCCCAAATGCAGACCAGCAGTCACCGTTCCCAACGGAAATCCATAAGCCACACCCCAGTTCTCAATCACCCGGTCGCAATCTGAAGAGGAACAGACTGACACCGGAGATCCGCTTGCCTCCGAGGATCAACCTGAGAACGATCCGTTCGCGCTGGACTCGGCAGATGAGCCCGAGATCGAGACCGACGAGAGCAGCGGGGTCCTGGTCGACGGGGCCGAGGGTGAACCTCTTCATACCGGTAGTGAGTCAGACCAGGTCGCTGATTCACCCGTGTCCGACACGGTCGCTGATCCATCCGGTCCGGAGGACTCCTACGAGCTTGACACTTCCCCCGAAGTACCCCGGCTAACAAAGAAAGAGCAGAAGGCCGAAATGGAAGAAGCAGGCCTGATCGAAGAAAGACCGGACTCCGATGAGCCCCGGTTGACCAAGAAAGAAATGAAGGCAGAGCAGGATGCAGCGGAAGCAGCCGCTGATGCATCAGCCAATCATGGACCCAGCGGAGACCCGGATGGGCCGACTGACGGCAGACCACACCTCTACGTGCCCAAGGGCCTCGAAGCCATGCACTTCGGTGACGCCAACGGTGGCGATGCTCCTCCGCCACTAGGAGCGGCGGAGCTTCCGAGCGACGTCAACTATGCCAACGCTGCCTCCGGCCCCACACCCAATCTGGCCGAGGGACAACAAGCAGCCACCGGCCCGGAGGGACAGGACTTCCCCAGACTGATCGTTGACGAGCCCGACATTCCAGTCGAGATTGTTGAGGATCCCTTCGCCACTGACCTGGATGGATCCCTTGATCCGTTCGAACCAGTCAACTTCGAAGCGGAGGAGGTGTTTGCGGACTCATCCCCAGCATTCGACGACGGATCAGTCGACATCTTCGAGGGATAGCAGGGCCAAAGCAGCCGACGATCTCAGCTGTCGATGTCCAGGCACGAGACCATGTCGTGAACCAGGGTGTGTTCTCGCCCGCGGTGGCGACGCAGGCAGTCCCACTGGCGAGGATCTCCTTGGCCAGGGGATCGGTTGCCGAAACTACCCAAACTGGCTGATCGACCACCTGCCACATCCCGCCGCTACCCACTCCTGCCGGCTCTTGTGATCCGGGATGGATATGAGCGTGCATCCCTGATCCAATAGATGGAGAGAACCCCACATAGCTCAATGTGAACGTGAGAAATCGGTCATCCAGGGACACACTCTTGAGGCAGACCATCGGTCCATCCTCACCAGGGCCACACCTGCCACCACCGCCCCCCCATCGGTGACTCCGTCATCATCTCTTCATCGATCTGCTCTCGCAGGGTCGTCACCGCTCCTGGCTCACTCGGCTCTCCGAGGCGCCCGCCAACCACGATGCCAAGGGTGAAGGCGGCCAAGACAATAAGGACCACGCCACCAGCGGCGACCACCGTCAACAGTTCACGACTCTTCGGCTCAGCCATGCCCCCATCTTGTGATCAGCCCCAGGTCAATACATCGGGGCGATCCCCTCCGTTTGCCCCTAACCCCACAGCACACTCCTAGGCTCCACGTCCCTCAACCGAACCCTGGCCCCACTCAGGCCTAGCCGCCCAGAATGTTGTACTCGCCCTGGCATCGTCCATCGGGCATGAGATCGGGAGGCCGCGTTTCGAAGTTCAGACACAGGTAGCGAAGCCCGACTCCATCGATGGTCCACTCGATCGGAATGCCCGACGCCCGGTCCATCACGTATTCGACATCCGCACCGGCGGCAATGGCTTCAATCAGGACCCGGTGGACAGTGTCGGGATAAACCTCGACGGGTGCCTGCTCGGCAGCTGCCTGACCATCACGGCCAACCACATTCCACTCGGCTGCAAGACCAGGCCCAGAGTGTTCGCCTATTCCATCCCAACGAGTGTTTGGGCAACCGTCGCAGATGATCTCGAAGGTGACGTACTCATAGGGGCCGAGGCCAATGGCGTGATAGACCGCCTCGGCCTGCATCAGTTCGTCGGTCCCGGCCACTGTTGCTGGAACCTCGATGGTTCCGCAGTCAATCTCCTCAGCATCAGCCGCGTTGAAGCCCAGTTTGGCGGTGTAGTGATAGCTGGCGCCTGGGGATGCGCTGGAATCCACGGCTTCAAACCCCTTGAGCGTGACCGGCTCACCGTCACGGTAGAAGGAGCCAATTGGGGCACCACGGTCACCGTATTGATCACTGATCATGGCGGCCGGAACCCCGCCCAGCAAGACCATCGAACAAGACAAGGCAGGAGGGGCTAGCTGCCCACACTCAATCGTCACCGACTCACCGAATTGGTTGAGAACGATTGAGACCTGGGTTGCTTGGGAGAAGGTGTCACCAAAGGTTCCAAGCGTTCCGCTTCCAGCTCGACTGGCCACCACCTCTTCGGCATCATCGCCAAAGAGAACCGCGATCCGCCGCTCCATGGCATTGTTCAGTTCTGAGCCTGGACCGGTCGCTGAGGCCACAAACGACAGTCCATCAACCGCAACACCGTCGAACATGATCTGCCCCTTGGTCGCACCGGGCACACCTAACCAGGTGACGTTCATTCCCGGGGCATTGAATTGCGACTCACACGACGGAGCTGATTGAGAAAGAGGAATGCCCGTTGCCTCGATAGGCCCAACGGGAGCCTCCCAGGGCCAGAACCCCCCGTCGACGACGGTGAGCGATCCTTCCGCCGGCGGCACCTCGATGGACACAACACCCAGCCCAGTAGTCCCCGCGAGCGAGCAGGCAAGTGGGTCACGCACCGTCACGACAAGATCAGAGCCAACCACCACCGCGTCAATCTCCAGAGACTCCACCGCGCACTCGGGCACCTCAAGCTCCAGACGTTCACCACCTGTGACCGTCGGCTGGACCGATCTCCAATCGAGCCGATGGAGGGGTTCGCCAAGAGGACTGGTTCGGGTTAGCCGGCAGGGAACGAAGTCAACCAGATCGCGTTCCGCGTTGTACTGAGCAGCCAAGAATGTTGTGTCTAGGAGATCCAGGGGCTCGACGTTCAACAAGAGATCAGAACCGAGGGGGAACCAGTCAGCCGGTGTCCCTGGGTTGACAATCCCGTCAGTTTCTCGGAAGCTCCGCTCGAACTGCTCTTGACTCACCGGCAAGCCAACGGCTTGTGCCAATTCATCAATACTGAAGCGCTGTGGTTCGCCACCCGCAGCCGGGTAAACATAGGCACATGAATAGGCAACGTCCCATTCATCCAGAGGCGGGTCCACGAACTCATCCTCATAGTCGATCGAGAAGTCAACTGTGGTTACCGGCTCAATGGTGGTGTCCGACTGCTCTGACGAAAGCGATTGTCCGCATCCCGCCGCGATCAATACCAGCCCGGTCATGGTTGCCAATCGATTTCTGCCGCTCATCATGTTCCTCATCGCTCTGCGATACATCTCTGTTGGACGATCTGCACTCGGGCATGAGTTCCATGAGTGCTACGCCGTAATCCAATCGCAACTTGGCCAGATCATCACCAGTCAGTTGAGAACGACACACGTGATCAGCTCGTCTTCCTTCCATAGGATCCGCCCCTAGCCAGCCAGATCAGCATCTAGTCCAGCTCAAGAACTAGTCTGAGTGCCTGGTCGATGGCCGCCTGTTCGTCATGACTCACGTGCCCTACGAAGTCCCCGAGGCGGTTGACATCAACCGCCAGGGTTTGCTCAAGCAGAACCTGAGATAGTTGCCCCTCGACCACGATGCTAGGCCGGAATATCTGAGACAGCGCTGATCGAGATGTCGGAGCGACGATCACCGTTGAAAGCATCAGATCATCCGACTGGAGGATCACACCAAAGCGACGGCCCTGTTGTTCGTGCCCCTTTGTCCGCTTGGGTACTCGGAGCCGGTAGACGTCACCTCGCACGCAGGTCGTCCATCTCGTGGAGAACACGCTGGCTCTCTTCGAGATCTGCCTTGTCGTAGGTCAGCGCTATTGACTCCGCCCGCATCTGTTCACGGCGTCGCAGTCGAACCGAGTCAACCAACGCCCGGCGAATAGCATCAGATGCCGTTGTGCCGTCAAGCATCAGCTCAGACAATGCCTTCTCGGAGTGCTCATCGGTTCGAAAATTCACGATAGCCATAAGACGTACTGTAGTACGTTTCGTAGCACACCGCAATGCGCTACGCCTACCAGGCAGGCAAGATGCTGAGCTGTTCAGCAACGTTCGGCGTCCTCTGACCACAAGAATGTGCAAGGCTGAGTGTCAGCCGTAACGGCACCTATCTAATCACCGAACGACGCATGATCGGTCCTGAATCCGCGGTCTTGTCTGAAGGCAACGGATGAGCCCGTTTGAATTCCTCGGCCAACGAGACGTAGAGGATCATGTCCCCTCGCCCCAGACTCTGGTCCAACTGAGTGAGCCAGTAGTGGAAGCCTTCGAGTTCGGGCTCACGACCCAAGACGTTGCGGTAGGCCACAGCAACAAAGTCCTCGTCAGACAAGGACCTGCCATAGGTTGCGACGAACTCGGGAGAAGTGGCGAAGTACCCCGCGATTTGCAGAGTGGTCAGAAGCTCGGTGTCATACACGTCGATCCAGTAGTCGGCTCCCGCAAGTTCAGGTTGACGACCAAGAACCGCCCAATACAAACGAAGGATCGTTGAGTGACCCCGGTGCAGTGACCGACCAGCGAACAACGGTGCAAGCTCGCCGGCTGTGTCCGTGTCGGGCTCCACCGTTGAGGAAGACCAGCCACATTGAGCGCTGAGTTGGCGAAGCCCGGCAAGCTCATCGGGGTCAACCGCCAAGTCCCAGGTGGCTTTGATGTGGATCCAGTCGGCGACAAATGAGCAAACAACATCTTGTCCAGAATCGGGTAGCCATGCACGCCTCGAGTCAGTGCTAGGTCCCCGGTTGGACTTGGCTCGATTACTGCTGGTTGAGACCAGGCGAAGCTCTGCCGTTGTGCGATCGTTGTAGAAAGCTGCCTTTCGCTGGGACGACCAAGCCCAGCCACCAGATCGATGAGCCTCGTTCACCGAGACAAGATGATCGACCTCAAGCTCGCTTGCACTACTGGATACAATCCCGTCATAAGACGAGAGCCAGGTACCGTCGGAGCGGCGATCCTGAGTCAGCAACTCACAACGTGTATTGCAGAAGTCATTGTCAATGAGGCCTCGACCCCAACCGCCCCAGCTTCTTCGGTCATAGTCAGATGAGTGTTCGGGAAGAACCTCAAGCGAGGCCAATTCGTCTGCCGGAGAAACCGATACGGCTTCGGCCGGTATGGCTAGAACGCCCACGAGCATTGAGGCCACTAGGACCAGCCGCGCCATGATTGATTGGAGCATTGCTGCCTGAACTAACGCAGGCCTTCGCAGGCTATTCCGTCATTGTCGCGGTCAAGCTTGGCAATATCGCCAAAGCGCGGGAAGTACGTGTCGAACCAAGCCTGCGCCTCTCGGTGGTTGGAGAAGTCACCGCAGTTCTTGCTATCGCCAGGGTTCGTCGGCACAACAGGCTGAGGCACAACAGGCTGAGGCAACACCGGGCCGGCTGGGTCAACAGGTTTCGGCTGGCTGGTACAGGTCCATGCCCCGTCGAGGCCCTTGTTGAAGATGCCCAGTATTGGTGTGACGGTGCCGGTGTTGGCAATGTTCTCCGGTGACTCAGCAAACAGAACCAGCAGCTCGCCGCGGGTAACACCACCGGTCATCTGGCGGTCCCAGTAGTCGACGCCTTTGGGTTCTCCAAGACGGCCGAGCACATTGAGGTAGATCTGGTTAACGAATGCGAGCTGGTCGAGGTCACCATATTTCAGATCAAATTCGAGACTGGCGACGAAAAAGTCCGACATGCCAAGCAGGCTGATGTCGCCGCTGGTGTAGAGGCCCATCCAATACTCAAAGCCGCCTTCTTCTGGCTCACGGCCAAGGCCTGCGGTGTAGAGACGGGCGACGCTGTCGGAATAACCTTCACACCCGGTCGCGGTGAACTCAAGGTTTGGGACAGATGCTCCAGCCGGTGCCGAGAGCCCCAGAAGTGAGACAAGACACGCGGCGGCAACAAGGACACGGGGAAGCGTTTTCATGATTGAGGAATCCTTCGATTCGAAGAGTCAGGATTCTCCAGGCACCCACACAAAGCCGCCCCGCCCGAACTCGTGGGTGACGGTAGCTAGGTATTTCTCCCTAGTCAACCGCAACGAGGAGGAGGCTCAATCCAGACGCACAGTCAACCACACCACAAGCCCCTCATCGGTTGGGAATGTCGAGCCAACATCGCCAAGTTGGCGACCATAGCGAGCGAGGGTTCTCATGAACGATGTACAATCAGCACTGTGACCGACCAGCCACAGATACGAGTTTCCGATTCGGACCGTGAGGAATACTCACAGACGCTGCGGGATGGATACGTTGCCGGGCGACTCTCCGAGTCCGAGCTGGAGGAGCGATTGTCGAAGGCATACGCTGCCACCAGTCGGTCAGATCTCGAGCCGCTGGTCGCTGACCTGCCAAGTCAACCACCCGCTCCTGTCGCCGCCGCAGCACAGTCGGGAATGTCTCCCCTTGCTCGGTACGTCTTGCCGTTCTTTCCGGCCTTCGTTTGCACGGCAATCTGGGCCTTCACAAACCTGGGAGGCTACTTCTGGCCAGCGTGGGTCTTTCTTGGTATCGGGATCGCCACTGTCTCAAAAGCTCTCAAGCGCCCACCGGGTTGATCTCTCATCCTTCTGCTGGAGAGAACCAACGTCGCGCGAGTGGACTAGCCCCCGGGCCCAAAGCTCAGGGCGCTCAGAACCCGATCCTGAGGGTCATGCAGGAGGACAACACCAGCAACGCGTTCGCTAGTGTCAAAGCCAGGCATGTTGAGATAGACCCAATCTTCGTCAACTTCGCTGGCCGAGACTTGAAAGGTTAGCCGATCCCCATTTCCCCGAGTGAGCAAGACAGTCCAATGGTCCTCTTCGACAAGAGCCTCAAGCTGCATGGCAACCACACCCGGCTTATAGCTCATGCTCAGCGACCAATCCGTGCCGGGCCCGATGTAGATCGCCCGCCCATCAGCACTCAGCGGGAATCGTACAGCGGCTTCTGCCCCAACCTGTCTAGCCTCGACTCCACCTCCTTGACTCTCAGGCAACTCAATAAAGGAGACATCCTCCCAACCCATGACATCCCGGGTGAACTCTTCGGGTGTTAGCAGTAGCTCGGCTACCTCGACTAGTCCTGGCCGGGCGTCGAAGTCCGGAAGATCGAAGGATTCGAGAACCTCTCCGTTCTCATCGACTGCTTCCAAGGCCTCAGCCCCCTCAGCCAGTTCGACAATGAAGAAGGCGACTCCGTAGCCAAGATCCCGTGACTGGATCTCTACCGAACGGCTGTTTCCCTTCGCACCTCGCAATTTCAGCTCGGCCACAGACTGATCCACAAGACCAGATATAACTGTCGGAGCATCAGTTCCCGTCGATTCCAGACTGACCGCAAACTTAGAACCGACCTCCAGGTAGTAAGGCCCTCCAGATCCCGAACCCGACCCAAGTTCGAATACCACTCCGTCGTCGGTTGCCGCATTCAAGCTCAAGGCCTTCCCATCAACTATGGCCTCGGCCACTACCAATGGCGCCGACGTTGGCATGCCTATGTCCAACACATCAAGACCTCCTTCAATGGTCTCTAGGGTCACTGGACTGAGTGAATCGGCGAGAGCCACCAGTTGCCCGACCGGCATCGCCATGCTCGAAGAGACCATGAAGTTGGCTTCATCGGCACGCCACGTGAGGAAAATTCCACGATCATCATCGCCCGACATCATCTCATCGATGAAGCCCTGTTGGCCCATGACCTCAACCGATTCAGAGAATGGCCCAGATCTCGGATTTGGGCCCCCAGTCATGATCTGAATGACTCCACCCGTGTCGTCGTTTCGGTAGAACACGGAGCGGAGGCCCTCCTGGAGCACCGCATTCTCGGCTACGTAGCCCTCGGGAACGGTTGTCAAGACCGGCCAGGAATCACTGGACCACAGGTCTTCGAATGGGCCAAGCTCAAGGTGAGCATCCGATGATGAAACCGGGTCACTCCCGGCGGCAATCGTCTGGTCGCTGTTCGAGGTTTCATAATTCCAATAGCCGACACCCGCCAGGACCAAAGCCGCGGCAGCTGCTCCGGTCAAGAGCCGGTTCGTCTGCCAATGCTCTTTGGAAGTGGTAGCTGGGCTTGATGCGCCTGCGAGCAATAGCTCAAAGGACGGCATCGGTGGCGTCTGGGAAACTGCATCCAGGACAAGCCGCCGAACCCGTCGCTCATCAATCTGATTCATCGCTAAGAACCTCTCGTAGTGTCGCTCGTGCTCGCGCCAGTTGCCGCTTGACAGCACCTTCGGAGACCCCCATCGTCAAGGCGATTGTTGAGGGTGTCATATCCTCCCAATAGGTCAGATAGATGACAGCTCGCTGATTGGCAGTCAGGACTTCCAATCGCTGTCGAATCGCCAGATCGCTCTGGAGATCTACACTTGCTTCGTCCACCGCAACTCGGGCCTCTCGCACCCGCCGCCGTTTGCTTGACCTGATCCGCATTCGGGACGAGTTCAAGACCGCGGTCATGAGGTAGGACTTCGGATTGCAGACTGAACTCCAGCGATCCGAAGCCAAAACTGTGGTCAACGCCTCGGCCACCACATCTACGGCCTCATCGGGGCCGACCAAGACGGTGGCGAATCGACCAAGGTCATCGGCCCACTTCTCATACGCCTCTTCGATCTTCATTCTTCACAACCCACAGCAGACATTTGCACCATAGATGCCACTGCCATCACGATTGGGTGACAACCACCATGTCAAGGCCGAGCAGCTCATCCGCTGGTGAATCCGGATCCTTCTCGCCCTGTCCGTCGGGCTGTTCATAGCCGAGATCGTGAAGATCACCCGCTGATGAAACTGCTGCCATGATCAACCGGTCATGATTACTTCCAACTCGTTAAGCCCTTAATGACTTGAAGTGTTAGTGTCGAAAACATGACTGACAAATCCCGCGAAGATGACCTGATTGCCGAATTCGATTCCATGGTGGCCGATGACAGCTTGCCCAGTAGCGGCGATGCCTTCATGTCCAAGGTCTCAAGCATGGTGGACAACTTTTACGGTACCGGTCAGTACCAGGTTGCCGAAGACGCGCTCAAGGGCGGCGACAAGGACCTGGCCGAAGACTCCCACCTCTACTACGTCATGTTCTGGCGCATGTTCGACAAGACACCAGCCTCCATGATGCAAGATTTTGCCATCAACCTTCGCCGAGTCTTGGCCAAGAAGGTCTTCAAGAGCGTGGGTGAGGGCGTCACCATCCACCACAACGTCTTGTTCAACTCCGGCAAGAACATCACCATTGGCGATGGCGTCTTCCTCAATCGCAATGTCATGTTGGACGACCGTGGTCCCGTCATCATTGGTGACTACACCGGCCTGGCCGCTGGAGCCATCATCGAGACCCACAGCCACATCATGGACGACTTCAACGAACCAATCCTGTACGGCGGACGCCTCGCCCACACCACCACTATCGGCGGTGCTGGCCTCATTGGCTACAACGCCGTCGTCCTGGCTGGTGTCACCGTCGGCCACCGAGCCATCGTGGCCTCAAACTCGGTGGTGACAAAAGACGTTGCTGACTACCACGTCGTCGGCGGTGTGCCAGCCAAGACCATCAAGGTCATCGCCCCCGAGGATTAGCCCGTCTCTGCCCAGGTTGGGCTGGGCGTGCATCCAGCGGTACGTTCGACCGATGGCAGCACACGCGGCAAACCCGAGCAGTCCGACTCGACCTGCATTCGCAATTCAGTTCTTCCCCGTCAGGACTCTTCGCGGTGTCCTGCTTGTCATTGTCATCTTCTTCCTGGTCGGGTGTACAGCCGGTGACGACAGTTCTGTCGCCCGCCCGGCGGTAAGCCCTGAACTGGTCGAGAAATTCGACGCCAATGCCGATGGTCAGATAACCATTGGTATTGCGTCCGCTGGACCAGCCAACGATGGTGCCTATTACCAAGCCGTTGTCGATGCGGTTGTCTCAATTTCGACCGAGAACGGATTCAGTGACCCTGTCATAGTGGATGAGATTCTGGCCGCTGAGGCCCCTACCGCTCTCGCTGACCTTGCTGCTCAGGTCGACATCATGGTGATCGGGTCTCAACGGATAGCCGAGCCGTTGGTTGATCTCACCCAGCAGTTCCCTGACGTATTCTGGTACTGCAATTGTGGTTCCGGTTTTCCCCAGACTCCCGGCTTGGCCCAAAGCCTCGACGATCCTTCTGAGGTCGCGTACAGCGCCGGAGTGGCCACCGCTCTGCTCCTGGCCGAAACTGATCGCACCGAGACCATCTTTGTCGGATGCTGTGCCTTTGCCTTCGAAAAGGAGTTCGAGTTGGCATTCCGGCTCGGACTTATGAACACCAATGATCGACTGACTCTCAAGTACGTGCCGTCCGGTGAGTTCCCTGGAGACTTCGACAATGTGGCCAACGCGATCCAAGTTCTGGACAATGCGCTAGCCAACGATGTTGGAGCAGTACTGCCTTACTTGGGAGGGGCCCATCGCCCCGTGATTGTTGCCGCCAACCAGGCAGGAATCGTGACCATGAGCGCCGGGTCATCGACTGTCTGTGACCCTTCCGAAGACCTGAGCTACGACATTGCCATCCGCTTCGACGGAGGCGACTACATGCGCGCCGTCTTCCCACTCATCCTCAGCGGTGAACTCATCGAGGGGCAATCCAAACTCTTCCGAGTCGGAATCGATCCCGAGCCTGGTGCCATCATCTGCGATCCAACAGCTGAGCAGCAGGCAGTGATGGATGAGGCCTACGCGCTGATTGCATCAGGGGAACTAGCCGACGCCTTTGCCGAAATCAAGACTGAGGCCTACAGCGGATAGGGCGTCACCCGCTCCAAACGACTGACGCTAGGAGTCGAACACACCGGCCATGAGTAGGCCGATCTTGTCGCGCTCTGCTTCCTCAGAAGGAATGATGGCGACAATCTCGCCTTCGAACATGACCGCGATCCGATCGGACAAGCCAATGACCTCATCCAGATCTTCCGAGATCAACAAGGTGGCGGTACCAACATCTCGCTGAGCAATGAGCTGGCTATGGATGTATTCAGCCGAACCAATATCAACACCACGGGTTGGCTGAGCAACCACCATCACCGACGGCTTCGCAGTCAGTTCACGAGCAAGAATGACCTTCTGGATATTGCCACCAGACAAGCTGGATACCGGCGTATCAATCGATGGTGTCTTAACCGCGAACTTCTTGACCAGGGTCTCACCCTGCTCTCGAATAGCTTTGAAGTCCAAGAACTTTCCCTTGGTGAACTTCTCTGACCCATGGTCAACCAGGATCAAGTTTTCACTAACGGAGAACTCGCCAATTGCACCATCAGTCATGCGCTCTTCGGACACATAACCAAGCCCAAGGTCACGTCGTTTGCGCGTGTCCAACTGGGCTACGTCCACATCATTCAACATGATGTGACTGGACCCCTCGGCCCGCCTCAAACCGGCAACCGCCTCGGCCAATTCTTTCTGACCATTGCCGGAGACACCGGCGATGCCGACGATCTCACCCCCGCACACGTCCAGGTTCAAGCCCTCGACCGCCATCGTCCCCCGGTCACCCTTAACCTCAAGATTCTTGATGACAAGCCGTGGCTCTCCAGCAGTCACGTGGGGACGATCGGGAACAAGCTTGACCGAACGGCCAACCATCATCTCCGCCAACTGCTCACGAGAGGTTTCCGACGGCCGGGTGTGGCCGGTCACGGCACCATTTCGCAGAACCGTGATCTCGTCGCTGAGGGCCATCACTTCATGGAGCTTGTGACTGATGAAGATCAAACCTCGACCTTCATCGGTCATGCGGCGAAGAATGACGAAGAGGTCATCGACCTCCTGAGGAGTCAAAACCGCGGTCGGCTCATCTAGGACCAGCAGGGTTGCGTCGCGGTACAGGGCCTTGATGATCTCGACCCGTTGACGTTCACCAACTGCCATGCGCCAAACTTCAACCGAAGGGTCAACCGACAGGCCATGTGCTTCAGAGATCTCATTGATTCGTTTGGACACCGCGTCGAGGTCGGTCAACGCGCCACGACCCGACTTCAGGCCAAGGGCCACATTTTCCGCCACCGTCAGGGTCGGAACCAGCATGAAGTGCTGATGGACCATGCCAATGCCAACATCAATAGCCTCCGAAGGAGAACCGATTGAGAGCGGCTTGCCCCGCAACAACACTTCACCCTCGTCCTGCTGGTAGAGACCAAACAAGATCTTCATCAGGGTGCTCTTGCCGGCACCATTCTCGCCAAGAAGAGTGTGGACCTGCCCCTCCTCAACTTCCAGGTCGATCCCGTCGTTGGCTAGTACACCGGGGAACCGCTTCGTGATCCCCTTCATCTCCAACAACATGATCTGGTGCTCCCCTTCGGCTCTTTACTGAACCCTGGACTGGCCGTGCGCTAACGCAGCGACCAGTCCAGGGGTCTTTAGTTTGTTGCTTAGGCTCCGGTGCTGATGGAGCCGTCAATGATTCCGGCAATGGCCGCGTCGGCCTCGGCCTTGAGCTCATCGGAAAGTTCAAACTTGTCGTTGAACTCAATCACGAGACCACCATTGGCCAGGTCGATCTCAAATGCCTGTCCACCCTTAGTTCCTCCATCGCGCAGGGTCAGCATTTCCTCCAGCACGACCTCCCAGTGATACACCTGGGAAGCGACAACGATGTCGGGGGCGAGTGAAGTCTGATTGGCTTGGGTTCCAAACCATGGCACACCAGCGTCGTTGGCAACACCAACGGCTCCAACAACCATCTGTGCGGTCCCGGTTAGAACGTCGGATCCGTTGGCAATGTGAGCCGTTGCCGTCTCAGCAGCCAAAGCGACGTCACCAAAGGAGCCGGTGTAGACAACGCTGACCTCAGCACCGTTGGCCTCGGCTCCAGACTGGAATCCAGCGATATAAGCAACAGCGTCGCCAGCTTCAATTGGACCAACAACACCAATCTTGCCGGACTCGGAAAGACCGGCAGCCAGGATGCCATTCACGTAGCCACCCTCGTCAGCGGCGGGGAAGTAGGCAAAGACATTGTCCAGGCCTTGGGTATCAGAGGCGGTGCCCCAGATGAATGTGGTGTCAGGAAAGTCGGGGGCAATCTCGGCCAAGGAACCGCCGTACTGGGTTCCATGAGCAACGATTACCTGCACACCATCTTCGGCGTAGCCACGAATAGCGGCCGCAGCATCTTCAACCACGAAGGTGCCGTCGGTGATTTGCAGATCGACGTCCCGATCGAGTGCATTGATGGCATCAACCATGCTCTGGGTGAAGGCCAGGTCGTTCTTGGCGCTGGGGGCAACAATGGCCATGGTGAGCGTCTCGCCGCCACCACTGGAATCATCGCCCGCGTCTGTGGTCTCGTCAGTTCCACCGTCCGAGGCATCAGACCCAGCTGAGTCCGATCCACCACAGGCGGCGGCAACGAGGCCAAAGCTGAGCAGTAGCGCCACGAGGCGATACCAGGTTCTTGTATTTGCTTTCATGTTTTCTCTCCCATTGATTTGTGCGAAACGAGTTTAGTGTCGGGCGAACGGTTTGGTGAGTGCAGCCGGGGCCTTGACGCGACCAGCGAGGAAAACCAAAGCGAGGATGGTGATGACGGCTGGGGCCATACTGGCCAAATCAGACGCACTGCGGGGAATGGTTCCTTGCACCTTGAGCTGGACCACGGTTGCGTTGACCATGCCATAGAGCAGGGATCCGGCCATGGCTCCGAGCGGGCGCCACGCTCCGAAATAGACGATGGCAATGGCAATGAAACCCAAGCCATTGGTCAGGTTCGCTTGGAAAATGCCGCCTTGAAGAACCAGTGCCGCTCCGGCCAGTCCGGCGGCTGAGCTGCCAAGCAGGATGGCCATGAACCGGGTACGGCCGACCGAAACACCCAAGCTGTCTGCAGCCTGTGGGTTCTCCCCGACCGCTCGCACATTCATGCCAAAGGTTGTCTTCTGTAGCAAGAACATGACCGCGGGAACCAGCATGAAGGCCCCATAGGTCATGAGGTTGTGCTGAAACAGGGCTTCACCGATATTGGGAATGCTGCCAAGACCGGGGATTGAGAGCTTTGGCAACTTGTGAGGAACGGGGAGTGGTGTCCCGACCCAAACCTGGAACAACAGGTCGCTAAAACCCAGCCCAAAGAGGAAGATGCCGATGCCGCTAATTCCCTGAGCAGCATGCAGAGAGACGGTAATCAGGCCATAGACCACGCCAACCATCAGACCAACCAGGAGGGCAACTAGAACTGCGAGCCACAAGTTGTCGGTCTTCAGGGCGGTGTAGTAGGCGCCGAAGGCAGCCAGCAGCATGATGCCGTCGACTCCCAGGTTGAGCACACCGCTTCGTTGGCCAATGGTCTCGCCTAACGAAGCCAGCAGGTAGGGCGTGGCCAGACGAATGCCAGACGCAAAAACTGAGACCAGTACGGAGACGGTGAAGAAGTCACTCATGCGTGCTCGACCTCCTCGATGAGAGAGTCGACGTCAGCGCTCGGTCCATCGCCGCCGCTCGAGTTCTTGAATTCGCTGCGAGCCTGCAACAACTCTTCCAAGCGCGAACGAACACGATTGCTGGAAACCACAAAGATGACAACAATGCCATTGAGGGCAACGGCCAAAGCCGCCGGAACCTGCAAGGCCCGCTGAAGATTGGTTGCCCCAGTTAGTAGCCCACCAAACAAGACGGCGGAGGGAATAGTCCAGAGTGGGTGCAGGCCACCAAACAACGCGGTCACGATGCCGTTGAATCCGGCCGAACCGGTGAAGCCGGCGGTTGACCCGTCAGTCACCATTCGTTGACTCTCACTACCAAAAACCAGAATGGCCCCGGCCAAACCACCGAGTGAGCCCGAGATTGCCAGTGCATAGGTGATGTGTCGTTCAACCTTGATGCCAGCCGAGCGTGCGGCAGCCGGACTATGCCCAACTGCTCGCAACCGAAACCCAAGAGGGGTGCGCCACAACATTGCCCAGGCGGCAACGGCGGCGAGTAGGGCAATGACTACTCCAAGATGCAGCCGCGACCCTGATACCAAGGTCGGCAATGCGGCATTGTCGGACAGGCGAGCCGTTTGTGGGATACGGGTCCCGGCCTCGACCTCAAGCGGATCAATGAGCGGCCCCCGCAAAAGGAAGTTCATGAACTGCAGCATGATGATGTTGAGCATGATGGTGCTCAAGATCTCATTCACTGAGGCGTACGCCTTGAGTGCTCCGGGGATTGCTCCGGCGATTGCTCCGCCGACTAGGCCAGCGACCATGACAATGGGGACCAACAGGATGCGCGGCACATCGGGAATGGCTAGGGCAACCATGGTCGACAACAAAGCCCCGGCAACGATCTGGCCTTCGCCGCCGATATTGACAACGCTGGTGCGAAAGGCAATGGAGATACCTGCGCCGACCAAGATCAACGGTGTTGCTTTGACCAAGGTGGCGGCAATCCGATCACCGCTACCGAAGGCTCCGCTAGCTAGCGAGGTCAATCCCTCCCACGGGCTCGCCCCTAGGGCTACCAGCATGATCGCCCCAAAGAAGAATGCGACAAGGGCCGCCAGCAACGGGATCGATGCACCAAGCAGCTTTTTCACGGTGTTAGCTCTCGTGGCAGCGTGAGCTCTCGTGGCAGCGTGAGCTCTCGTAGCATTGTGAGCCCTCGTGGAGCCATTATTGTCTCTCCCAAAATCAAGCTGACGGCACGAGGCAGCGTTGCCGAATTTCTAACCCTGTTCGCCAATACTGTGGCTTCAACATCTTGTTGCAGCAAGTCGAACGGAAAACTATTCTGATCAAGCCTGCCTGAGACTATTTCCGACATCCCTCAGACCTGGCCCAACTCTCGAATCACGCCGACCAGCAGCGGCACCGCGGCACAGAGGTCCGAGGTTTCCATAGCCTCATCAGGATTGTGAGAGCCGTTGCTGTTCCGAACGAAAATCATTCCAACATCGACGCCAGCGCTAGCCAGAGCTGCCGCATCGTGGCCAGCCCCACTGGGCAGAGCAACGATCGGTTGACCGAGGCCTTGCGCCACTCCCACAATCATGGAGACCATCTCACTAGCGATGACGGCTGGGGCGGTCTCGATCATGGTCCCAAAGTCGACCTGCAGGCCGCGCCGCCCTGCAATATCTGCTGCGGTGTCAAGAACCCAACGGTCAAATCGTTCGAGAGTGGAATGCTCGACTGAGCGGATATCCAGTGATGTTTTGACTGCTCCTGGGATACTGGTCACCCCATGGCGGAGCGGGTCCGTTGACAGTATTCCACTGGTCATAACCAGATCTGCACCCGCCTGTTGCTCACTGATCCACTCTTGCTCAATCGCCTGGATCCATTCCGAGACACCAAGAACCGCGTCGTGGCGCAACGTCCGAGGTACCGCGCCCGAATGGCCAAACTCACCCGACCAACGAATGTCGGAATAGCGGCGGTTGCCTCGAATCCCGGTCACTGCTCCCAAGGCCACGCCCTGACTCAACAGATCAGGCCCCTGCTCGATATGCACCTCAATAAAGTGACCGATCGAGCCGACGTCCACTAGAGGAGTTTGTCCTTCGATCTTGGCCATATCCGCACCGGCGGAGGTCATGACCTCACCCAGCGACAGATTCGACTCGGGTGACCGAGAAGCCAGCATGTCGGCCTCCAGATGCCCAACCAGGGCCCGAGAGCCGGCATAGCAAGTTCCGAACCAGGCGCTCTCTTCGCCCCGAAAGGCCACAACCGCAACGGTCCGAGCAAGAGCCGGGCCACGCTGCAGTTCCCGCAAGGTCAACAAGCCCGCAACCACGCCAGCCGCCCCATCGAAGTTGCCTCCGTTGCGAACCGAATCCAGATGCGATCCGGTCACGATCATTGGCTCATCGGGGTGAGTGCCTGGCAGCTGGACCCAGGTATTGAGGGCTTCATCAGTGCGAACGACCATGCCAGTTTCTTCGCCAAAACGGGCCAGGATGCCGTGGGCCGCTCCTTCTGCTGCCCCATAGCTCGGACGAGTAACCCCGAGCCCATCGACTGAAACGGATCGAATCGCGTCCAGCATCGCTTCGGCCAGCAAAATCCGTGCGGCATTGTCTGAAGTTGAACCATCTTCGGTCAAGTCGGTCGAATCAGTCATGGCGCTACTTCCATGTCACTGGCCGAAGTAGCCCCAGCAGTCTTAACCGCACCAACAAGTTCACTCACCGATCTGACCTCCTGCTCGAGGCAGTAGCTGACTAGTTCATCTTCAATCCGCTCCAGAGCTGTCGGGTCGACAAAGGAGACGGTGCCGACCTGGACCCCACTGGCTCCAGCCAGCAAGTACTCCGCAACATCGTGACCAGATTGGATGCCGCCACAACCAATAATGGGAATGTCCAGCCGCAACGCACACTGGTAGACCATTCGAACAATGATGGGTTTGATGGCCGGGCCACTCAAGCCGCCCATGACATTGCCAAGCGATGGCTCCCTCGTGATGGGATCAATACTCATGGCCAAGATGGTGTTGGCCACCACCACAGCATCGGCTCCAGCCTCCTGAGCAGCCATTCCGATGTCGCCGACCTCGGCCGTATTCGGTGTGAGTTTGGCCCACAAAGGCAGGCTCGTTGCTTGCCGGGCCTGAGCAACGACGGCGGCAGTCGCCGAGGTACTCATGGCAAAGGCCTTCCCGTCAGCCTCGATATTTGGGCAAGAAACGTTCAGCTCGATTGCGGCAACGCCGGGAACCGAGAGGGCTTCAGTCATCTCGCCAAACTGAGCGACCGTGTCCGCAGAGATGCTCACAACAACCGGTGCTCCGAACTCAAGATAGATCGGCAGCACTTCGCTCAAGAACTGTCGGTATCCGCCGCCGGGCAAGCCAATGGAGTTGAGCATTCCTTCCGCGGTTTCGCTCACCCGCGGCACTGGGTTGCCAGAACGCTCATCATAGGTCGTCGTCTTCAACACCAAGGCACCGAGCCGGTCAACCGCGATCACCTGATCCATCTCCGAAGAGAACGTCCCCGATGCTGGCATGATCGGGGTTCGCATCGGTACCCCACCACAGGTGACTGCCAGATCGACAAGGAACTCGCCCTCGGGTGTCGCTGCAACTCGACTACCGTGATCGTTCATACCAGCACCTGTTTGAGCGCAAAGACGGGGCCTTCGCAGCACACCCGCTTGCTCTTGGTCCACTCGCCCTGCGTCTGCTGGTCATCTGACCCTGCATTCCGCTCAGCGGTAGTGGGAATCCGAACGTCAACAACGCAGGCATGACACATTCCAAGCCCGCACGCCATCCGCTGCTCAAGAGCAATCTGGCTGAACACATTGGTGAGGCTAGGAAGCTGATTCAGCATGGCCGCAACCCGCTTGCTACCACAGGTGTAGACCGCTCCAATTGCACATCCTTGATTGGCCACGTTGATCAGTTGCCCCAGGTTCGCCATCCCACTGGACTCCTCGGATGCAGGATCCACGGAGTCATAGACCGGCATCACGGTCACCCCAGTCCGCTCAAATGGGTCCAGACCGACGGCGGCTTCTGGGCTACGAAAACTGCAAATGGCGGTGACTGCTATCTGCTGATCAGCCAATTGGGAGACAAGGGGCCCCATGGTCGCCAGGCCTGCCCCGCGAGCAACTATCAGCGCATGGCTGGTGTGCTCGGGCACGGAAAAGCCGACCCCAAGAGGACCAAAGAGGTCCAGTTCGTCTCCTGTTCTCAACGTGGCGAGTCCCGCTGTACCCACGCCCGTGACCTTGTAGAGGAAATCAACGGTTCTGGCTTCGCGGTCGACCGCGTACACGCTCATCGGTCGACGCAGGTAGGACCGGCCCTGCCCAAGTCGCCCGCCAGCGTCCGGGCAGTCAAGATGAAAGAACTGGCCTGGCTTGGCCCCGACGTGTTCGCCCTCACCAACAACGCGTAGGTGCCAATAGCCGTCGCCGACGATCTGGTTGAAAAGAACAGCCGCCATATGAGCTGATGGAATTGGACTCACCTTCCCGGTCACACGGTTTTGTCTACGAGTTACTTTTTCTGACAACTCGAGGAGTGGGACGGGTTACTAGCCGTAGACCAGATCACCTGCGGACCCCAAGAGGGTCAGCAGACTAGACCGTGCTCCCAGGAGAAGCGAACGGCTCGCGTCGGGATCTTCGTCGGCCATTGCTGGACCGAGTTCCTTGATCACAAAGTGTTGCAGATCGGCAACCACCGACTCTCGCACCGCGCCGTCGTCACCCCAGCACGAAGCAATGATGTCCAAGCATTCCGAGACGATACAGAAGCGCACATCACCAGTGAGGTAACACGTGTCCTTGGTATCAGAAGACAGATGGTTCAGATGGCTAGCGGGAACCGCGTTGAATCCATCGCGAAGAAAATCATCGAGCGCCTTCACCAACTTGGCCTAGCTACATGCACTTGCCTCACGGCGCAAGAACCGGCTCCATGCCGAAATCGACATAGGTTGCGACGGGAAGATAGGGAATACCCCGCTCGGCCAGTACGGCTCCGGCGCTGGCTCCACGATCGATAAGGGTCGTTGCCGCAACGACTGTGGCGCCAGTTTCTTCAATGGTGTCAATGGCCTTGAACAGCGAGCCTCCGGTGCTGACAACGTCTTCGACAACCAGCACTCTCATTCCCGGTGACAGGACGGTTCCTTCAATCTGGCGAGC
>JAJRQY010000147.1 GCA_024280015.1 Actinomycetes bacterium
AGGTGACGAGGCTTTGGAGACTCCTACTCCGAGCTGCCGGACCATGTTTGATCTGGAGCTTGCTCAATCCGAGTCAGCCCAACAGAGCCCGGTCCAGCTGATCCTCGACGCGGTACGGGTAGCCCAGGCCGATGATGAGCGATGTGGCCAGCGTCGGATCCAGGAGATCTATTGCCGGGCACTCTGGCTGCTTGAAGTTCTGGATCCGGTAGTAATTGCCTTCGATCCGTCGGTGTCGCCCGATGAGAGACTTGAAGCGGCGGCCTCACTGGACTGGGCGTTGAGGACGGCGGTCGATGCTCCAACAGTTGCTGAGGAAGCCACTACTGCTGAGGAACCGGTGGCTCTTGAAGGACCGAGCAGCATCACCGGTGAGGGCGACGTTCTCGTGGTGAGTGTTGGCAATGGATTCGCGCAACTACGCCCCCTGACCTCAAGGTTGGCTGAAGCACTCAAAGGAGTTGATGCAACCTCGCGGCTGACTGCTGAGGATGAAGAGCACCTGGCCCTACTGATCAAGGCTCGAGCTCACCCGACAATCCTCGAACCGCTGTCCGCCATGCAAACCGCGTGCCTTCTGGGTACGTGAAGCGACCAAGGAATTGACCAGCCTCGGGTGAATCAATCGGCGCCGATGACGAGCCAGTTGTCTCGTCGCCAGCGATGAACAAGGGCGACAAGCCGTACCGCCATCAGGATGGAGATGGCTGCCCATAGCCAGCCAATTCCGGCATCAAACTTGACGGCTGCTGCAACCAACGCGGCGAAGACCGCGGCGGCAAACACCATGGATCTCGCTAGATAGGTGAAATCGCCAGCCCCAATCAGGATCCCGTCCAGAGCAAAGACGACACCGTTCATTGGTTGCTGGAGTGCCAGATGAACAAGCAAGAACGTCACAACTGCGGTCACTGCGGCATCACCGGTGAACAAGGCTGCGAGGGGCTCCCGAAGGATAAACACCACAATCCCCATGGCTGCGCCGACCGCAAAGTCAATCTCGATCATTCGCTTGGTGGCACTTCGAGCCTGTTTAGTGTCACCAAGCCCGAGCCACTTGCCAGTTAAGGCCTGACCAGCAATTGCCACCGCATCCAGCGCCAAGGTGAGGGTGATCCAAATGCCGATGGCGATCTGATGGGCCGCAACCTCAATCACCCCGATCGAGGCGGCAGCGAAGGTTGCCAGGCTGAAACTGCCTCGCAAACAGATGCCCCGCACCAGCAGGGCCTTGCCGCTATGCAGTAGGGAAAGCATCGCTTGTCGATCCGGCCAACGAGCGGCCCCATTGGTGATGCTCCAACCGGCTACGAGCCAGACCGCAACCACTCCGATTGCCACCTGAACCACGACGGTTGATAGGGCAGATGCCCCAACCCCATAGCCAAGCAAGGTGATCAGCACGAACTCAAGAATCAGGTTGGACAGCGCACCAACGACAGCCAAGGCCAGAGGGATGCGGGTGTTCTGCCGTCCGTGAAAACAACCGTTGGCCGCCATGGTGACGATCAGGAAGGGGAAGCCGATCAGGCTGATGAACAGGTAGGTCTCAGCCGCGGCCAGGACGTCGGGCTCATCGCTAAACAGGTGCAGGAGCGGACGACCGACTACTGCTAGCAAGGCTACTGAGGCAATGCCGAGTACGGCTCCCAGCCAGATGGCCTGCAATGAGCGGTCTGCGGCTTCTTGAGTTCGGCCAGCACTCAGGAGCCTGGCCACTGGGCCGGTCGTGCCGTAGGCCAGAAAGATGAGTACCGAGTGCAGGGTGAGCACGATGGTGGTGGCTAGAGCCAACCCAGCAAGCTCTGAGGTGCCAAGGTGGCCGACAAATGCAGTGTCGGCCAGGACATAGAGCGGTTCGGCCACCAGTGTTCCCAACGCGGGGACAGCCAGCCGGGCGATGTCGCGATCGAAGGGGCTACGGAGCTTCACCCAAGCACCCTAGAGGTGATGGTCTAGGCAATGTCCATCTTGTTGAGGCGCCAGGTTGTTAGTCCGACACATCCCAACCCGATGAGAAGGCAAGCAATGATGGAAGCCGGAACCGAATGAAGTCCCTGCAAGGGACCAACACCGGCCAGGCGATTGGAAAGGGCAGCGGCATAGGAACGGATGGACAATCGCCCCAAACCGCCAAACAACGCGGTCAGAAGGGTTTCCCAGATGAAGACGTAAAGCAGTCCCCAAACCAGTGGCTTGCGAACCATCACCCCAGCCAGCGTGAATAGGCCGCAGTAGGCCACGGCGGCCAAGGTGCTGGCGGCAGCGACGGCGACGGCCACTCGCACGGATCCGCCCGAGGCAAGCAATGCGCTCAATCCCAGCGGAATCACCGTCGCGGGCACAGTAACCGCGGTGGAGGAAAGCCAAGCCGAAAGGGCAATCATCCAGCGTGGCGATGGTCGGTGCCACAAGTAGACCAGGGTTTCATCTTCTACCAGATCACCCAGGGTTGAGCTGGCCAGCACCAAGGCAATGATCGGTACCGCCAGACCCAGACCCATACCTTCCAAGAAATCTAGAGCTGATCGTGATCGATCCAGATCCTCTGGAGATCGATTGATGGCCAGGGCAGCGGACAACAAGACAAAGGCGAAGCCGCCAATCAATACCAGCCGACCAGTGGTCATCTGGTGGCGGGAGAAAAGCTTGAACAGTCCTTGAAACTTGCTCATTGGCTGGCCCCGGTCAGATAGCGGAAGACGCTCTCAAGGTCGTCATCCAGCGGGGCAAGTTCGGACAAGCGCGAGTTGTGCTGTTGGCATATCTTGGCGACGACGCGCCTGAATCGAACAATGTCGGACGTGGTGACGTTGGCCTGGTTGTGTGAGGTGATGGTGCAGCCAAGCACGGCACCAGAGCGGATGAGTTCGGCGCCAACAATCTGGATTTGTGTCGCCTCGATCCGAACCCGGAGTGGCTGATTGTCCATGAGGCGACGAATGGCGTGAAAGTCGCCCTGGGCTGCCAGCCTGCCCTTGGCCATGACAATGACGTGGGACCCAAAGCGTTCAACCTCGTCCAACACATGACTGGAAATCAGGACAGTCTTGCCGATCGAGCCGAGATGCTGGAACAGCTCGACCATCTGCTTGCGCTGCCGCGGGTCAAGACCATTGAGCGGTTCGTCCATCATGAACACCAACGGATCATGGACCAGTGCTTGGGCAATCTTCACCCGTTGTCGCATTCCTTTGGAGAAGGTCCCAACTGGACGGTTGAGATCGGGATCCATCTCCACCAGATTCAAGGCCCAACGAGCACGAGCCTCAGGCTCATCCAGATCGCTAAGGACCGCCGCCAACTTGACCACCGCTAAGGACATCTCCCGGTCAAAGACGCCGTCTTGTTGGGGGACAAGGCCGATCCGACCTCGGGCAGCCTGATCCGTCCGCGGGTTGCCGCCAGCCACCCAGATTTCACCACTGGTCGGAGCGATCTGGCCGGACAACATGCGGAGCATGGTTGACTTCCCGGCCCCATTTGGTCCGAGTAGCGCGCTGACCCCGGGCTGGACGGCGAAGGAGACTCCACTTACGGCGACAAGCTCACCGAAGGAGCGGGTTACCATATTGGCCACAATGGTTGCGTTGGCCGGGGGCCATTGTACTTGTGATGGCGGTGGCGGTAAGGCTGATGATGCTGGCTGAGCAGTCGCCGGGCCAACTTGGACTGATGAAGCTGCTGGTGCTGCTGCTGCCGGTGTTGGAATGGTCGTGGGGACCATGGGTGGTTCCGTCGGCGGGTTGTCGGCAGGGTTTAGAGGGAGATCGGTCATCGGCGAACCAGCAGAGTGCGATAGCGGGCCCAAACAAATCCGAGGGTTAGACAGAGCCAGCCGACAACGCCAAGCCAGAGACTCCAGGTGGGATTATCGGTGTAGGACCATTCGCCAACATCATTGTGGATCCGATGGATGAGCGTGATGGGCAGCCCGATCAGATTGGCCAGGCGGATGGCTGGAGGCAACTTGGCCTCGGTGACGAGCACCTCGGTCACAATGGTCGATGCGATTAGGGCTCCAATGATGGTTGCGGTTGCCGTGGCCCAGCGATCGGTGGTGGCGGAAATGGCCAGGCCTACCGCGGTGAGAAACAGTCCAAGGACCAAGGACGAGGCCACAATCTTGATGAACGTTTCTATCCACTGGCCAAATCCATGCGGACCGACTCCCTGCAGGCTGTACCCCAACAAGATCAACAGCGGCGGACCAAGGGTGACCAGCAACAACAAGATGATGGAAGTGATTGCCTTGCCAAGCAGGTAGGTCGGGCGGTTGAGGGGAGAGGCGAGGTAGACGCCGAGAAGCCCGGTTCGACGATCGGTACAGAGCAGTTGAGGGACGATGAAGGCGACCATCAAGATGACGGCAATGCTGATGGAGTTGTCGTAGTAGCTGTAGTAGTTGGCGTCATCTGCGGCTCCTCCTCCGAAGAGGACGGCAATGCCAAGGATGATGATCGCAGGCAGATAGCTGATGGCGACGGTGAGAACGGGCACGATCTTGTGTCGAGCCTTGCGGCCCAGTCCAAGCGAGGCCCGCAAGGAATGCACGATGAGTGAGCGCAGGGCGCCCTTGAGCCCTGTTCGCTCTCCCGAATAGGTCCGATACCCCTGGTCGAAGATCTGGGCGTCACTCATCCGAGTTGCTCCAGGAAGACGTCTTCGAGGGTCAGCGAGCGGGGGCCTAGTCTGATGATGCCAATGTCAGCGGCAACACAAGCGTCGCGAGCAAGATCGAACACAGACTCGTCGGCACCCTCGACGGTGATGCGTCGCGCGATGGCTGAGGCTGTTAGTCCGTGGTGTCGAAAGTAGTTGAGAACCCAGTCGATCTGGTCCTGGTTGGCTTCGAGCTCCATGACAACGCCAGTCGTGCCAGTGTCGCGGAGGTCGTCAAGCTTTCCCGTCGCCAGCGTCACTCCATTGCCGACAATCACGACGCTGTCGCAGATCTTCTCCACTTCATCTAAGAGATGGGATGACAAGATGACATTGATGCCAATCCCAGTTGAGACATGCTTGATGAGATCGAGCATGAGGTCGCGTTGCACCGGGTCCAAACCATCGGTTGGCTCATCCAGCAGGATCAGGTTGGGGTCATGGGCAATGGCCTGGGCGAGCTTCACCCGCTGTCTTTGGCCGGTACTCATGGTACCCATGGGTCGGAATCGTTCTTCACCCAAGTCGACCAGCCAGAGAGCATCGCTGGAGCGGGCCGCAGCCTCATCCCGAGGTAGGCCATGCAGCTCGGCCACATGGCGGACAAAGTCAACGGCGGGCATGTCGGGAGGAAGGGTGTGGTGCTCGGGGGCATAGCCAAGGCGCTCTCGGACCGACGCACCGGCAGTCCACGGGTTCTGACCGAGTACCTGCAATGAGCCGCTTGTTGGTGCATGCAAGCCAATAATCATGCCGAGCATGGTGGTTTTGCCTGCACCGTTGGCCCCAAGAAGGCCAGTGACGCCTGGTTCGATATCGAAACTGACGTCGCTGAGTGCGGAGAATTGGCCATAGTTCTTGGAGATATTTCGGGCGGAGACCAACGACACTCTGACAGTGTGTCATCTCAGGTTCCGATATTGGTGACAGCCCGGCACAATGGTCGGCCCAATGGCCAGCAAGAAGCTTCGATTGCGACCTTGGCAGCGGCGGGCTCTTGATGTGTATGAGTCCGACGACAAGCCTGACTTCCTTGCTGTTGCCACTCCTGGTGCAGGCAAGACAACGTTCGCGCTCACTGCCGCCCGCCTCACCCTGCCTCGTCTATCGGGCCGTCTGGTCATCGTTGCACCCACTCGGCATCTGAAAGAACAGTGGGCCGACGCGGCCGAGCAGTTCAATCTCCACCTGGATCCCGACTGGTCGCCGCCCGATGGCCTGCCAAGTGATGTGCATGGCGTCGTCACCACCTACCAGCAAATCGGCGGATCCCCAGAAGCAATCATCCCCTTTGCCAACGGCGGGTTTGTCATCCTCGACGAAATCCACCATGCGGGAGATGAGCGAAGCTGGGGTGATGGTGTCCGAACTGCGTTTGCCGGCGCAGCCAGGCGCTTGGCCCTTTCGGGAACACCGTTTCGAAGTGACACACTTGCCATCCCGTTTGTGACCTATGAGAACGAACAGGTCGTTCCCGATATTGAATACGGCTATGGCGATGCCATGGCCGACGGCAAGGTTGTCCGCCCTGTGTTCTTCCCCCGGTTCGGTGGACACATGGAATGGATGGCTCCCGATGGGGCCGAGCTGGCTGCATCCTTCGATGATGCTCTGGCACGGACCCAGGCCAACCAGCGTTTGCGGGCCGCGTTGAGCCTGGAGGGAGAGTGGATCCCGACGGTCATTGGCCATGCCCAGAAGGAGCTGATGAAGATTCGCCAAACCCACCCAGAAGCGGGTGGACTGATCATCGCCATGGACCAGGCCCATGCTTGGGCCATCGCCGAGATGCTCCGCTCGCGTTTTCGAGTGAACCCGATGGTTGCGGTATCCGAAGACCCGAATGCTTCAGAGAAGATCACCAAGTTCGCTGCCGGCAATTCCCCTTGGATCGTTGCCGTTCGCATGATCTCCGAAGGAGTCGATATTCCGCGCCTTCGGGTAGCCGTTTACGCCACGACAACAACAACAGAGCTTTTCTTCCGCCAGGCCGTTGGTCGCATCGTCCGCTACACCAAGGGCCGTGGCCGCCAGCGGGCCTACATGTTCATGCCTGACGACGTTCGTCTGCGTTCCTATGGCATGGCCATTGCCGAATCTCGACGCCACAGCCTCAAGAAGAAGGAGGTCGAAGAAGGAGACTTCGCCCAAGATGACGAGGCTCTTGATTCCTTGACCGGCGAGGCCGAGCAGATGTCGCTTTTTGCGGTACTTTCCGCCACCGCGACTGACTTGGAAGATGACGAGGACATTTTTGCGGTGGACCCGGATGACCCTGATGGCCTTGGTTTTGACCCGGACCAGGCCGAGGCAGAAGAGAATGCCGATGGTGATCCACTTCTGGAGATCGACCTCGCCGCACTTCCACCGGTGGCGGAGGGGACCTTCCTTGGCCGCCGTGATCGACGCGAACGCGATCGGTTGCGCGACCTGAACGCTGAACTGGCCAGAGACCTATCGGTAAAGACGGGGAAGTCGCACGCCACCATCAACTTCGAACTGAACCGACTTTCTGGCGTATCGAAGGTGTCGGCGGCCACAGTGGAACAACTGGATCGACGGGCCAGGGCCGCACAGACATGGCTTGGTCGTGACGCCAAGATCCGAAACATGAAGCGATTCGTCTAGCCAGCCCGTCAGTGTGACTGACCCGTACCCTTGGTCTCACAGGCCGTCTTGGTGACCGTATTTTGGCCTTGCCGTCCGATTGTCTTGGCCAGGAAGTCTCGGGTGCGCTCCCATGCTAGAGCAGCGGCTTCTGGGTCATGATTGGCCACGTCTTCGAAGAACCAGTGTTTGGCACCCTCATAGAGGTGGAACTCGGTCTCGTTGTCTCCCATGCGAATGAACGCTTCGGTCGTTACGCGGTCATCCTCGTTGACCATATGGTCATCCGATGCGTAGTGGCCCTGGTAGGAAGCGGTTGCATTGTCAAAGTCGATCGATTGAGAGCCGTAGAAGGAAACTACGGCTCCAACCGCATGAGGGAGCTTGGATGAAACCCACAAGGCCATAGATGCTCCCATGGAGAAGCCGATCACGGCGATTGGTTGGTTGGCATCGGCTGATGCGGCCCGAGTGGTGTGGGCCGAGGACATCACCAGGCCGGACAGCTTGTTGGCGTCAGCGGCAGCCAAGGCAGCTGCCCCCTCCTCCTCGTTGATCGGGTGCTCGCCGTTGAACAGGTCAGGGGCGAGAACCGTGTAACCCTCAGCGGCAACTCGCCGACAGAATTCACGAGTCCAGTCATTCAACCCCCACCACGAGTGTAAGACTAAGACGCCCGGCCCTTCACCGTCTCCAGGGGGAGAAACCAGGAAGGCTTCCCCGGCGCGATCATTGGTAAATGGGGAAGACTCATCAGCCATCGCTGCACCCTATCTGGTGGTTGAAAATCGTGGTGTCAACCCCATTGAGGGAGGCTCTGGTTGGCTACAGCGTGTCCTTCGCAGGTTCTTTCCCTACCCTTACCCGAATGTCCGGACCGATCCGCTGGCTTCGCACCAGCTGGAGCTTTGTGCTTGCCGTGGGCAAGCGTTGGTACTTCGGTGGTATTGGTGACCTGGCTGCGGGGGTGACCTTCTGGATCCTGGTAACTCTTCCCGCAGCCATCCTGGCCATGGTCTCTGCCTTGGGTTCGATTCGAGGCGTACTTGGCCAAGATCAGAGCCAGGTTGTTGAGGACGGCGTAGTCCGTTTTGTTGAAGGGGTGTTTAGCACTGACGCGACAGTGGTGTCGGACACGATAGTTTCACTGTTTGAGCAGCAAAACAGTGGGTTGCTGACCTTCTCGTTGGCAGTCGCCTTCTGGTCAATCAGTCGTGGTTTTTCGGGATTGATTCGTGCCTTGGACGATGTGTATGAGGTTGAAGACGGTCGCGTTTGGTACATCAACCGACTCGTCGCGCTTGTCCTCGGCCTCGGAAGCATGTTGATTTCGCTTCCCATCGTCTTCCTTGAAACCTATGTGTGGTCAAGGGTCCAGGACGGCCCGGTCGAAGAGATTCTTCGTTCCTTGTTGGCCGTGCTCATTCTGGTGGCTTGGGCTTCTCTCATCTTCCACTTTGGATCGGCCATCCATACCAAGTGGCGGTGGGATCTGCCTGGAGCCGTATTTGCTGCCAGTTTCTGGTGGCTCCTCACCAACATTGTCCGGTTCTACGTCGGCTACTCCAGCGACTCGAACGAGGTTCTGACCACCATTGGAGCGAGCCTTCTTGCTCTTACTTGGGTTTGGTTAGCCGCACAGGGGCTTTTGATTGGAGCGGCGGTGAATACCGAACTGGGTGAACGTCTCGGTCTTGACCGTCGGAAGCGACAACTCAAGATCCCGGATGTCATCATGCGAACGGGTGAGATGCGTAAGATCGTCATTGGCGGCGACTCACCGAACCCGCCTAACCCGCCGCGCCGTCGCTAGTAACTCCCGATCTGTTCGGTCAGGTTCCGTCAACTCGACTGCGCCTGCAGATACTCGATGTAGCGCTCATCGTTGATCCATGCACCCGACTGCTCAGCAAAGTGTTGAGCAGCTGGCAGCATGAGGTGTTGTGCGCCTGCTCGTGCGGCGGTTGAGGAGACGACACCGTGGGCAGCATCAACCTTTAGGAGCAACTCAGGAGGGACCTCGATTGGTGGACGGGGGGCGACGGCGACGGTTGGAAGGCGGGCGAAGGCTTCGTCTCGAGCTGTCTGTGATCCGTACCAGCTGACGTCTTGGATCTGGTCCCATTTGTCAGCACCCATGATCAGGGTGTCATACCCCTCGGCGATGTCAGCCAGAAGCTGAAGTTTAGTCACCTGGATCTTCAGCCAGTCTTCACCAGCAGCGACCCCATGCAGGACCGCAAGGCGATGCTCAAGGGTCGGGTACTGAACTGATTCCTTGGCCAGCGCTCGTGTGCTGATGGACCACACGACCTGATCCAGCGCGTGTTGCTCATGGGCCGCTCGGCTCACTGCCAGGTGGGCCACCGTTGGCGGATTGAACGAGCCCGGATAGATGCCAATCTTCACCTGCTGGGGAGTTCTGGCGAGACCTCGTCAAAGATCCAAGCCTTCATGAGCTGCTGGGAGTCCTCACCGAAGTGGTTCTCCACCATGGCAAGGAAGTCAGCGGTCGATGCTGTTCCCCCCGAATACGTCTGAACCCAGGTCTGAAGGAGGTTGAAGAAGGCGTCGTCGCCGACCGTTCTGCGCAGGGCCTCAAGAGTGAGACCGCCGCGGACATACACGTTCTCGTCAAAGAGGTCGGCGGCATCCAGATCCTTGAGTGGGCCTAGCTCCGAGCTTCGGTTGTACTGGTCTAGAACACTAAAGAACTCCTGGCCGTTCTGCTCCAGCCAGTAGGCATCGGCCCAGGTGGCAAAGCCTTCATTGAGCCAGATGTCATCCCACTCCGACACCGACACCGCATCGCCGAACCATTGATGGGCCATCTCGTGCGCCAAGATCTGTTCGGTGAAGATGGAGTCGAACGTGACGGTATCGACGCCAAAGACACTGAGGGTCTGATTCTCCAAGGCGAACCCCAAGGGTTCGGGAACGGCGACGATGCCGTAATTGTCGAAGGGATAGGGACCGAATATTCCACTAAAGAGTTCGAGCATCGGAGCAGTGGTTCGATCCAGGATGGGGCGCATGTCATCAGCCGATGCGGCGTATAGAGCGTTGCGGATGGTCACCCCGTTTGGCCCCTCACTCTCATCGATGACAAAGGCACCAGTCACAACTGCAGCGAGATAGGTGGCCATCTGATACGGCATGGAGTAGACGAAGGTGCCCGTCCCCTCGCCTTCAATTTGTTCGATCAGGGTTCCTGGCCCAGCAGCAGTCAAACCCTCATCGACGGTGACAGCAATCTGGAACGTTGCCTTGTCGGCAGGGTGATTGTTGCTTGGGAACCAATTGGCTGCCCCAATTGGCTCCGACACCACATAGCTACCCCAGTGCTTGGCCTGCCATCCGAGCTCGAAGACATCGCCAACATCATGAAGGGTTTCGGGCAGTCCGTGATATTCAACGGTGACGACTGCTTCAGATCCAACAGAAAGAACTTCGGAGGGTCGGATTGTTAGCTCACCGCCAACATGGTCGAAGCGGGCTGGTTCTCCATCAACGGTGACATCGTCGACAACCAGGCCTTCGATGTCAAGATTGAATCGAGGCAGATCATCCTTAGCCACCAGTGTCAGAACCGCGACCCCGTCTATGGCGCCGTCTTCGGAGTTCGATGTGGTGTCGATACTCAGGTCGTAGTGCAGGACGTCGTAGCCGCCGTTGCCAAGACCGTCGAACAGTGGGTCCCCAATACTGGACTGGGTCGTCCCATCGTCGAAGATCAGGTCCTGCCCGTCATCTTCGATCACTCCTGGCGACTCTTCTACCAGAGCAGATTCAACCTCGGATTGATCTTCGACGGACTCACTGGAAGAAGCAGCCGACTCGGCCAGGGTCGTGATCGAGTCCGCGTTAGTGCTGGTGTCTGAATCGCTGGAACTGCAGGCTGCAGCCAACAACCCTCCGGCAAGAATCACGGCAACCAGATGCCGCCTGCGGTTCGACTCGTTGGGTTTGGCTAGGCATGGAAGAGGACTCACAGGGACTAGTTCAGCACTTCTGATGGCTCAGGAGTGGTCACTGGCTCACGAACGAACAAAAGAATCCCCACAATTGCGAGTGCGGTTGCCGCGGCACCAAGGGTCATCACCGAAGCGAAGCCTTGGTTGACATAGAGCGTTGTTCCAATTTTGGTGCCACCAGCCCGAGAAAGAGTCCCAAATCCGAGGAACATGCCAATGATCTGGGCCCGAGCCTTTGGATCAAGCTCGGCGATCAGGGGGAGGGATGAGACGAAGGAGAACTCAAAACCAAGAAACGCCATTGCGAGCAGGAACAATCCGAGCACGAGTGAAGGGTCCGACAAGATGGCTAGTGACGTCGTTCCGATCAGGAGCAACCCAGCTCCGCCAAGCACGGACCGTTTCTTACCCAGGCGGTCGGTTAGGGCCGTTGTCGACAAGGTGCCAACGACTTCGATGAAACCAAAGATCAAAACAACGGAGCCGATACTGGTTGGCTTGAGGCCGTGGGCATCTTCGAGCCAGATGCCGTGACTGACGAATAGGAGTTGCGAAGCAAGGGTTAGTCCGCCGAGGCTGAACATGGTGAGAAGGATTTGGGGGGTGAGTTTGGCCCGCCGGTGGTTCACCTTGTCGTGTTCAATAGCTCGGTCCGCGACCTGATGGACTCGAACACTGACGAGCAGGCTGAGAGTGCCGAGCGTGACGGGAACGGCCCACCAAGCAACAGAATCGATCAGGATGCCACACAGCGGCAAGCCAATAATGGCTGCCGCAGCCCAGGTCAGTTCGATAAGGCCAAAGGCTCGAGCTCGACGCTCATAGGACACTTCGTCGCCAATCCATGCGTTTAGCCCGACATCGAACCCAACCTTGCCGATGCCCATGAGGACAAAGCCAGCAACCAGACCTGGGATAGAGAAAATGCTGAGGAGCAATCCGAGGGCGCCAACCGTTCCCATGAACGCCATAACCGGACCGGTGCCCTTACGGTCCGCTACCCGACCCAGGGCCGGAGCAGCGAGTCCAGTGAGATCTCGTACGGCTAATACCTGCCCCATCTGCTCGATGGTGAGACCGGTTCCACGGGCGAAGCTTGGCAGGAAGGTGAACATGACCCGAACACCGATGTTGGTCAGCCATCGTTGGGTCACGAGTGCAGGAAGAGCGCGGCGAACTTCGGGTCGGTACCCATCGAGCATTGACATGATCAGTGCTGTCTAGCAGGTGAATGATTGGACGGGTATTTCGGCTGGTTGGTATCGATCTGGTCGTCTGTCATCACCAATGGCAATAGGCTCGCCCTCCGTGAGCAAAGCTGAGCAGATCCGATCCGAAGATGGGGCAGCTTCCGAGACTGGTCCGGAGGCGATCGAGCGCGTGTTCATGGCCCTGCACCCCAAGGTCCAGATCGATGGTTGTGAGGGGTGGGCTCTGTTCCACCCCGAAGCTGAGCATCGAGGCAATCCGGGCTGGCTGCATGGTGGACTAGCTGCCACCTTGCTGGATCATGTGTCGGCTCGTGTCGCCAACTCGGCCTTCGGCGGCCCAGCGGTTACGGGGAAGCTGGAAGTTCGCTATGTTCGCCCGGTACCCCTGTCGGGTGGCCCGTTTCGAGTAGTCGCCAGTTATGAGCCTCCAAAACCGGGACGGACACTTCGCTACCTTGTTCGGATCGAAGCGGCCATTGCTGATGAGGCCGGGAACCTGGTTGAGGCCAGCTCAATGTTTGTGCCTCGGCCCGAGTTTCAGGGTGAGCGGCCTGATGAGACCGGCAGCTAACAGCTAGTCGACGAAGACAGTGAAGCCCTCAACCGGAATCCGCTGACTCTCAACCGTGTTCGCCGGGTCAGTACTGTCGATTGTGCCAAGAGCAACGCCACAGAATAATTGCAGCTCGGGCCCGGCACCGACAAAGTCGGTCACGGTTTTCTCCCAGTTGGCCCATGCCTCTTGGGCGCAAGTATCTAGCCCAGCTTCGGTTGCCAGCAGCATGAATGTTTGCAAGAACATGCCGAGGTCGGCCCACTGGGGCGGACCCATCTGGCGGTCAACGAAACAGAAGATGGCGGCCGGTGCGCCGAAGAAGTCGAAGTTTTTCAGCATCTGCCGGAAACGGCCGTCCTTGTCGTCACGAGCGATACCAACAGCCGCGTACAGGGCCATGCCTAGATCAAATCGGGACGTCCGGTACGGCTCGCTTAGCTTTGGCGGGTAGATGTCATAGGCAGGTTCTTCGATTGTTCCGTTGGCCACCACCTGCTTGAATCGATCCATGGCATCACCATTGAGTACGAACACTCGCCACGGTTGAACATTGCCCCCCGAAGGTGATCGCGAGGCAGTGGCGAGCAGCTGGCTGATTACTTCGTCGCTAACAGGGTCGGGAAGAAAGGCCCGAACGGACTTACGAGTAGTGACAGCGGTGGTGACGTCCATTGCTGCATAGTGCCACGACCCGGTTCTATTGGACCAGTTCTCGTAGCAGATCGAGTCGGATTGACCCGACGGACAAGAGGTCGGCGTGGAACACTTTCAGATCGAAGTCATCTGCCTTGGACCGTTCGGCTCGAAGATCCAGGATGGCCTTCTCGCCTAACTTGTAGCTGATGGCTTGCCCTGGCCAACCGAGATAGCGAACGACTTCCGACGTCGCCATGTCGTCGGGTTGGAAGGCGACATCGCGCAACATTTCGGTTGCCAGATCAAAGGTCCAATTCTCGCCAGGATGGAAGGTTGCGGTGTTGGGGATAGTCAGCTCGAGGTGACAGCCGATGTCGATGACAATGCGACAGGTTCGAACAAGCTGGGAGAGTAGTAGCCCAACCTGGTACTCGGGCTTGTCCAGGAAGCCGAGCTCGTCCATCAGGTGTTCGGCATACAGGGCCCAGCCTTCACCCGAACCCGGGTACCAGACCATCTGCTTGTGAAATCGAGAAAGCTCATCACCCATGGCTACTTGCCAGCCACACTGCAGGTGATGTCCGGGGAAGCCCTCGTGATAGTTGGTGGTGACATCACCAAAGAGGGGGAAGGTTTCTTGATGGGAGATCGGGTACCAGACGCAGCCGGCCCGGGAGAAGTCTTCTGAGGGTGGCACGTAGTAGGGAGCAAGGGCCCCACCGGGGCTGGCGATCTTGACTTCGACGTTGGCGTAGCGCTCATCAACATCGAAGTGGCTTTCGTTTAGCCGGTCCAATGCCTCATGTTGTCGAGCTTGCATGAACTCGACATAGTCGTCGGCGTCCTTGGCCGCCCGGCTTGGGTCGGTCATGAGCAGCTGGATCACCCCGGCGATATCGCGGTCGGGATCAATTTGCCCGCAGAGCTCGGCCAGGCGTGTGTTGAGTCGGTCGAGCTCGTCCCAACCCCATTGATAGGTAGTCTCAGGGTCCAGTGTGTCCCCAAGAAAGCTCTCGGCTGCGGTGACATAGCGATCGCGACCAACCGCGTCTTTCTCTCGGGCTAGGGGCAGGTAGGAGTCTTCGAGCCAGGTCGTCATTTTGCCGATCTGGTTCTTGGCTGACTGCACGGCCAGTTCGACTTCACTTCGTTGCTCGCTATTGCCGGGCCCGACATGGGTTTCGTCGAAGCGGGCCAGGATCTCATTGAGGGACGAATCGTCCCCGGCACCGCTCCGCCCTTGCTCGATGGCGGTGATGACCTGACGCCTTGCTACTGCTTCGCCTGCATCCAAACCGGCTTGCAGGCTTTGCTGATAGCCAGCCAGCGGCTGATCGATGGTGGTCAGTCGGCTGAGGATGTCATTCCAGGATGAGGAACTGTCCGCAGGGGCCAGATCGAAGATGTCTCGAATCATCTGCCACGGTGACGCAATACTATTGAGGTCCGAGCGCGAGGTTCCGGCGGCAATATCGGCCAGGTGGCGGTTGCATTCGCCGATCAATACTTCCTTGGCCACGTGCGAGCGGCGGTCTTCAGCCGCGCATCCTTGCGCTTCTTCAAGTGCCTGGGCCCAAAAGACTTGGGCCGCTTCAACCCCGGCGGGGGAGAGGTCAGTCCAACGACCGTGGTGTCCATCGACTCCAATTTCGGTGGCCAAGATTGGGTCGAGGGCCGCAAGCTCATCGGTGAGTCGGTCAGAGAGGGCGAAAATATCGGTCACGTTTGGTTTCAAGCTTTCGAAGAATCTGAAGTATCGGAGCGCCAAGCAAATGTTACGGCAAGTAGCGCCCCAACCGCACCCCCGGTACTGGATAGAACGAGGTCGCCAATGGTGTCCTCATAGGTCAGCGAGAGTCCAGCCGTGCCCATTTTTTGGACTAGAAACTCGGCCACTTCCCACCAGATGATAGCTAAGCCACCGAATCCCCAGCCCAGCGACCAGGCGGTGAGCTTGCTCATCTGAGTCCGGCCAAAACCGACGGTGATGCCGCCCATCAAGAGGACCCAATTCAAGAAGTGGAGCACATCATCGGTTCGCACATAGTTGTTGTAGAAGTTGAAGACGTTGCCAAGGGTGTCAACCAAGAAGGGCGAGAAAACCAGGATGTCGACCAACCAGGGGTAGAGACCATGGCTCCCTCGCAGCTTCCACACCAGGGGTACAACGGCCATTGGCAGCGCGTAGAACGGAGCACGAAATGCCATCCCCTTTCCGGCGAACTGTTCCCAGTTCGGGAAGGCGATTGTTACCGCCAAAGCAATGACGAGGGCGGCACGAAAAGACCACAGAACGGGTGGTTGGTCACGCATTGTCATGCAGCGAAGGTACGCCCTTGGGTTGGCAACTGGGGCGATCCCCTGTTGGTGCTCTAGCCTGAGCAGATGGCAGAACTTCGATCTCGCACGACGACCCATGGGCGAAACATGGCTGGGGCACGCTCCTTGTGGCGGGCGACGGGCATGACCGACGATGACTTTGAGAAGCCGATTATTGCCGTTGCCAACTCCTTCACCCAGTTCGTTCCCGGTCACGTACACCTCAAGGACATGGGCCAGCTGGTTGCCCGAGAAATTGAGGCCGCCGGCGGTGTTGCCAAGGAGTTCAACACCATTGCCATTGATGACGGCATTGCCATGGGCCATAGCGGCATGCTGTATAGCCTCCCGAGCCGAGATCTGATTGCGGACTCGGTGGAGTACATGGTCAATGCGCACTGCGCCGACGCCCTGGTTTGCATCTCCAATTGCGACAAGATCACCCCCGGCATGCTGATGGCGGCCTTCCGGCTCAACATTCCCGTCATCTTCGTCAGTGGTGGCCCAATGGAGGCAGGCAAGACTCGGCTGGCAGGTAAGGACGTCAAGGTCGACCTGATCTCGGCCATGATGTCGGCGGGGGACCGCAACGTTGATGATGAGGACGTTGCTTCCATCGAGCGGTCTGCCTGTCCGACCTGTGGTTCGTGCTCGGGCATGTTCACGGCAAACTCCATGAATTGTTTGACCGAGGCACTTGGCCTGTCGTTGCCAGGCAACGGAACCATGCTGGCCACCCACGCCGACCGAGAGCAGCTGTTCTTGCAGGCTGGTCGCACCATTGTCGACTTGTGCACTCGCTACTACGAGAAGGACGATGACTCAGTCCTGCCCCGCAATATTGCCCCCAAGCGGGCCTTCGAGAACGCCATGGCTCTGGACATTGCCATGGGAGGAAGCACCAACACCGTGTTACACCTGTTGGCCGCGGCAGAAGAAGCCGAGGTCGACTTCACCATGGCCGATATCGACGCCTTGTCTCGCAAGCTTCCCAACATTTGCAAGGTTGCGCCCTCCATCGACATCTATCACGTGGAGGACGTGCACCGGGCCGGCGGAATCTTCGCCATCTTGGGTGAGCTGGACCGGGCTGGTTTGATCGATTCTTCTTTGCCGACCGTTCATTCGAAGTCGATGGCATCGGCCATTGCCCAATGGGACATCATGACCGACACTTGCACCAGTGAAGCCAAGACCTTCTTCCGCGCTGGCCCAGCCGGTATTCCGACCCAGACCGCATTCAGTCAAGACACCCGCTGGGACACCCTGGATGATGACCGGGTTGAGGGTTGTATCCGCTCGGTCGAGAACGCCTATTCGGCTGAGGGCGGCCTGGCCGTTCTATTCGGCAACTTGGCCGAGAACGGCTGCATTGTCAAAACCGCTGGCGTGGACGAGTCCATCTATTCCTTCTCGGGCCCCGCACGGGTATTCGAGAGCCAGGAGGCGGCCATGGAGGGTGTGCTGGACGAGTCTCGAGTTAACGCCGGAGATGTAGTGGTTGTTCGCTACGAGGGCCCAAAGGGCGGACCTGGGATGCAGGAAATGCTCTACCCTACGACCTATATCAAGAGTCGTGGTCTTGGTAAGGAATGTGCCTTGCTGACCGATGGCCGTTTCTCAGGTGGAACTGCGGGGCTGTCCATTGGCCATGCCTCACCGGAGGCAGCAGCGGGCGGAACCATTGGCCTGGTGATAGAGGGTGACACCATCGAGATCAATATTCCCAATCGCACCATCAACCTGAAGGTTTCCGACGACGAGTTGGCCGTTCGCCGGGCCGCCGAAGATTCCAAGGGTGCAGGTGGCTGGAAGGCGACTGGGCGGGATCGTGTTGTCAGTCAGGCGTTGCTCGCGTATGCCGCACTGACGACCAGTGCAGACCGTGGCGCCGTTCGAGATGTTAGCCAGATTCACTAGTTGGGACCCAGTGTCCCCCAGAGACCTCCTCAGTGGGCGATACGGAGGAGATCAATGGGGGCGATGGCTTGACGGCGGCGCTGAACTGGTGTGAGTTGGTGACTACCGAGTCTCGCCCGTACCCGATGCGGATGAGCCGCCGACTGCAGTCAGCATGACTGATCCGTCCGAATCGACGTCTCCGGTAAGCACCTGAGTGTCTGAGGGAGCGTCACTTTCGCTTCGTCCTTCTGGTTCAACAGTAATAAAGATCGAGGCAGCGTTCTCGAAGATGTACAGGTGATCTTGCCCACCGTTGATGACAATGGAGCCACTTTCGATGTCGAAGGCTCCGGCGGCGACTGGCTCTGAGTCAACAATTGACCAAACCTGGTAGTCATTGCCGCTCCCCGCTGGGTCGAGGTCTTCGAGCTCGAGGTGAAGAACACTCTCACCTTCTTCCATAGCCATGGCGTCATCCTCCATGGCGTCGTCGTCAGACAGGGCATCATCGTCGGCCATTGCGTCGTCGTCGGCCATTGCGTCGTCGTCGGCCATTGCGTCGTCGTCAGCCATGGCATCATCGTCAGCCATGGCATCGTCGTCAGCCATTGCGTCGTCGTCAGACATGGCATCGTCGTCGGCCACAGCGGCGGCCGTTGTCGGAACGGCTGCCGGTTCTTGGGATGCTGAGTCACTACCTGATCCGCAGGCGACCGCAGTCAGGGTCAGACCGGCCAGCAGTGCCATTGTCTTCATCCATCGGGTGTTCATGGTGTTACCTCTTCGAGTTGTTTGGGTTGCCTGGATCCAATCGGCGCAGAAGAAGAAAGTTGCGGAAATGAAGGTGGGGTTCAGCTCATCTTCAGACCTCTGAACATTCAAGAAACTCGGCACACTGTTGGTTATGAGCCGACAGATCAAGTCAGTAGCAGTACTCGGATGTGGAACCATGGGATCGGGCATTGCCGCGGTCAGCGCGGCGGCTGGCTGCAAGGTCTTGATGTTGGACATGACAGCGGAGGCGGTCGAACGGGGCTTGCAAGCGGTGAAGGAAGAACACCGTCACCTGGTTGTGACCGGGACCTTCGAGCATGACCTGGAGAAGATTGTCGACTACGACTGGATTTGTGAAGCCATCGTGGAGGACCTAGCCACCAAGCAAGAACTGTTCGCCAAGGTCGAACCGCTACGCAAGGACGGCTCCGTGATCAGCTCCAACACTTCGGGCATTCCCCTTCGAGACATTTCCGAAGGGATGCCCGAACGCTTCCGCCAGGACGTTGCCATCACCCACTTCTTTAACCCGGTCCAGGTCATGAAGCTGTTCGAGCTGGTTCCTGGCGAAGACACCACCGATGACGTCGTCGCTGTATTTACGGACTTTGGTGCCAACGATCTGGGCAAGGGAGTGGTCAACGCCAAGGACACGGTCAACTTCATCGGCAACCGCATTGGCTGCTTCCTCATGCTCAGCGGCCTGCACATAGCCAAGCCCTTCCTGATGGAGGGAATGAAGCAGGAGTCTGTCGATGCGGTGCTTGGCCAACCGGTCGGACTGCCGCCAACCGGTCTCTATGGCCTGATCGACCTGATTGGTCTGGACATCATGGACCTGGTCGGTAAGAACCTGAAGGCCAATCTTCCCGAAGACGACATCGGGTTGGCCTACACCTCATTCCCAGACGTTGAGCAGAGGATGTTGGAACGAGGTCAGCTCGGTCGCAAGGCCAGAGCCGTTGGCGGTTTTGGCCGGGTTCAGAAGCTGGATGATGGCTCGAAGAAGAAGGAGACCTTTGATCTATTGGAAGAGGAATGGCGTGATGCCCTTGCTCCTCAGCTAGCCAGTGTGCCGTCTGATCTTGGGGCCATCATGTTCGAGGACTCTATGGAGGGGGAGTTGGCCTGGCAAGTCATTGGCGGCACCCTTCGATATGCGGCTGATCTGATACCGGAGATCAGTGACGACGTGGTCAACATCGACCGAGCTATTCGCTGGGGCTTCGCCTGGGTGAAGGGCCCGTTCGAGTTGTTGGATGCGGTTGGTCCATTGAGGGTGATTGAGAAAATCGAAGACGAAGGCGGCGAGATCCCAGCCATGTTGCAGGTCTTGCGTGATTCGGATGAAAGTAGCTTCTACCGAGCCGAGGGATCGGAGTTTTTGGGAATCGACGGTGGATGGCACCCCGTATCCCCGGATTGATCACGCAGCTGTTGGTTCCGTCTCAGCCTGTTGGTTCCGCCTCGGGGTCGGACAGGTAATCCTCCAGATCAGCATCGCTGATCGGCCAGGCCTGGGCTGGGAAGGACTGATCGGCCAGGATCGTGCCAGCAGGGTCGCGAACAACAAGATTGATCCGCGTCCGGCCGACTGCAGTGGCGAGTACCTGGATACTGAACACACCGACTTCGTCGCCATAGCGGACATTCTCAACGGTGAGAATTGATGAGTCGTCAACCGTTACGTCGATGATGAGGCCCTCAACAGCCGTTGGAGCACAAGATTCTGAATTGAAGGCTTGCATACCAAGCTCGATCAGCATTGGTTCCCGCAGGTAGTCGAGGTTGAGTCCCTGATGAATCGTGGCGTAGGGGTCGTCGAAGTCGATGACCAGCTCGTGTTTGGGTGAGCTGCATAGCAGTGGCTTTCGGAAGGCCTCAACCTCCAGACCGGTAATCTCCAGATGCTCCAGAGCTAGGTCGCCGGTGAAGCCGGTACCCAGTGGAGTGCGGAAGAACTGCCCCGTTTCTCTTACCCAGTCTGGCTTGCCTTCACCGTATGAGGTTCGGATCTCTGCGGCCCACCAGTCGATGCCGTCGGACTCAAAGTCGAATTCGACCAGAACTGGAACGCGGTCTCGATCGCCTACTAGGCGGAGGTTGGTGGATTGTTGCCAGATGCCGGCTTCTCCAAATCCGAGCACGCCATTGCCAATGATCTCGCCTTCGTCGATTGTTATTGAGTAGTCGAAGGTCTCTCCGTCATAGGTCAGCTGTATCTGATCGGCCTCGAAACGAACTGTTTTGGTTCGAAAGCTGAATGGCTTGAGAAGAGTGATCTGGTTTCTGACCTTGGTAGCGACGGGAGTAGGTTCCGTTGTCGTCACTGAGGTAGCGGCCGAACCCGAGGGGTCATCCCCAGCTGCGCTGACTGCGGCCAGTGACGGCTCGTTGGGCTGATTGCTGCCTGTGGCGATGCCAACAAAAGCCAATGCCACCACAATGCTGGCTGCTGCCGCCAAGACCAGGGGCGTTTGGCTCCGGCCAACTGCGACCGTAGTAGTCGAGATGAGAAGTGGTTCTGCAATCAAGTCGTTCGATCGCGTGTTGGGGACCGTGAGCCGACGTGACTGGAAGGTGAACATGTCTTGCAGGGCATCCTCGAGCGAGCCACTGGAGTCAGCGGGGCTGGTTGTTGACGTCATCGGGTGATCTCCTTGGAGAGTTGTTCTAGGGCCCGGGAGGCGAGGGACTTGACGGTTCCCGGTCGGCAGCCCAGGGATTCAGCGATCTCGGCTTCGGACAAGCCACCGTGATAGCGCAGGACGATTACTGCTCGTTGGCGAAAGGGGAGCCTTGAAACCGCGTCGGAGAGCTCGTTGAAGGAGAAATCCACCGAGGCCGACTCGGCCAGAAGCGGCAACTTGTTCTGCCGGACAGCACTTCGCCGATGCCAGTTTTTGGCCCCGTTTACCAGGGCCGTACGCAAGTAAGCCTCGGGCCGCTCGGCGGTGCCCCACGTACGGTACATCGTGGTCATGGCCTCTTGGGCGATTTCTTCACCAATGGTCTGATCATGGACAAGGAATGAAGCCAGCTTGAAGGCCCAGAGCCAAGACTCGGCAAAGAACAGTTCAAAGGTCTGGCAACCACTTGTCCGTTCGTTGGTAGCCGTGTGCACGGCATGAGTATCGCTCACATCCATAACGACACCCGTAGGGCCAATGCGGTTCCAAGGATCTTGAGATCACTGGGCTTGTCATTCGGCCAACCCTCACCAAACACCAGGAGAGTGTTGCTGTCGTCCTGGTCGCCTGGACCCCAGTGCTAGTCAAATTCAATGACCGTGGCGATGGGATCTGCGCCAGCGCGCCAGCCGCCGTCGATGTAGATCCAAGAGCCAGCGTTCCAGCCGTCATCCCAGTAACCGTCGGGGGTGACCATTACGCCGATGTTTTGTGGAACCACACCCCCACCGTTGCTTGGCTCACCACCTTGATGTTCATCAGGCGGCAACCAGTTCGTGTAGCTAAAGGGCTCACTCGTCAACCACTCGAATGTGCCTTCTTCGGCAATATCGGAGAACCCGAGCCAGACTGCCCGATCTCCACCAAACGTAGTGGCGACGAAGGTATTTTCGGCCGCATTGTTGACTGTCACCAAGTGTCCACCCAACGCCTCGGCCTCCGCTTTGGCTTCACTCCAAGTTTGGCCTGGCGTACCAGCAACATAGGTGTGGCCGTTAAAGGCGATTCCCCCCTGGATAGTGGTCGTTGTTGTTGGTGCGGTAGTCGTTGTCGTTGTCGTTGGTGCGGCGGTTGTTGTTGGTGCGGTAGTCGTTGTCGTCGTTGGTGCGGCGGTTGAGGTTGGCAGGGATGTGGAAGGTGTAGCTGTTGTCGATGGCCGCTGCCCAGTGGTGGTAGTTGAAACCCTGCTCGTGCTCGTCTCATCGGTGGTGGGAACAGTGATGGAAGTTGTCGCAATTGTGAAGGTTGTAGTGATACCTCTGTCGACCGTGGTCGTCGGTGCTTTGCTTGGGACAGGATCTGTTGGCACCGTCGTAGTCGACACGAAGGCCAAAGGTTCTTCGGGTCGTTCCACTATCGGGGGCGAGATGGCGATGCTGGTGGCGGCAACGACGGCTCCGGTGACGGCAATTGCTGGTGTCTGGATGACCGCTGTACCAATCTGGCCAACTGGGATGTCGCTGAGCCATGCCAAAGGTCCGAAGGTCCAACGCTTACCGAGTGAGACATTCAGGAATGCTCGAACCACATCAGGATCGAACTGCGAGCCAGCACAATCGACAAGTTCTTGTCGCGCGGCTTGGACCGACATTGCTTCCTTGTAGGAACGTTTGGCGGTGATGACGTCATAGGCGTCGGCGACAGCGGTGATTCGCCCGGCCAGAGAGATTTCTGTTCCCGCCAGTCCGAGAGGGTAGCCATTGCCATCCCATCGTTCATGGTGCTCGCTCGCGGCCAGGATCCAGTCGCCGAGCCAACCCGACAGTGGTTCAAGGAAGGAGAAGCTCGCGCCGGGGTGTTCCTTGAGTTGTTCCCATTCGTCGGCGGTAAGAGCCTCTTGTTTGTTGAGTATCTCTGTTGGGATGGTGAGCTTGCCCATGTCGTGGAGCAGGACGCCCCAGGCCAGACGAAGCCGGTCACTGTCGGAGAGGCCCATTTCTTCCGCGATAAGGTCTGCGTTGGCCCGGACTCGTTCGGCGTGGCCGCGGGTTAGGCGGTCGTGATGGCTAAGCAGGGAGACGAGTTCCAGGGCATGGGTTGCTGCTTGGTTCGTGTCTGAGCCCAGTCCGTTGGCTCCGATCTCGTCGAGGCGTTTTTCGAGCTGGCGGACACTGCCTGCTCTGAGAGCGAGACTGAATCGTGATGGTGCTTGGTCGGGGAAGACCAGACTGAGGTCGAAAAGTGTGGCCAGCGGCAGGAGTCGTCGGGTGGCTTTGTCGACGAGGATGGAAACGGCAGCTCCAATGGGAGCGGCCTGTGAGATCCAGAGGAGGAGCCCAACCTTGCCCGGTGGGTGGTAGAGCAGGTCACCGATCTGTCGGAGAATGGTGATGGACGCCCCGAGTGGGATGAGAAAGGCGAGGGCGCGAATGAGAAGGGCAATGCCTCTTTGGCTATGCCAGGATCCGATTCCCGATTCTGTCGCCCCTCGGGTTGGCTCACTATTCACAACTTCTAGATCGGCCTTCTCCGGGTGAAGATTAGGTTCCAGCGAACTTGTGACCGGATGCAGGCCTAGGCCCTGGACCAGGGAGAATAGGCACCGGGCCTAGCCTCGGGTGGTTGAAGATCAGGCTGTCGTCGTGCTGGACCCAAAGGTCGGAGGCGCAGCCGTGGTCGTTGGGGCCGTTGTCGTCGTTGTTGGGGCCGTTGTCGTCGTGCTGGCTGTGGTTGTTGGGGCCGTGGTGGTTGGGGCGGTTGTCGTTGCTGGCCTGGTGGTTGTCTGGCGACGAGTTGTTGGTGGAGCAGTGCTCGTGGCTTGTGTGGTCTCGGTTGTGGAAGAGGTGGTTGTTGGGTCGGGTCGTTTTGTCGTCGGGACACTCGTTGTTGTCTCGAGTTCGGAAGTGGTCGTGAGTTGGGCAGTGGTTGACGGCGCCCCTGTCGTAGTCGTTGTTTCAACGAAGGGTAAGGGCTCAGATACTTCGGTTGAAGGAATAGTGTTCGCCCCGACCAGAGCAACGATTGCGCCGGCTGCGGCAACAGCAGAGGTCTGAGCGCTGGCCGCTCCCAAGGCTGCGAACCACGCGAACGGAGCACGTCGTTCTTTGGGCTCGGGCAGTCCGGTGAGGAACGCTCGGACGACACTTGGGTCAAATTGTGTACCAGAACACGCGGCGATTTCGGCCCGGGCATCGGCCGGTGACATCGATTCCTTGTAGGAGCGCTCCGAGGTGATGGCGTCGTAGGAATCGGCGACAGCAGCAATCCGACCGGCCAGGGAGATGTTGGCTCCTTGTAGGCCAAGCGGATATCCGGTTCCGTCCCAGCGCTCGTGGTGCTCCTTGGCTGCTAAGCGCCACTCACCAAGCCAGATCGCTAATGGATCCAGCAGTTCCGAGCCAGCGCTGGGGTGATTCATCACCACTTGTCGTTCAACAATACTTAGCTCGCCCTTCTTGCTGAGAATGTCTGATGGGATGGCGAGCATGCCCATGTCATGGAGAAGCATGGCCCAGGACAACCGCTCCCGTTCCAAGGCTGGTAGGTTCAGCTCTTCGGCGATGACCTTTGAATGGGTCAGGACACGCACCGCGTGACCCCGTGTGCTCCGATAGTGGACACTCAAAAGAACAGCGAGTTCGAGAGCGGTAATTGCTGCTTCGTTCTCGGTAAGCCCGAGTCCAACGCTTCTGACCTCACTCAGCTTTTCTCGGAGCTGTTGTCGGGTACTTGTGCGCCTGGCGACATCCATCCGTGAGGGAGCGTTGTCGGGGAAGACAAGATCGAGTTCGAGCAGCATGGCAAGGGGAAGTGCTCGTCTGGTCGGGGTGCTGGCCAAGACGGCAACGCCAGCCCCAAGAGGAGCGGCCTGCGCCACCCAGACAAGTAAGCCCAGCCATCCAGGTGGGTGGTACAAGATGCCACCGACCACGAGTAGAACGAGCAGAGAGACAAGGACAGGAATGGCAAACACGAGGGCTCGAACAACGGCAGACAAGCCATTGTGCGATTTCCACATGCGAGCTTCAGGCTCGTTATTCCTAGGGGGTCGATCCGCAGACATGGTGTGGGTATCGGTCCCCGATTACCCGAGCTTGAGTTGAATCAGCGTAGAGATTACTGGCTTGTAACAAGAGTCCCTGACCGGCAACAGTGGTCGATTCATTGCGACTAGGTCGTGAGTCCTACTCGCCTTAGTTCAAAGTACTCAAGCCCGGCGTAGAGGATGGCTCCACCAACAACCAGGATGTCGGCCACGTTAAACACCGCAAACCAGCTGACGTCGATGAAGTCGACCACATGGCCTGAGAGAAACCCGTTTTCGGACCGGAGCAGGCGATCAGCCAGGTTGCCTAATGCTCCCGCCAAAATTGCTGCCAGCAGGCTTACCCGCTTGAGATCAGCTTCCTGGTGGATGCGGTGCACCAGGAAACCACACAGAACAATGACACCGATACCAATCAGCCGTCCTTGTCCTGACCCGGTGCTGAAGGAGAACCCGCTGTTGTAGGACAGGTCGAATTCGAGAGTTGGCAAGAGTGAGACTGTGCGCCCAGCGTCGAGGTTGCGGACCGCCCAGGATTTGCTGAGCTGGTCGGCAACAAGTCCGACGATGACGATGCCAGCCACAATGATGTACCGACGAAACCGTGGAGCCACTTCAGCCAGGGTAGTGAGTGATGGCTTGGCTGTCGCGCCTGGTTCTCCAAACCTGATCCTTGCGCCTGGTGGTTGGTGCTCGCTTAGTTGAGGACCGAGTCGGCGGGGTCATCGGTCGAATCGTCCTTTGGCGCATTGTTGGGTTGTTGAGCGAGTAGGGCGTAGATCAAGCGGGTTGATTCCTCGATCAGCTCTTGGGCTTGCTTGCGCTGGTCATCGCTTCCGAATCGGCCGACTTGTTTGGTGGCACCAGCCAGTTGGCTGACGGCGGACCGCAGACCCTGCCCTTGACCCGCTGACCAGGGCATTCCTTCGCCTGGTTCAGCCGAGTCTGAGTGCGAATCAAGCCAGGCTCGACCTTCGTCGGTGAGTTGGAACTCCTTAGGCTCGGTGGCGGTAACGACCTCGATCAGGCCCTTGCTCGCGAGCCGGCCCAGGGTTGGATACACGGACCCAGGGCTGGGTCGCCAGCGACCTTCGCTCTGATTCTCCAGTCGATCCATGATCCCGTAGCCGTGACTTGGGCCGTCCTGTAGGGCGCCAAGGACCGCAGCGATAACAGCTCCTCTACGTGCTCGACTTCGATGCGGTCCGCTCATTTGCTGTCCTCCTCTGGTAGTTCGTCCCTGGTGCCTTGGTCCACGGCGCCGACGCCGTGGACGTTCGTTGTCGGGCCATTCTGTCGCGGCCTCTTCGGTTCCGTACCAATCCATGGTCGGTTGGCCCCTGTATTGCCTGTTGGGCCCGGGTGTAGGTGTTTCGCTTGCTTGATCATGCATGAATTCTCCTCGAATACGATAGTTAACGATATATCGGTACTTTAGTCACAGAGATTGACTTTGCCAATTGTTTCTTTTGTGTCATCGGTTACACCTCCGACGAGCCTGTTTCGTTAGGCCAGTGCTGCCAGCAGGGTCTGCTTCACCTGTTTTGGGCTCTCTACCATCATCATGTGGCCGGTATCGGCCAGAGTGATCACGGTGCAATGGCTGAGGCACTTTGCTAGTTCCTGGCCCTTCTTGGCCGGAGTCATCTTGTCACCGCTCCCAACAATCACGGTGCTCTTGGCCGTTACTGCAGATGCTGCCTTGGTGGCATTCTCATACGCAGCGCAGGCTCGGAAGTCCGAGGCCAACACGCCAGGCCTGGAGCGTTCAACCAGAGCCTGTGCTCCTCCCAACATCCAAAGACCCGGGGTCGGGTGCAGGCCGACGTGGGCGGGCTTGGCGTGGCTCCAGGCTGTCATCAAGGCTGCAGCGGCAGGCAGATTGGCTTCGGCATCGCTGATGAGTTGGGGATGAACCGGCATGGCTGGAGCAGTTCCCATCAAGACGATGGAATCAACCTTCTCTGGCTGCAACGCTGCCATTTCCAGGGCGATGAAGGTTCCCATGGAATGGCCAACCAGGTGGGCAGAGTCGATTTCAGCCGCTTCCATGAACTGGCCCAACCATTGGGCCATTTCCTCCACGGTGGCAATGGTTGTGCCCTCCGAAGTGCCATGTCCTGGCAGGTCCACGGCAAACAGCCGAAAGCCTCGGTAAGCCAAATAACGGGTCTGTAGAAACCAGGCGCTGCTGTCCATTCCGGCGCCATGGATCAAGATCACTGCTGGGAGACTGGGATCGGGTTCAGCGATGCCGCCAGTGGCGGCGTGGGCGAGTTGACCGTTAACCGAAATGATCATCGCTGGCTCGCTTTCAGGGCCCGGGCCAGATCATCGACGATGTCTTGGGGATCTTCGAGTCCAACTGATAGACGAACGAGGTCCTCACTAATTCCTGCGGTTTCTAGCTCGGCAGCGCTGAGCTGTCCGTGGGTGGTTGAGCCTGGATGGATGACCAGGGTCTTGGCATCACCAACGTTGGCTAAGTGCGAAGCCAGCTGGACCGACTCGATAAACTTGCGACCGGCTGCTCGGCCACCCTTCACGCCGAAGCTCAAGATAGAGCCAGCTCCCTTGGGGTAAAGCTCCTTAGCCAACTCGTAGTCGGGGTGATCGGGCACTCGGGGGTGCTTTACCCAGGAGACCGCCTCATTGTTCTGCAGCATCTCCAGAACAAGATCAGTATTGGAGACATGGCGGGCCATACGTAGCGACAGGGTCTCGACTCCTTGCAGTAGCTGGAAGGCGTTGGCTGGGCTCATGCAGGCACCAAAGTCTCGCAACCCTTCCGCTCGTGCTCGGGTTCCGAGGGCATTCGGACCGTATTCCTCGGCGAAGACAATGCCGTGGTAGCCCTCGTAGGGCTCAGTCATAGTGGGGAACTTGTCCGACGCCATCCAGTCGAAGCGCCCACCATCGACCAGGGCGCCACCGATGGCAATACCGTGACCACCAAGGAATTTGGTGACCGAATGCATAACAATGTCAGCGCCGTACTCGATTGGTCTCATCAGGTAGGGAGTGGAAAAGGTTGAGTCCACCATCAGGGGGAGGCCGTTGTCGTGGGCAACGTCGGCTACGGCTCTGATGTCGAGGACTTCAATGCCGGGGTTACCGAGAGTTTCGGCAAAAAGCAGCTTGGTGTTGGGCTGGACGGCGTCGGCGAATGCTTGGGGATCGCGTGGGTCGACGAAGGTGGTGGTGATACCGAACCGGGGGAGGGTCAGGTTCATCATGTTGTACGAACCGCCATAGAGATTCTTGGATGACACGATGTGGTCACCGGCGCTCATCAGGGTGGTGACAGCCAGGTGAAGGGCAGCGGTACCACTGGCGGTACAAACCGCTCCAGCGCCGCCTTCTAGGGCGGCGATCCGCTCCTCCAACACGGCGACCGTCGGGTTGGAGATCCGGCTATAGATGTGGCCCGGTGACTCCAGATTGAATAGGGCAGCCGCCTCATCGGTATCGGGGAAGGAATACGACGTGGTGTAGTAGATGGGAACGGCCCGAGCACCCGTGGTCGGATCTGGGCGCTGCCCAGCGTGCAAGCTGAGGGTGTCGAAACGAAGAAAGTCAGGTTCCACCATGTCGTGACCATAACCCGTTCCAAGCAGAGGGTCCTATCTCGCCATCCAGCGATTCCATCCAGCCAGTATTGGTATCTGCGACCAATGGGTTGGGCCTCAACTCCGAGACGGTGGCATACTCCGACCATGACTTCCATGACCTATCGTAGGCTCGGCCGCTCCGGCCTCAAACTCAGCACCCTCTCCTACGGATCGTGGGTGACCTTTGGTGATCAGCAAGGACTCGACTCGGTTCTGGAGTCGATGCAGGCCGCATGGGACGGCGGCTGCAACTTCTTTGACAATGCCGAGGTGTACTCAGGAGGCAAGGCCGAAGAACTCATGGGCCAGGCCTTCAAGGAACTGGGTTGGGCTCGCGAGACCTATGTGGTCTCCACCAAGTTCTATTGGGGACTGGCCGAGACGCCAAACACCCACTGGACGTTAAACCGCAAGTACCTCAGCCAAGCCATCGACGGCTCACTGGAACGACTTGGACTCGACTTTGTGGACCTGGTCTACTGCCATCGGCCCGATGCGGACACCCCGATTGACGAGACGGTCTGGGCCATGCACGACATGATCACCCAAGGCAAAGCCCTCTACTGGGGGACCTCAGAGTGGTCAGCCGATGAGATTCGCGCTGCGTACGCTGTTGCCGACAAACATCACCTTCACAAGCCCGTGATGGAACAACCCCAATACAACCTGCTTCACCGCGACAAGGTCGAGACCGAGTACGCCCGGCTCTATGAGGACATTGGGCTGGGAACTACCATTTGGAGTCCCTTGGCCAATGGGGTTCTGACCGGCAAGTACCTGGATGGCATCCCCGAAGGAAGCCGGGCCGATGTGAAGGACTTTGGCTGGTTGGATGAAGCAGTGGCCAGCAAAGAGGTTTCAGCTAAGGTCCGCAATCTTGTTCCCATCGCCAAGGAACTGGATTGCAGCATGGCCCAACTTGCTCTTGCCTGGTGCGCCTCGAACCCAAACGTTTCCAGCGTGATAACCGGGGCCAGTCGAGCCAGCCAGGTCACCGAAAACATGGCAGCCATCGATGTGGTCGACCTCCTCACTCCTGAGGTGCTCGACCACATCGAGGCTGCTGTCAGCTAGAACCGGGAACACTGACCTCTAGGGCATGGTGCCCGTATTGACCAGGTTTTCTGGAGAGTCGGCAAAGGCAATGAGCAGACGGGCAACACTCATTCCCTGGGCCCGGCGTCCGAGCCAATACTCGATTCCCCCGGCATCGCCTGGACGGTCAAGCACGTTCTGGTACAGCCCATCAATGAGCTCGGCATCGGTTGGATTTTCACCGTACGCGGTCCGGAACTCGGGGAAGGTGGTCCATTGAGCAGCCATCTGATTCATGGACAGACCGTTCTGCTTCAGCCCAACCCAATACTCGAAACCACCGGCATCGGGGGCTCGCCCAAAGACCGCCTGATAGAGACGAAGCACCTTGGAGTGATCAGAGTCCAGCGGTTGGCTGGTTTCAGTAATGCTGATGTTCTCGACAGAGTCAGCGAAGGCAATCAACAAGTCCTCGACACTGAGGTCGGTTGATAGTCGGCCGACCCAGAACGCAATACCGCCGGCGTCACCGGGACGGCCAAGCACGTTTTCATAGAGAAGGTTGACTAGATCTTCATTGGTTGGATTCTCGCCGTAGGTCGCCTTGTACTCCGCACTCTGACGGAAGTCTGAAGCGATCTGTACTAGGGAAGTGCCGCTCCGAGCCAGACCATTCCAATAGCCAAATCCGGTGGCATCGGGCTCTCGAGCGAACACGGCACGATAGAGGCGAAGGATCTGATCTTCGCCAGGGCCATTGGTTGGGAACGTCGTCGGTCCAGGAGGAGGAATATCGTTTAATCCGATAACACGGGCTGGACGGTTGGAGTTGTTGTGAGTGCCGTTGCCTAGCTGGCCCTCGACATTGCTTCCCCAACAACGAACCGAGTCGTCGCTCTGCAACGCGCAGGTGTGGCGGGAACCGGAACTGATCTGGGTTGCAGTAGTCATACCGATGACGACTACCGGTGAGGCCGAGGCGTTGGTGTCGGCGTTGCCGAGGCGACCATCGAAGTTCAAGCCCCAGCAGTTGACGTGGCCATCACTGAGGCGCACACAGGTGTGGTGGGTGCCAGCACTCACCTCTTCAGCCGACGTTACTCCAGCAACGGCGAGGGGAACACCGGAATGACCGAGACCATCGACTCCAAGCTGGAGGTCGGCATTCAGGCCCCAACACTTGACCGATCCGCTTACCACGGCACATGAGTGCCAAGCCCCGACAGAAATGTCCGATGCCCCTGTGAGGCCATCGACGATGACTGGAGTCAGTGAGACGCCAATGATTCCAGCGCCTCGACCGAGCTGGCCAGCGTGATCATTCCCCCAACAGGCTGCTGTACCGTCGCTGAGGAGAGCACAAGAATGAGAGAATCCGGCGGAGATCTTGGTGGCGGTTGTGATGCCGACCGCATCGACAGGGACATTTGAGTTGACCGGTGTCCCATCGACCGGGTCCCCGTTCCCAAGACGCCCATTGCCGTTGTTGCCCCAGCATTTCACCGATCCGTCGGACAGGCGGGCGCAGGTGTGATCTTGACCAACGGCGACTTCAACCGCGGTAGAAATACCTGACACAGTCACCGGAGTGAGGGAGTCGGCGTTGCTGCCATTGCCAAGTTGTCCGAACTCATTGTCGCCCCAGCACTTGATGGTCTGGTCAGAAACGGCGGCGCATGTGTGGCCTCGTCCTGAGCCAATGCCGACAATGTTGGACAAGCCAGCAACGGCCACTGGTGCTACCGAGCTGTTTGTCGTGCCGTCGCCGAGTTGACCGTCGGTGTTCGAGCCCCAGCACAGGGCTGTCCCATCCGCCAGGACAACGCAGGTGTTTGTTTCGCCCGAATTCACGGAGGTGATATCGAAGTTTGAGAAGGCAATTACTTCAGGTTCTACCTCCGCAGCCATTGCCGAGGGGGCAGCCATGCCGAGCGTGAGAAGGCCAAGAACAAGTCCGAAGACAGATCGCCGGACCCGTGGCCGGTTGCGCCTCGAGGATCGTTCCGCTGTCAGTAACTTCATGGTGTCTACTTTCGGTGAACGTACTCAATCGTCACATTCAGAAAAAATCTGAAGTCGAGTCAATCAAAAACGCTAGCCACTTGTGACCGTGGGTCGAAGGGATGATTCACCCGTGTAGCTAGTTTATTCGGACCAGAAACTGGCTTTTCAGGCCACTTGCTTGGCTTATTAGTCTGTCTTGGCTTTCCATTCGGCCAGGTTGGCAGATTCGGCCCCAATGGCAGTTGAGTCACCGTGCCCAGTATGGACAATGGTTTCTGGGGGAAGGCTAAACAGACGCTCTTCGATGGATTCCAGGATCAAGCTGTAGCTGGAAAAGCTGCGTCCGGTTGCCCCGGGTCCGCCGTTAAACAAGGTGTCCCCAGAAAATACGATCCCGTCTTCGGGAAGGTACAAGCAACAGCCACCCGGTGAATGGCCCGGAGTGTGCATGATGGTGAGCTCAGAGTTGCCGACCGTGATTGTTGTTCCGTCGCTGATGGTGTCATCTACCCGACGATCGGGGTAAACGACCTCCCACAACATGGCATCCTCAGGGTGGAGAAGGATCGGGGCGCCAGTTTCGTCTGCCAGATCCGCAGCAGCATTGATGTGGTCATTGTGGCCATGGGTGCAAACAATGGCCTTCAGCTTCCGACCGCCGAGACCATCCAGGATGGGGCGATGATCGTGAGCGGCGTCGATGACGATTGCTTCATCGTCGTTACCAATGATCCAGACATTGTTCTCTACTTCGTAGTCGCCGCCATCCAGGCTGAAGATGCCGGAGGTGATGACGTGGTCAAGACGAGCCATGTTTGGTTGGTCCTTTGCTCTGATGAGACGGGGGTTGGGGGTAGGAAACGGTGGTGATGTCTACAACACGACGACGGAGCGAAGAACGCCCCCGCCCTCCATCTTGTGGAAGGCCTCTTCGACCTGATCAAGCTCGATAGTTTCTGAAACGAACCCATCCAAGTTGAGTCGGCCCTGGAGGTAGAGATCAATCAGCATTGGGAAGTCCCGGCTTGGTAGGCAATCGCCGTACCAGCTGGACTTGAGCGCCCCGCCTCGTCCGAACATCTCGATATAGGGAAGCTCGATCTTCATCTCTGGATTGGGAACACCGACGAGAACGACGGTGCCTGCCAGGTCACGAGCGTAGAAGGCTTGTTCATAGGTCTGGGGCAGGCCAATGGCCTCAATGGCAACGTCAACTCCATTGCCATCGGTGAACCCGCGGATGGTTTCCACCGGGTCAACCTTGCTGGAGTTGACGGTATGAGTGGCGCCAAAGGTTTTCGCCAACTCAAGCTTGGCATCATCAATATCAACGGCGATTATCTTTGCTGCTCCAGCAATTCGTGAGCCTTCAATGGCTGCATTGCCGACTCCGCCGCAACCAAATACCGCGACCGTGTCTCCGCGTCCAACCTCACCAGTATTGATGGCAGCACCGATTCCGGCCATGACACCACAGCCGAGCAGGCCAGCAGCTTCAGGTTTTGCCGCCGGGTCAACCTTGGTGCACTGGCCAGCGGCAACCAACGTCTTGTCGCAGAAGGCACCGATTCCGAGAGCCGGGGATAGCTCGGTACCATCAGCCAGCGTCATTTTCTGGGTGGCGTTGTGGGTATCGAAGCAGTACTGAGGCTTGCCTTTCAAGCATGACCGACACTCACCACAGACTGCTCGCCAGTTCAAGATCACATAATCGCCGGGAGCGACTTGGGTAACACCCTCGCCAACCGATTCGACAATGCCAGCGGCTTCATGTCCAAGGAGGAACGGGAACTCGTCGTTGATACCGCCTTCTCGATAGTGGAGATCGGTATGACAGACACCGCATGCCTGAACCTTGACCACTGCTTCGCCCGGGCCAGGGTCCGGGATGATGATGGTTTGCATCGAGACTGGCTCGCCCTTAGCCATAGCGACAATGCCGCGAACCTCTTGTGACATGGTTTTCTCCGTTCGTAGGGCGCAAGCACCATCGGTCCTGCGTGCCAGGTCGAAGCTGTGACTCTAGCGAACCGAGGCGATGTGGGCGAGTACAGCCGAAACGGTTTCGTCGACCGCTGAGGGGTGAACAGTAGCGAGGATCAGTTCGCTGGCTGGTTGATGCCAGGTCGGATCCTCGATCTCTGGGCGCCTCACCAGGACTGTTGGAAGACCAGCTGAGCGATACCCCTCAACAATGACAACGTCGGCGCGTTGGAAGAACAGGTCGACCAGGTCACCGAGTTGAGGACGGTCCTCGGGCAATCCCATCCAAGCCAGTTGGTCTTGTCCAGCGAGAATGGTCCCGCTGGCTCCAGCTTGGCGCATCCGCCATGAGTCCTTTCCTTCGGTGTCAAGCTCGATCCGGTGGGCGTCGTGCTTCACTGCGGCCACATTCAGGCCGCTCTTGATCAGAGCGGCTATGACTTGTTCGACCAGTGAGGTCTTTCCGGTGCCTGAAGGAGCAACGAAGGAGATCATCGGTGGGCGTGGTTTTGGTGCTGTCGGACTGGTGGTTGTCTGACTCATTGGACCAGGTGTACCAAGCCAATGGCCTAAGCAGCAACCAGCAGTCGAGGCCTTCTGCGTTGCGCTCTGGGTTGAGTCGGTCCCAACGCGGGGATTGTTAGGCCTGTAGAGGACGATCGAGGAGCGAGACAACCGACTCTTTTCGCTCCTGTGGAGGCCCGAGTTGCCAAAGCCTCACAACCGTGACCAGATTCGAAGCAATCACAGTCAGGTTGGTGAAGAAAGAACGAAGACCCCACCAGCCTGCCCACATGGAGCGCAACTGCATACGTTTGACCAATGCGAGGCCACACCCTTGACACATTGGGCCCCTGACCTGAAGCCGGTATCGGTCGAGGAGAAATGTCTCCTGGTGGCGAAGTATTGTTGGCGCCGATGGTGTTGAGGCGCAAAACATACATTCTCCGGTGAGAGGAGGGCGAGACCACTGGACAACTTGTGCCAGGCCGATGTCAGAGCTGACTACGTCATCTGCTAGGCCAGTCAGAAATGGCTCACGCAGGATCTCCAGGGCTTGGCTGAGCAATGCGATTGCTGGAGCCTGACTTTGCCGATCGAGACAAGGACTCGATCTATTCCAGTCTGGGTGGTATTGCAGGGCCAGCCGTCGGTAGGCGGAGTCAAGCTGTTCGATGGTGGTTGCCACGGCTCCAGCATCGGTTCGCGAGCAATCAGTGTGATGTCTTTGGAGTATTCAGGGATTTTGCGAATCCATATCGCAAGTATGAGTCTTCAGCTGATCTGCTGCCGTTCAGCCACCAGCAGTACCTCAATGAAAAATGAGTTGGAGAATCCGTACTTGTCTAGAGGCTGCCTCAATGCTGGGCCTTAGCGTTTCCTTATCAGTTGGGGTGCATTTGCCTCGAGCAGGAAGAGGAACTGGACCAAGGCCATACCGATCGCATGCTAGTGGCCGGAAGATGTCCTATTTCTGTGTTTGCCTCGACAAGTAGTGCGATCTGAACCTACAGTACTGGCCGTGGGGTGAGCAGAAGCTCGTCTTTTTGTGGGTTCACGGTGGTGGGCCCAAACCGATGGAAGGGTGACCGATGGCGTTGGATGATCCAACAGGTCGAGCTCGCGACAAAGCGAAGCGACTGGCCGCGGATAAAGCGAAATCGGCAGGTGATGCGGCATCAAAAGCGGCTGACTCTGCTTCGAAAATGACCGATGTCGCAGGAGATAGCGCATCCAAGGCAAAAGGTGCGGCTGGCAATGCCAAGGGTGCTGCCGGTGGTGCAGCCTCGAAGGCAACTGGTGCAGCTTCCAAAATGTCGGGTGCAGCTGGTGGCGCAGCCTCAAAGGTGATCGGTGGTGCCACAGGTATTGCAGGCACTGGCGGGGCAATCGCTTCGATTACCAAACACACCGAAACAATCACGACGACGCGTCGTCGCAAGCGAACCGTGACCTCCTGGGAACGTGACCCAGCGGCATGGTCGCCGGGCAAGGTCGGTGCTCTGGCTGCGCTGCCCCTCGTCGGTGGGCTTCTGATCGGCGGAACCGCGTGGGCGGTCCCCCATATTGAGAAGAAGCTAGAGCGTCAGACCATCGCCGATCTAGAAGCGGCAGGGATCGATACGTCCAACCTTGAGGTTGACTACGACTACCGCACCGGCAGCATCACTGGGTCAGCAGCGGCTGGCGTGGATGAGGCAACTCTTGAAGCCAAGGGCGATGGGAGCGGGGTTCGCAATCTTTCTGCCCTCCTCGCCGCCGGAGCTGTCAAGGCCGAAGCCGAAACACCATCCACCACTGAAGCCGCAGCTGAAGAACCTGCTCCGGCCGAAGTTGGACCTACCGATGTGACAGCGATGCTTGAAGATGGTCGCATCGTGTTGCGCGGTGAGGTTCTCAGCGAGGATCAACGCCAGACGCTGGTCGATGCTGCTGAGGCCACTGGAGTCGAGGTCGTTGACGAGCTAACAGTGAGTGGATTCGACGAAGCGACCCCGGGAGCGGATGCTCGAGTTGCGGGTCTGGCTGGCCTGATCTCGAACATCGGGTCAGGCGTAACTGGTGTTGCGACGTTGACCGATAGCTCGCTTGGCTTCGTTGGCGAAGCCCCGGATGCTGACATGGCTGCCGCGGTTGAAGCCGCGGTTACTGATGCCGGTGCGGGACTCGACACCTCATCTGAGGTTTCGGCGCCCGAAGCGGTTGACGATGCCGAAGAAATGGCAGCCCGACTGGCAGCGCTTGGACCCGTTCACTACAAGCTGAACATGTCGAATCATGAGTCAGAAGAGATCGTAATTCTGGACGAAGCCGTTGCCATCCTGCAGGAGTACCCCAGTGTTCCAGTGGAGCTTGTTGGCCACACGGATCGGTTCGCCGCCCGCGAGTTCAATCAGGAGCTGAGCGAGCGGAGATCGGCTGCAGTCGTCGACTACCTGGTCGAACACGGGGTTGATCCCGAACGCTTGTCCTCTTCAGGAATGGGCGAGGACGCACCTATTGGCGACAACGAAACAGCTGTTGGTCGCAGAGAAAACCGTCGGACAGAGTTTCAAGTGAAGTTGGGTTAAGGAGCTAGATATGTTTTGGGTACTTGCAGAAATTATCATTCCGCTGATCTTGGCGGCACTAGTCGGCCTTTTGATTGGCTGGATGCTTTGGCGTTGGCGTCATTCCAAGGAGACCTTCTCCGAGTGGGAGACTGACTCCTCCTCCAAGGTGTCGAAGCTGTCCAAGGAAGCCTCTAAGGAATGGGAAGCAGACAAGCTTGCGCTGACCTCTTCCCAAGGTGAGATGGACGGCCTCCGTAAGGAGTTGGCCGATGCCAACGCCAAGGTTGGTTCTCTTGAGGGCGACCTCAAGGGTGACCGTGGCCGGTTGCTGGGGTTTGCTGGGCTAGCTGGTGTTGCTGGCGTAGCCGCAGGCAAGGTCGGAAAGTCTGGTGAGGCTGATGCTGAGTCGGTGAAGGCTCGCCTCGTTGATCTTGATGGCCAGCTCAGCAGTTCCAATGACCGAGTAACTGCTTTGGAGTCCCAGCTTGCTTCGGCTGGCAAGGATGCCTCCAGTGCTGAGGGCGATCTTGCCTCTGCTCAGAAGAAGGCCAAGGATCTCGAAGGCGAATTGAAGACGGCCAAGGCTCGCTGTAGTGAACTCGAAGGTGAAGCCAAGACCGCTTCCAGTCGTTACGGCGCACTTGAGGGTGACCTGAAATCTGCCAACGCCAAGATTGCTTCTCTTGAGGGCGACCTCAAGGGTGACCGCGGCCGGTTGCTGGGGTTTGCTGGGCTAGCTGGTGTTGCTGGCGTAGCCGCTGGTAAGGGTGGTAAGTCTGGTGAGGCTGATGCTGAGTCGGTGAAGGCTCGCCTTGTTTCCCTCGAGCGTGAAGCCAAGGAAGCTGGCGATCGGGCAGGAGACGCTGACCGCAAGCTACAAGAGGCCAACGCTCGGGCTAACAAGCTTGAGACTGACCTCGCGGCCAGTACCAAGAAGTTGGGTGCCATGGAGATTGATCTCAACGATCGCACCAAGAAGTTGGGTGCCATGGAGATTGATCTCAACGATCGCACCAAGAAGTTGGGTGCCATGGAGATTGATCTCAACGATCGCACCAAGAAGATGGGTGCCATGGAGATTGATCTTCGTGCCGCCGAAACCAAGGCAGCCAAGGCGGAATCTTCGCTAAGCGCTGTGGCCACCAAGGTCAAGTTGGCCGACGGTGCGAAGATGCATCCTTATGGTGATGGTTCTCATGGGCCGTTGGCGGACAAGCGTGAGATGCCGGTTGGGTATCCAATCAAGGGCAATGTTGATTCGATGCTGTATCACCGGTCGGATTCCCGTAACTATGGGGCGACG
>JAJRQY010000148.1 GCA_024280015.1 Actinomycetes bacterium
CAACCGAATAGGTGGGAAGAGGCCCACCTATCGTGATCGGGTTGCCAGGCTCCAGCACCGACCAGGTTGCGGTCACGGTTGCTTCGGTCGGACCATAGGCATTGAGCACTCGACGACCCGGGCTCAACCAAGGCTCGATCAGATCCCGAGGGCAGGCCTCGCCTGATACCAACAAAAACCGAAGGTTCGTCAGGTCAGGCTGCAAGGTTGACAAAAGTGTCGGCACGCAGCACAAGGCACTGATCTGTCGATCACGCAGGAACTGTTGGAGGTCCGAGCCAAGGAGTTGGATGTCAGAAGAAGCGGGTACGACGGTTGCTCCACAGCAGAGCGGGACCCACAGTTCTTCGACGGAGAAGTCAAAGGCGATGGTCATGCCCTGATAGACGCGGTCCTTACTGGTGTAGCCGTACAAGGAACTGGCAACGTCAAGGAAGTTGCAGATACTCGAGTGGCGAATGGGAACACCCTTGGGCAATCCTGTTGAGCCTGAGGTGTAGATCACATAGGCGGTTGGGTCCAGCACATCTCGCAGATCGTCGGGTTCGAAGATCCCCGAGTCATAGGAGTGGATCTCCTCCATATGGTCATCGATGGCGATAACGGGAACATCCACCCCACGAAAGAGAGGAAGGTAGCAGCGTTGGGTCAGCACGCCGGTTACTCCACTATCGGTGATGATGTGGTTGATGCGATCGGTCGGGAAGCCTGCATCCAGAGGCACATAACTCACTCCTAGACGCGACACCGCCAGCACCGTTGCCGGGGCCATCACTGAACGATCGAGAAGGACGGCCATATGGTCGCCCCCCTCGACTTGTTCGGCGTCAAGGAAACGGGCAATCTGGTTGGAGAACCCGGCTAGGTCAGCGTAAGAAAAAGCGACAGACCCATAGTCGATGGCGATTTGAGATTGGGCTTGGCTGTCCAGGTGGAAACACTGGCGATCAAACAGGTCATGAAATCGAGTTCCCTGGCGCCAGCGAGAATGATGGTCTTGTGTGCTGACCAGAACAGAAACTGTCTGGTCGGACTCTGTCTGGCTGGGCTCTGCCTGGTTGGATTCAGCCGTTGCCCGCTCCGGGACGGGGTAGGAGCGCAAGGTCCAAGACGGAACATGCCCGGGGGTGGTCGATGCGGGATCGGCCGGTTCTGGGAACTTGACCCTGGTTCTCATCCAGCAGCGACCGTCGGACGAAGCTGCTCCTGTACCGACTGGTGAAGGATCTCGAGACCAGCAAGGAGCTGGGAGGCGGGTGTGGTCAAGGGGGCCAGGACCTTCACCACTTCTCCATAGGCGCCGGAGGTCTCAATCACTAGACCGGAAGCGAAGGCCTGACGGCAAATCTCACCGGCTAGTTCGCCACTGCCAACATCAAGCCCAAGAAATAGGCCTCGTCCCTTGACGACAGATCCTGGTATGAGCTTGCCCATTTCTGAGAGCGACTGATGGACGATCTGACCCTTGCGCCTCACATCATTGGCCAGGTCATCGTTGTGCCAGAATTTCTTGAGGGCGACGGTGGCCGTAAGAAAGGCGAGGTTGTTCCCCCGGAACGTTCCGTTGTGCTCAGCTGGTAGCCATTGGTCGTGGTCGGGATGGATCAAGACGAGGGCAAGTGGAAGTCCGAAGCCCGACAGGGACTTGGAGAGGGTGACAATGTCAGGCTCAATCCCCATGTCATCAAAGCTGAAGAAGTTTCCCGTGCGCCCACACCCGGCCTGGATGTCATCGACGATCAGAAGGGCTCCGTGCTTCTTGGCAATGCGAGAAAGGCTGCGCATCCATGATGCTGAGGCGGCATTGATTCCGCCCTCTCCCTGAACGGTTTCCACCAGGATCGCAGCAGGCTGGTCATAGCCACTGGAAGGGTCCGATAGTAAGCGGTCGAGGAGGTCGGCGGTGTCGACCTCGGTCCCCAGATAGCCATCGAACATGGCGCGAGTCACGCCGGAAAGGGCGACGCTGGTGCCCATGCGGTGTTGGCGGTTGGCGGTGGCGGCCAGCGCTCCGACGGTCACACCATGGAAGCCGTTGGTGAATGCGATCACGTTGCTTCTGCCGGTTACCTTCCGAGCGAGCTTGAGGGCAGCCTCCACCGCGTTGGTTCCAGTCGGTCCGGTGAACTGGAGCCGGTAGGGAAGGCCGCGTGGTTCCAGGATCAGGTCCACGAATGTCTGTATGAACTCGGCCTTGGCTGTGGTTTGCAGGTCGAGCCCATGGGTGACGCCGTTGCCCGAAAGGTAGTCGATGAGGGCCGCCGTCATGTCGGGGTCGTTGTGGCCGTAGTTGAGTGTCGAACAACCAGCCAGGAAATCGATGTAGGTCCGCCCGTTGATATCGGTCATCGTGCTCCCCTCGGCGTGAACGAACGTTGTTGGGAAGCTTCGTGAATAGCTACGGACCTCGGACTCTCGTCCGAAGGGGTGTTTGGAACGAGCGGAGGTGTCTGGTTCGCCGACCACGGTGAATGTCATGGACTGAACCTATGACTGGTGACGTTTTTGTTCAATGGGAGATTGGTCGTACGACCATGGTCAGCAGCTTGAATAAGGGGTTCGCGTTGGCACTATTCCTGGCCATCCCCGGAGCGGCCAATGTCGTTTCTCTGGGCCCACAATGTGGCTTGCAGACGATCAGAGACTCCGATTCGGCCATAGATCTGGGTGAGATGTGCCTTCACTGTCGATTCAGCGATACTGAGTGCTCTGGCGATCTGTTTGTTCTGGAGACCCTTGGCAACCAGGTCCAGAACCTCAAGTTCTCGCGTACTCAGATCCTCCTGGGTTGGCGAATGAGTGTCGGTGCGAAGGGCCGAGATAACTGCACTGGCGGCACGTGGATCTAAGGGTGAGTGCCCGGCTGCGGCTTGTCGAACGGCCTCCAGTACCTGATCAGGTGAACTGTCCTTCAGGAGAAAGCCTGATGCTCCGGCTTCTAGGGCTGCCAATATTCGACTCTCTTCACCGAACATGGTTAGGACTATGATCTGCGCGTCTGGCTGGCCTGCCGCGATCTTTCGAATGGCCGGCTCTCCATTTCCTTTTGGCATTGAGAGGTCCATGAGTACGACGTCGGGTTCAACAGATGCCACGACCCGCACTCCTTCGGGGCCACTGTCGGCAATCCCAACCAACTCCATGTCGATTGCTTCTTCTAAGACGGCTTCAAGCCCTTGGCGGATTACCCAATGGTCATCGACAAGCACAACTCGGATCATGTCACTGGCACCCTAGCCGTGGCGATAAGACCGGTTCCGGTTTGTGGAGTTTGCAGGTCGAGGTTGCCGCCGGCGGCACTGAGCAGGTCAGAGAGTGATCGCAATCCGAGTCGCGGTCTGGTGTCTGTGGCGCTCGCCGCCGTTGCGGCGAGTCCCTTTCCGTTGTCAATCACCGCGATGTGAAGGAGGTCGTCTCTGCATCGGACGGAGATGTCGATGGTGGATGCCTCGGCGTGATGTCTGGCGTTTCGGAGTAGCTCTCGAATGGTTCGGTAGGCCAGCGCAACCGCAGGCTTGGGCAAGGACAAACCCGATTCGATATCGACCGAGATCGTTGCTGTGTCGGTCGGATTCTCCGATGCGAGGTCGGCGACGGCCCGCCGAAGCCCAATCTCGTCAAGGTTTGGCGGATAGATATCGACGAGCAATGATCTCAGGGAACGGACAGCACGGCGGGTTGCGGTGGCGGCGTGGTGGGCAACCTCGGAATCTCGTTGGTTGCCTTGTCGCTCGGCCCGATCACCGAGGACGGCAAGAGACATGGAGATGCCGGCCAGGTCCTGAACGGTTCCGTCGTGGAGATCGGTGGCAATGACGAGTCGCTCTTGTTCAGCAGCAGCGATTGAGCTTCGGAGGGCTAGGCGCTCTTGGGTTTGTGCCTGGTCCAGTCGGCGCACTAGGAGGTAGGTCAGGGGGAGTTGCAAGCTGAACAGACCAAAGATTGTGCCAAGAGCCAACGGCACCATGGTTGTGAATAGGTCGGTCGAGCGGGCTCCTACTGCGGCGTAGGGTTGGTAGGTCTCAAAGAGCAGCTGGTTACCGCTTCGGTCCGTGATTCGGTAGTAGACCTCCAATTCCTGGATGGCATTGGTGATTCCCTCGTTGGCTTCTCGCTCGGGGTCACTGACCTTGCTCTCGGGCAAGCCGGTGCGGAAAGCACGGATGGCGGCTGCATCAAGATCATGAACGCTTCCGATCAGATCGTCCTGGTCGCTATAGAGGATCTGCCCCTGTCGGTCCCAAACTCGGACGTGGACAATCCTGTCTGACAACACGCTTTGGCGTACGACGTGGTCGAGGGCCGGATCAGAAGCTCCTGCGTCAAACACTGGTGGCAGTGACGGCTGAATGTACAGCTCTCCCACTTCAGCCGTATTCTGACCAGCATCACGAAGTGCTTGACGCAGGGCAAGTCGTCTTGTGGCCCAGACAGTGACACCGGCGACGATGATCACGACGACTGTGGCTGCCAGTGCGAACTGGTACAGGAGTTGACGAGTTGAAACTGGCTGGGTCACGTGCTCTTGGACCGATGCTGGCGACCACTGGGGAGTGGAGAAAGATGCTCGCGGGCCCAGAGCGCTGCGAGCGAACGGTTGGAGACACCAATCTTGGAGTAGCAACTGCTGAGATGCGATTCCACGGTCTTGGTCGAGATATCCAGGTGTTCAGAAACGTGTCGATTGCTCTGGCCAAGGGCCACCAGTTGGAGGATTTCAGACTCCCGTGCGGTGAGTGTTGTCTGGTCGGACTCCTGGCGAAGATCGATGGATGGATCATCTGAGCTTGTGAGGTCAAGGACGCCGGCTGCGGAGCGCAAGGCGTCGAGAATCTCGTTGGGGTCTGAGTCCTTCATCACATAGCCCACTGCGCCAGCTCGCAGGCAGGTTGAGGCTATGTCCGGGCTGGCGTGACCGATGAAGGCCACGACTCGCGAATCGTCATGCATTTGGAATAGCTCTGCGGTCGATACGTCATCGTCAGTCGAAGTGATGCGCGGGTCCATTAGGATCACATCGGGATGCAGTCGGTCGGCCATGCTCACCATCTCCTGAGCCGTGGAGGCTTGGCCGACGAGGGTCACGTCAGGCGCGTTGCCGATCAGTGCCTTGAGGCCCTGTTGAACTAGATCTTGCTCATCGGCCACCAGGATCCGAATCATTGCTGGAGGTCCGGTGGTGAGGTTGGCAATAGGCTTTGGACGACCGCGAGAGCGAGCGCCGCGAGAACGAGTATTGTCACGGCAGTCTCCTTGGATCGGGTGGATTCTCTGGTGGACAGGCATCAGATTGACATGGGAATTGATCTCCCCGGCAGCCACAGTAGTTTCTGTCGCCCTAGTGAGTGGCCAACAAATAGTTAGCAGTTGGCAAAGATATCGATGCCGAGGTAGGGGTGAGTTCACCCATGATCTCGAACGGTGTCATCTTCCACGGTGTTGCTTGCCGTCAGAACATGCGGCTGAAGTGATGCGTCCGTCCCACTTCAACGAAGCCGAGGCGTTGGTACCACCTATGTGGCCAATCATCGAGGTCGGCGGTGAGAAAAAACAAGTCACAATCAGCCTGCTGACCTCTCCGCAATGCATCACGAACCAACGCATCACCGTAGCCATTGCCTCGGAAGGCATGGCCGGTCACCAAGCTCTCGAATTGGGCAAGGCTCCTCTGCCGATCGATATAGAGATCGGCATGAGCCGCGATCTCTCCACGCTCAAAGACAGCAAGGGGTGTGAATTCGGCCCCACGGGCATACAACGCTTTGCGACCGGCAAGCTGTCTGAGCGCCTCGTTGCTGGCCGTGGGGAGCTCATCTCGCCAATCTCGTATGACTGCTGATTGCACCTTGTCCAGAGATACTGCTTGGACGTCGTGGGTTGATGGCTCAACCAGCGGACCGGAATAGACCATTGCCGCGATTGTTTCGTGTTCGTATCCGGCCGCCTCGAACTCGGCGGTCAAGGTCTGACCTAGCTCGTCGTCGTCGACAGACAGATATCGATGTTGGACATGGGCTAGTACTTCTTCGACCGTCTCCAGTATGTCCGGCGCCGGGGCAGGGTCAGTGACGACAACCCTGTTGTGATAGTGCGAAAGCGGGAAGTCCAATTGCCGGAGGGCGTACCCCCAACCAAGATCAATGACGGAGCTGGCCTGAGACGTGGCGAAGTGGCGTTCGAACTGCATGACCTGTTCGAACTGTGCGTTTCGCTCGAACTCGGAGGTGGCCACCCACTGAGACTAGCTGGGCACAAGTCTGGCGGCGGTTCCTCTCATGATCGCGTCAAGCACCTCTGGGTCAAGGTCAAGCTCGCCTTGTCCAGCGCGACAAATCCGACTGGTGGGCCCGGCCACAGAACCCTCCGCCCCCTGAGACAACAATTTGCTGTGGCATCAACCTCACCATAGATCGCCAGTATTCTTGAGGTTCGACCACCACAGGATGCTTCGATGATTTCCCGCCCCGTGCCCGACTCTGATCTGCCCCCGGTCCTGTTCGTCCATGGCGCCTGGCACGGCCCCTGGTGTTGGGGAAGGTGGATGGATTCCCTCCACGATGAGGGCTTCTCGTCCTACGCGGTTGAGCTTCCCGGGCACGGCCAGCCAGGGTCCCCGAAACGGATTTGGAACCGGCTATCCCACTATGTGACCGCGGTCGAAGCCGCTCTGGATGAACTGGGATACGAGACGATTCTGGTTGGTCATTCCATGGGTGGTCTAGTCACCCAGCTGGTGCTGGAACGTCGGGATGTGGCCCAAGCGGTTGTTGTTGCTTCGGTGCCTCGCAGGGGAGCGCTACGATCAGCTATCCGGGTAGTTGCTGGCGATTTTGTCAATGCGGTGGTCATGTTTCCGCTGGGAACCATGTGGACGATCGTGCGGACACCAGAGCAGGTGAGGCGCTGGTTCTTTTCGGCGAACTCGGCTGATGAGGATGTGACCCATGTTGGGGAGAAGTTGCAGAACGAATCCATTCTGGCCTTTGCCGGAATGCTGACGCGCTGGCCTCGCCCGGCCAAGGTTGGAACGCCAGTACGGGTGATGGCGGCATCCGAGGACGCCATCTTCTCGGTAGCAGAAGAGACCGATCTGGCCACCGCCTACGGAACAGAGGTCGTGATCATTGAGGGAGCGGGCCACGACATCATGGTCGATGGCCCCCACGCCGACGCTGGAGTTCGGGCTTTGCTGGAGATGATTCGTGGCGCCAAGCATCTCCACTAGAGTCTGCGTCATGATCGCACTATTGGGTTCGTTGCTCGGAGGCCGTGGAGGCCGCATGATTGGTTCGATGATCGGAGGGCGGACCGGCGGAATGGTCGGTGGCCTCGCTGGTGCCTTGCTCGGTGGACGCCAACTCCGAGGCTTGGGGCGAATGATCTCCAACCGTGGAGGCGGAAATGACCAGTTTGATGGCGGCGCAGCCGTCGATATGGATGACAATCAGGCAGAGGTTCTAATTCGGGCCATGTGCAACTCGGCGAAGGCTGATGGTCATGTCGACAGCGATGAAACCAGCCAGATCTTGTCTGAACTCGGCGATGTCTCTGCTGCAGATCGAGCCTTCTTGCAGTCTGAGCTTGAGTCCCCATTCAAATCAGCGGCCGAGATTGCGAGTTTGGTTCCGCCCGTGCTCAAGGTGGAGGCCTACGCCGTTTCACTCATCGCCATCAATGTTGACACCATGCAAGAAGCTCAGTATTTGTCTGAACTCTCGTCGGAATTGGGCCTTTCTGTTGCCGATCGGGACAACATCCACGATGACCTTGGAGTCGACCAACTCGCGTAGGTGCGTGCTGTCAGCGGCTTGTCAGCGCGATCGGCTTGAGTTCAGTCGAAGAGGAATCTCGATCAATAGGGGGAACTAAGAATGAGACTCTTGAGCCGATGGCGGACACCAGCGATGCTTGGTCTAGGTGTGATGATGCTGGTTGTTAGTGCCTGTACCAGCGGTGATTCTGAGGCAGAAGACAGTCCAGCAACCACGGTCGCAGCCAGCGAAGTTACTGACGTCAACGATGAGTCAGCGACGACTGAGAGCATTAGCAGTCCAGTCTTTGTCAGTGATGCTGAGCTTCTCACTCTGGAGTTTTCTCCGGTCGACGAGGGCATATACCGGCTTGATTCTCTTGGGACACCGTTCTCTGTGGAGATCATCGGTGACTGGTTTGTTCAACCAAACAGTGCCGCCCTGGTGGTGTTCTCTCATCCCGATTCCGGAGGTCCGGGTGACCGGGACGTTGTTTTCTTGCGACCGGCTCAGCTGTCGGACCCGGTGAATCCAACAAGTGGCAGCGAGTCTCAATCCAGCTGGCCCGCAGAGGACATTCCCGGCTGGATTGATGGTCTCATCGACGGGGTGACCATCAGCGACATCGAGGACGTGAGCATCGGCGGTCGTGAGGCCGTGAGGTTCGACGTTGAAATCGCTGACGACTCAATTTGTGGACCACAGTCTTGCATCGATTTCACCACCAACAACGACGTAGGCGACTTCGCCTTCGATGCTGGCTTCACATACCGAGTCCATTGGGTCGACATGGGTGAGTTCGGCCCCGTCGCCATCATCACCGGTTGGCCCTCAGAAGACGACGCATTCGAATCCGATGCGACAGCACTTCTGAGTACGGTCGCATTTGGAGATCCACAAGCAAACCCGATCCCGGATGGAGCCGCACCTTGGGAACTGGGTCTTGGTGCACTTGTGCCGCCGGGACTCGTGCAGCTGCCTACGGCGGGCGGCATCGAATTTGATCTGGCCCAAGAGAGATTTATTGACCAGTTCTCCGGCTTCGCTGCCGTGACGCTTGACAATGCCCCCGGAGATTTCGAAATCCTTACACCATTGCGGGCTGACGGAGGACCAGACGTCAAGACGGTTGATGATGCGTTGGCGGCGGTGGAGTCGTTAGGTGTTGTGGCGACGGAGATTGAACCAGCGACCTTTCCTCTTGGGGCGGCCCGAGTCTTTGACATGGAAGGGTCCTCGGGTACCGCAGGGACGAAGAGCATTGTTACTACTGACGATGCACTTGGAGGTTGGCGTGCGCCGCGATTGGGGAGGATGTGGCTCTTCGATACCGAGCGGGGCGTCATCATGGTTACCGCCGAAGCTGGCTCAGCGGACAACGAAGTGCTCGCCGAAGCAGTCGCCCTAGCCGAAGAGATTCTCCCCACTCTTGTACTTGCCAGCATGCCAGACGGGCGAAGTGCTCGCTCAATGGCTGACGCTGCTGCTGTGGGTGAGCCCTCCGGCGATGGCATCCTCCTGACTCCAGGGGTGTACACCTCTGATCAGCTCGATGACGTCTTCCTAGCGTGGAAGCTTGAAGATGACCTGACGCTGATGGACGAATTCCCCGGCCTTGTCGGGGTTGGGCTGCCGGGTGCGCTCAGAACGGAGAACCATCTAGCGGCAGTGTTCACTGCGACCGGAATACCTGGGCCCGATGAAGGAGACGACCCGCTACCTCTTCCGTCCGACGTTGGCGCATACATCGAAGGCATCTCGCAGTTCGAGGTGTCCGATTCCGGGACGCAGACCATCAGCTCGGTTGAGGCATCCTGGTGGGACTTGACGGTGGTCTCCGGCGCCGAAGGTACATTCCCCTGCCCCTTTGGGGAAAGCTGCTTTCCTGTACTCAGCCATACGTCATTTCCGGCGGTAGTCATCGGCGACGAGTTCCAGTTCCGACTGTGGTCGATTCCTGATCCGGATGGGCAGGTCTTTGCCTTGGTCCAAGCCTCGCCTGAAGCTTTTGACAGTGTCGTGGCGGGAGCCGTTAGTGCCCTCAATGGGTTACGGGTATTGCCGTTCGTTGAACCGGTCGAGGTGGATGATTCCAACCTTGATCAGCTTGGCCGTTCGTTGGCCGATGGCCCTCTCCCGCTTGAGCCGGGCCAGTACTTCACTGAGAACATGCCGTTCAAGGTCTCGCTCGAACTGGCCTCACCCCTTGAGCTCAGCCTGTCTCAACCGACACACCTGGCGTTGATACCCGCGGGTCACGATCCGGTTGGCCCGCTGCAGTCCCTTGCACTTCTCCAGCCCATTCGCGGAGTTGCTGACCCCGATGACATCGGCGGCCCGGAAGGCCCGCCTGCTTTCATTGACGTACCGGATGATCTGCAAAGCTGGCTCGATGAAATACCACAGCTTGAGGTGACGGACTCGGGAACGGGAACGATCGGCGGCATTGCCTCGAGCTTCGTTGATCTACGAGTTATCGGTGCTCCTGAACGACGAGGTACTTGTGGTGATTTGAGCTGCTTCGCATTGTTTGATTGGCAAAGTGGACCTTGGATCATTGATGAGGAAAGTCCACAGCGCATCTGGACCGTGCCCCATCCCGCTGGCACGATCTTTGTACTCATCGAAGCACCGACGGAAGTCTTTGATCAGTGGGCTGATGAGGTGCAGCCCGTAATCGACTCTCTCAGCTTTGGATGACCTGGCGCGGGAAGTTCAATAGCTCCGCTCGTTGCTTGCTCGCAGCGTGAGTTGGTGAGTTGGGCTGCTGGCGTTCGGGCTTGTGGGTGGTTGCCTACACTTGTGAGATGTTGATCCCGGGAGAGGTGCTGATTGTGTCTGGCTCTCCTGGATCGGGAAATTGAGGTGGCGCTGATGGACTACACCGAGTTGACTAATGCCGTGATCCCCACTGGCTATTTGCGAAGTGTCCGAGTGTCGATGGCCGCCCCATCGGACACCCCAGGAGCGGCCATGAGCCCCCGCCCAGGTTCGCGAGGATGAACCTGGCGGAGTTCACCATTGCTGATGCCGTAGAGCTTGGTGCCCAGATTCGAGAGTGTGGCAAGGGAGCCACGTCCGTGCAGGAGGTTGCCAACTCCATCATTCGTGTAATGAGCGAGGCGACTACTTACGACGAAGGCGAGCCATCCTTAGCCCTGATTCGTTGTTTCATGATTGACGCGCACAGTCGCCTCCCGCAACGCTTGGCTCGACTGGTGCCGCTGGATGATGACGATGATGACCCCGATGGGCAGTGTTTGGTGTTGGTGGCCACTGAAGGCGTTGAACCCGAGTGGTGTGATCCACGAACCTCTGCCCGTCATCAGGTCATCCCACTGGTGGGTAGTGCCATGACGGTCACATTCCCCATGATCACGCGAATGTTCCGCCAGTTCGGGGTGCCAATCTCGGCCATCGTGAGTCGAGATGTTGACGGCTTCATCAATCCTGAACAACGGTCGTTCAACGTGTTTCATGTGGAGGAAGCTGCAGGCAGTTCGGACATACCTGATCAGGAGTTCATCTCGGACTACAAGGTGTCCTCGGTCGTGGCTGTTGGCAGTCCACTTCCGGCCCGTGGCTTATTCGCCGTGTTGATGTTCAGCCGTGTCCCTATCGACCGGCGACTGGCGGAGATGCTCGAACCGTTGGCCTTGTCCATGAAGCTGGCCTTCTTGCCTGTTCTTGAGCGTGTCTTTAGCGATGACTCTTCGGCGGAGCGACCGACTGGTAGCCCCGAGGGTCGACTGCGAGTTGAGGTCGACACCTTGCGCTCCCTGCTCGAGGTCGAACAACGGCTCTTGTGCGGGCAGTACCGGACTTTGGTTGCAGCGAATGAGTCTCGAAGCGAAAACGAGTTAACTAACCGAGAGAACCAGATACTGCAGCTGGTAGCCACCGGCGCCACCAACAAGCAGATCGCCTCGAGTCTTGATGTCGGCGCTGGCACGATCAAGTGGCACATGTACAACCTGTTTCAAAAACTCGGCGTTGACACCCGCACCGCGGCGGTCACGACCGCGCAGAATCGTGGCTTGTTGGACTAGCCGGTCCTTTCAGTCTGGGGTCAGTCCTGCTACCTGTGATCTACAACCGGCGGTCAGACTCGTCGATGGGTACATCGTTTGCGCTCATGTCTCGCCGGGCCATCAGGCCGCTCTCGTTGAACTCCCAATGCTCGTTTCCGTGGGTGCGAAACCATTGCCCGGTCTGGTCATGCCATTCGTATTCGAAGCGGACCGAGATGCGGTTGTCGGTGAATGCCCACAGCTCCTTCATCAGCTTGTAGCCCAGTTCGTGTTCCCACTTTGTGGTTAGGAAGTTACGGATTGCTTCACGACCGATGAAGAACTGATCTCGGTTTCGCCAGTCCGATTCCTCGGAGTAAGCCATGGCGACACGATCCGGGTCGCGTGAATTCCATCCGTCTTCGGCCGCTTGGACCTTTGCTCGAGCAGTTTCGGCGGTGAAGGGTGGTCGAATGCTGGTGGCTGGGTTGGGCGGCGTGGCTGGTTCGCTCATCAGTTGGGTCCTTTGATTTGTGCGGGCTTGACGAATCGGTGCTGGTCAATGATCGCGGCTCGATGGATGGGGTTGGAACTGGCAGATGGTGGCTCGGAGACCAACCATCTGGTTGGTTTGTACAACTCCGCTGCCGAGTGGATGATCAAAACTCTTGACAATAAAAATAGGAATCCTAATAATAGGAGTCCGAATGAAATCAGGAGTTCAGATGTTCCGTTCCCAACTCGTTGCCCTATCCACCGCCACCCTTCTACTGGCCACTTCTTGTGGTAGCGACGGGGCGGTGCAGTCCGAAAAGGACACGAGCGTTGACCCCTCCTTTGACCTGTTGGAGACTTCGGTGGAGGCCGACGGCGACCATTTCGTCTTTCGGTCCCAGGTTGTTGGTACCGCAGGGGAGCAGATTCCCGACCCAGTTGGTTCGCTTGACCAGGCACCAGTTTGGTCCTATGTGTGGCCGACCTCTCTTGATTCAAGCTCCGTTGGCTTCGAGAGCAGTCAAGGAATTCTTGCCCTCGCTGCTACCGCCCACCCCGACTTTGATGACACCCCGCTCTATGACGAGAATGGTGACGGCGATATGGCAAATGATGGGGCCGATTGGCACGCCCACTGGGTTGTTCTGACCGAAGACGAAGCTTGTGGTGGGGGACTCAGCGTCAAGGGAATCCCTGAAGATGAGCAGCCAACACTTCCCTCAACTTGGCCGGGCCTTCCAATAATGATTGATAGCCCCGATCTGATTCCCACCCTTGGCGGGAACACCATCGAGATCCGGGTGCCTCAATCTGAGGTTGGTGCACCCCGTAGTTTCAGCTTCGATGGCGTGACCTCTGGTCTGCGTGTCTCGACCTCGCCCCACGACCCGCTCTTGTGTGTGGAAGTCGTCTTCGATATAGCTTCGGGCGACCTCAGCCTGCCAGGATCACTGGACCAATGAGCTGGACCCGGCCCTGCTCGTCCGGTCTCACCCGAAGCGGTTCTGTGGGGGCAACCGCTGAGGACTGTTCGCCGGGGTAGGTGAGGACTCAGAACCAATTCAGCAACGAACTAGGCCAGAATGAACCCGTGAGTAAACGCAGCGAACTGGACCAGAAGTTTATTGCCGCCGTTGATCGGCTTGGGCGGGCGCTGCGGGTTGCCCGTCAAGAAGTGGCAACCGGCCTGCAAGTCTCACTTCTGCAACTGCAAATCCTTGAACACCTTCTTCGGCTTGGTCCCCGCCGAGTTGGTCTCTTGGCCGCCGAGCTTGATGTCACCCCACCGACGGTGAGTGACGCGATTGCGGCGTTGCAGAATAAGGGAATTGTCGACCGTCATCCCGATCCCGATGACGGCCGGGCCACGCTCGTCGCGCTGACAAAGAAGGGTGATCGCCTGGCGGCAGAGGCGGATCGGGCGTTGGCGGGAGGAATCGAGTCTGACCGAGTCGATAGCGAGCAAGATCAGGCGACTGCCCTGAGGGTCGTCCTTAGCGAGATCCATCGCATGCAGCAGGCCGGCGTGATCTCCATCAACCGCAGCTGCTTGAGTTGTTCGCACTACCAGCCGCCAGCCAATTCAGGTCCGGGTCGATGCTTGCTGTTGCGAACCGATCTCACTAACGCTGACCTTCGTGTCGATTGTCCGGATCACGAGTTGGCGCCCTGAAACCCTGATCAGGTGCTCCCTATTTTGCCTTCTTCACGAATTCGGCCTTGATGAGGATGCCACGTCCGTTCACCTTGCCATCAATCGGATGATCGCCTTCTACCAGTCGGATTGAGCGAACCTTGGTCCCGACCTTGACGCCCCCGGCCTTCCCGTCAAGTTTGATGTCCTTGATAATGGTGACGTCATCTCCGTCGGCGAGGACGTTGCCGTTGGCATCTCGAACCTCACCGACACCGCCAACTTCTTCTGACTCCCACTCAAACCCGCAGGTTTGACACTCATAGCCATCGGCTCCCACCAAAACATCGGTCATCGTGCATTGTGGGCATGGAGGAGTTTCAGACATCTGAACTGTCTATCAGCGACCTACTTGGCAGCCTCAAGACCATCGAGAATCAGGTTGAGACCAAAGTCGAATTCGTTACCAAAGTCATAGCCCGGCTGAAGCACATGCTCGACGGCGAGCTCGGTCAGGTGGGGGAAAAGATCGTCTGGGAGGGGGTCGATGATGGATTCGGCCAACGCGGCCATGTCCGCCCCATCGGTCGCTGGGAGATTGGCCTCTTGCAGGACAAATCCGTAGATGTAGCTGTCGATGAGTGCGTAGGCATGGGCCGTCATCTTGATAGAGAACCCACCGGATCGGAAGCAGCCAAGCACGGCATTGTGATGGCCCAGCGTTTCTGGCCCGGGTGAGGTTCGCGATTCCATCAATGGCACGGCCCAGGGATGGCGGGCGAGCACCGAGCGAGCGGAGACCGAGCGTTGTCGGATTGCCGCTTTCCAGTCAAGGTCCTTGCTTGGGTGATCGATCTCGCGAAAGACAAGGTCAACCATGCCATCGAGGATGGCTTCCTTATTGGCGACATGGTGGTAGATCGTCATCGGTTTCACGTCGAGTTCGGCGGCCAACTTTCGAATGGTGAAGGAGTCAATACCAATCCGGTCGGCCAGGGTGATCGCTGCTGCGATGACCCGGTCGCTGCTGAGTGAAGTTCGTGGTGAAGCCTTGGTTCGCTCGCTGGCCATCAGATCCTCTCGAGAACTATCAGTTGCCTATCGTACTAAGTACGTGTACCGTGTTGCAACAGTAGCCGTACTAAGTACGAGCACGAGAAATCGACCGGATCTGTGAAGGTTCGAAGCTGAAAGAGAAACCGAAACATGATCGAACTTCTATCTGACCAGGAGCACGGAGCTATTCGCCCCGGCGATGACGCCGATAAAGACTCTGCGGAAATCCGGGGAGGCTCCTCGCCGAGACGGGCCGCCCAACTGGCAGGCGTCGCCTATGTGGCACTGTTCATTCTTGGGGTATTCGCCAACTTTGTCGTACGAGAAGGCTTGGTAGTCAGCGGCAATGCCCAAGCAACTGCCGGCAATATTGCAGAATCGCAGGGCCTGTTCCGACTCGGCCTCGTGGCCTTCCTAGCTATATTTATTATGGACATTGTCATCTCGTGGGCTCTTCACCTTGTCTTTCGTGACACCAGCCACGACCTATCGGTCCTGGCGGCCTGCTTTCGGCTGATGTACACCGTCTTTCTTGGAGTGGCCGTCGTCTTCTTGTTCCAAGCCCTACAACTTCTTGGGGATGCACCATTCCTCGGTGTCTTTGATCAAGACCAGTTGAATGCCCAAGCCCTTGTGGCCCTCGACATGTTCAACTGGACCTGGCTCATCGGCTTGATGGTGTTCGGCGGTCACCTGATTCTGATTGGCCAACTCATCGTTCGCTCCAACTACGCGCCGAAGTCACTTGGCTACCTTCTCATGCTCTCCGGGACCAGCTATGTGATTGACACCCTCGCACACGCTGTTCTTAGCAACTACCACGACTACAAGACTGGGTTCGTGATCATGGTGGCACTACCAGCAGTCATAGCCGAGGGCTGGTTCGGGGTATGGCTCCTGCTTCGCGCTCGACGCGAACCCTAGGCCTGCTGCTGGACGCGGCCCAAGTGCGGCATGGTCAGTTCTGGACCATACTTGGCGTCAATGAGCATGCGACTGAAACTGTCCGGGGCACCGCTGGGTTACACCGCGGCGCTAGTGGAGGGAACCGCCGACTCCTACAAGGCATTCGGCGTGGCCCTCTGGTCCGATGAACGCATGGTTCCGGCTTCCATGAAGGAGCTGATATTCATCCGCTCTTCCATCGTCAACCAGTGCCCCACCTGACTGAAGGGCCATGTTGTCTCGGCGAGACGACGAGGAATCACTGATCAGGAGATCGATGCACTTGAACAGCCTGAGACCTGGGTTGACGTGTTCGACGATAAGGCCGTAGCTGCCCTGCGGCTGGCTGACGTCATGTGCGGTGACCGGGTCCACACACTCGAACCCGAGCTTGTTGCTGAGCTTCGCTCGCACTATGTCGAGATCGAGTTGGCGGAACTGATCCTGGTCTGTGGACAGGCCAACTTGAACAATCGAGCCGGGAACGCGGCAAAACAACTGCTTGGGGACTAGTGGATTCCGCCTACGAATGGAAGCAGTTCTACAACACCGAGCGAGACCAAATTGGCGCGGCGACAATGCTGGCCATGGTCGATGCAGCCCAACCGCTTGACCTTGAAGCCGGGGGAGCGATCGTCATCCCGCACACTCGATTTGAGATAACCGGGTCTCAAATCGCTGCCGCGGTATCCACTGTTCTGGAATCGGGAACCGATCGTGTTCTTGCCCTTGGCGTCTTGCATGGCGCCAGGCGAAGCGATCAACGAGAGGTCGCACGAGCCAAAGCGGGCGATCCTGAGGCGATCAACGCCTTGCGAGGTGTACATGAAGAAGACGGACTTGCGGCCGAAGAATTCTCTCTCGACGCCTTCGTCCAACTGCTTACGCTGGCCGCAGAGCGTCAGGGACGCCCGATCGATGTCGTGCGTCGCTATCCGTTCTTGGTAGGAGAGAACCCGGCATCATTGCCCGGTGTCGAAGGACTCCAAGAGATGGTCGACGATGGTGCACTGCTGGTCGCCACAACTGACCCGATGCACCATGGACGCGCCTATGGCATGCCGGTGCCTGATTGTTTGGATCCGTTGCTCGCCAGCACAAGGGCGGTCGCCGGTGACGCGATCGGCGAGCAGCTGGACGCGTTGTCGGATCACCGGTTTGCCGAATTCGCCCGCCTGGTAGGACGCGACCGATCGGACTTCCGGGACACTGGTCCGGTGATGGCCCACCTCCTCGGTTCGGGGTTCGACTGGAAGATTTGTGATCTCGACCTGGTCGACTACAGCGTGGTACTGGACTCGCCAGGACCTTCGTGGGTTGCCGGAGCACTCATCGTCACTTCGAATCACTGAATCTCGATCGTGGAGTACTCGTCGCTCCTGGATCGTGGCCTTGCCTGGTAGCTTGCTCGGATGATTGGCCACCTCCTTTCAGTCAACGCCCGCGTTCGCTTGGTTATCGGTGTTTTCTTTCTCGGCATGACTGCGCTAGTCGTCAGTCCATCTCCAGCAGCCGCACACACCGGATTCGAGTCGTCTTCTCCCGCTGATGGTGAAACGCTCGATTCGCCGGTCTCCACCATCTCCATCACTTTCTCGGGTGCGGCCGAACCGGCAGGCGACGGGTTTGTTGTGCTCGACGCGTCTGGCGAACTCAGAACACCCGACGAGGTGGTGTCGGTCGACAACCTCACATGGACACTCACCTTTAGCCAGCCGCTTGCTGGAGGAACCGTTGGGGTTCGGTGGCGGGTGGCAGCCCCCGACGCTCACCCGATTGAAGGTGCATTTAGCTTTACTGTCACCGCGCCGGTTGCCACGACGACGACGGAACCGCCGGTGGCTGCTTCCTCGACCAGTCAACTTGCTGGTGCGCCGACAACTGAGTCCGCGCTCGCCAATTCCTCCGAAGCGACGGTCGGGCCGTCCAGTGATGATGCGTCCAGTGATGATGCAGCCGTCGGTGGAGCACCGGTCGGGGAGGCTTACGACTCTGTCAACGATGGCGCCCTCGACGATTTTCTTGCAACCGACAGTGCAGCGTCTGCGTGGGGGGCGACTTGGTTTGGGAGACTCGGGCGAATCGTGGCCCTGTTTGGTGCCATGCTCGGTATCGGTGGTCTGGTGTTTGCCAACCAGGTGCTCGGAAGCGAACCTGCTGATGTTCGCTTGGTCCTGTTCTGGGACCGCCGAGCCGGAGTCATGCTTGTCACTGGATCGGTTGTTGAAGCGGTCACCCAAATAGCTGTTGTTGGCGGCGCATGGTCATCGCTCTGGTCACCATCAGGCTTTGCCGATGTCATCGGCTCATCGTTTGGTGTTGCTATCGCCCTGAGACTCATGGGAGGGGTCGCATTTGCCGCAGGACTCCAACAAATGAGTCTCAGCGCGGCGAAAGCATCCGGTGTTGTCGCTGTCTTGGCTTCTTACCTGTTTGATGGCCATACGGTCACCGAAGGGCCGCGCTGGTTACACGCCATCGTGAACGTAGTGCATGTTGGCTCGGGTGCAATTTGGGCGGGTGGTGTTGTGATGTTGGCCTCGGTCATCTGGGGGCGACACCGGCGAGGAGCGAAGCTGCAGGCCGCTCCGTTGGCCATACGCTTCTCGGTTATCGCTGCCGTTGCCCTCACGGTTGCCGGTCTTGCGGGTACAACACTGGCTGTCGTCATCCTCGAAAGTCCTTCGGGGTTGTGGGCAACGTCGTGGGGTCGCCTTCTCATGGCAAAGGTTGTGCTGGTTGCCCTGGCTGGGAGTGCGGGGGCCTACAACCACTACGCACTGCTGCCTGGGATGGAACAATCGTCCGATAGTGAGCAGCTCGGGCATCGGCTCAGGACAGTTGTCGCCACAGAAGCAGCGATTCTCCTGCTAGTCATTGCTGTCACCGGCTTGCTTATTTCTGCTGCGTCGCAGTAGACAGACTCAATTCTTGGTTCTATGAAAGACTCTGGCATGGCTGACCCTGTTCGTATCGCTCAACTGTCCGACACTCACTTCCTTGAGGAGGGAGCCAGTCCGGAGGGAGGGCATTCCTATGACACCGATGCTGCCTTTGAGGCGGTGCTTGGTCACCTCGGCGACCATTCCAACCTTGACATGGTGGTTGTCACCGGAGACGTCGCTGACCATGGGCGAGCGGAACAATACCGCAAAGCCTCCAGTGCCTTTTCCCGTATGCAGGCACCGGTCAATATCTGTCCCGGTAACCATGACTTCGATAGCGCCTTCCACGCCGGGGTCGGACGTCCCGGCGTTGCTACGTCCCGAGTCGTTGAGATCGGAAACTGGGCGTTCTTGTTTGTCGACTCCAACGCTGGTGTGATGCAGCCCACCGCTTCTGGTCTTCACGTTGATCCTCCGGGCATGGAGCGACTGCACACCAACGGTCTTCTGGGCAGCCGAGAGTCGGCCTGGATTGCTCAGATGTGTGAGGCAACAACGGCCGACCATGTTTTTGTCTGGCTTCACCACCCACCAGATGTGCCGGTGCCAGCCACATATAGCGAACATTATGCCAATGAATGGCATGCCCTTCTGGACGATCATGCGAACATTCGCGGGCTCGGCGCGGGACACACCCACATCCCTGAGCAGTACGAGATCAGAGAGAGGCCAGTCTTTGTCGCCCCGTCCTTGAAGAACAACTTTTCCCTCGAACCACAGACCTGGCTGCCTCCGGGATATCGGACTTATGAGTTCTCACCCGATGGTTCAATCCAGAGCTCGCTTCATCTGGTCGACGATGAGCGCTGGCCCCGCAAGCCGTTCGGCCGCGCTTTGAAGTCACTGTTTATGGGTGAGATAACCTTCGCCCAGCTTGAAGAAATTGCAGCCAGGCGCGGGGTCCGAAACGACTAGGGGGCCGGCCATCATGGCTCAAGGCCAAGTCCAAATGGGGAGGTCTGCGGTGACTAGTTTTGGGTGGCTAGGGCTAGTCGAAGCCCGAGTCCGCCCAGCGCGGTGCCAACAATCCGTCGGATCCAGACTTCGACTGACGGCCGTTGTAGATACCCCGACAGTGAATCAACGGCCATGACATAGAAGCTCAACCAGACTGCTCCCATGGCGATGAATACGGCGGAGAGGATGATGATCTGGGGTGTGGTCGCCGCTTGATTGGAGATGAACTGAGGCAGAAAGGATACGAAGAAGATTGCCAGTTTGGGGTTCAGAACGTTGGTGAGGAATCCTTGTAGGAGCGGGTCTCTGTTCGCAGCCTTGGCCTCATGGCCGGGTTGGTCAGTATGTGATTGGCCAGTCTGTGGCTGGTCCCTTGGTGTTCGATCACGAATGGTTGACGTCGTGCCTTGAGATGAGCCGATGGTTGACCACAGGGTCGACATCCCGATGAAGATGAGGAAGAGGGCACCGAGAATTTTCACGATGGAGAAGGCCGTTGCCGAGGTGGCGATCAGGGCGGAGAGGCCAGCGATGGCGGCACTGGCGTGTACTGCGAGTCCCAATCCAGCGCCGGCCACGGTCCGAAATCCAGCGGCTCGGCCGCGGCTCATCGTGTTGTTGGCGACCAACATCATGTCGGCGCCAGGGATGACAATGATGAGGGCTGCGACCCCGATGAACGACAAGATTTGCGGTGGGATGGTTCAATCCTAGACGCCATCAGATTAGTGATGCCGGGTTGGGTCATGTCCGTCACCCAGAGGCTCCAGGCCGTAGACCAATAGACGCGGTTCGGTAGGTCAGAGGAGTTGATGACATCGGGCCCTGTTCAGTTTGAGTTCGGTTCTCTAACGTCGGAGCAGCCGGGCAGGGGCACGGCAAGGGGGGCGTGCGGCGCTCCGCTTTGATTCAGAGGAGTGAGTTATGAGTGCATTCATTCATGCAGTGACAATGCAGGTTAAGCCAGGGAAGCTGGCCGAAGCCAGAGCAGAAGTGGCCAGGATGGCCGCAGCCGTCGAGGCAAATGGAGCCAAGGCTCGCCTGTTGGTTTCGATGGCGGGCGACACCAGTGAGGCGACACTGATCATCGAGTTCAAGAGTGGCAAGGCTTGGGCCAAGGTGATGCAGTCTGATGTTGTCCGCGAGGCTCGTCGTCGCCGCTACGAATCAGATTTCCCGTTCACGGTCTCCAACACATCGGTGTACCAAGAGCTGGATATCAACTCCTAGCGAATCGGCCTTCATTAGGACGGTTGCGTAAGTCGGCGTCAACCGATCGACGGCTAGCTGGTCGGGTCGACGACCTGACCAGCAAACAGAACAGCGCCGCTCTCAACGTGGCGTACAACATAGAAGAAGGGTCGCTCGGCTGCGATCACGATTTCGGGCTCGCCTGGCCCAGATTCATCGAAGCCAAGAGCTGTAGCAGCCGCGGCCACCGTTCCGTTTTCGTCCACGGTGATGTCGGCACCGTGGATGGCTTCGGCCAGGAACACCCCTGGACCAATGCCGGGGTAGGCGCCGGGGGCAATGCGGAGTTCGGTCAGCCAGTCAGCCAGATTGATGGTGCTGGAAGCCTCCCACTTGGGCATGCGTAGTTCGTAGGGGCCGGTGGTGAACGTATTGTCGATCTCGGCCAGGAGGTCCTGTGAGAGGCGTTGGCGGACCTCATCGAAGCGTCCTTCGTCGGGAATGATGAGAAGCATGGCGTAGTCGTCACCCAGGTAGGGAATCTCCGCCCCGGAGTAGCCATCGCCAAGTCCACGGATTCCAGATTGCTCCAGATCGACCAGGTAGCTGAGGTCGACCATCGAACCATCGAGGCGGGTAAAAGCCCCCGACTCGGGGCCGTACTTGCCGAAGACACTTCGCCAATCAGCCTTGAAATAGATGGTGTCTGTCAATACCAGCACGGTGTTGCTAGTGATGAAGTTCTCGGGGAGAAGTTCGGGGATGAGGGTCTGTGTCTGCTCAGAAACCCAGTCGTTGATTCGTGACCGGGAGGCTTCAGGGTCGGAGACATCGATAGTTTCCACGTCGGCGCCATGGTGAGTGGCCATCAGGTCAACCCAGTTCTGATTGGGACTGGCTGCGGTCGAGGGCCAGAGCCGATCCGAGACGGTGACAACCGGTGTTCTTGAACCATCGGGGGCAGTCTGGGTGACGTTGGAATCAGCGATGGCGGCATCTAGCGTGTTCCAAGCGTCGTGAGCTTCCATACCTGCGGGAAGGCCGAACGCATCATCGATCGCAGCCCCGGTGGCATCATCAGCCGCAGCCCGAGCCATGAGTAGGGCGTGTCCGATGCTAAGAGGACTGAAGATGAGGTTGGTGTCGGCTGGTTGGGTGCGCATCAGATCAAACCCGGCGTTGGTGAACCCGGCAGCCAGGTCCCCAACCTTGGCATCGGCCATGATGGGGGCGCGTACCAGCTCAGCGGATGGCTTAACGACGGGCCCGGTCAGCGAGCCCGATCCAGCACTCGTGTCGTTGCCGGGGACAGCACCGCAGCTTGCAACCAGCAGGGCAAGTGTCAGAAAGGAGGGGCAGGCCAACTTGCGATGGTGTCCAGACTTGGTTCGACTCATTGTTGATAGACGCTACTGAGCCTGACATTAGTTCCCGACAGGCCAAAACAGCATAGAGCAGTCCTACTGTCCAAGACGGCCTCCAGGCCTGCTGCACCATGGGGTCGGCAAGTAACTCTCCAGGACCGTCATTCTGATTCGCTGCAGACGCTGGAGTGTCTCGTATCTAGGCCTGTTGCTGGGAAATCAACGCGGCTCCCAGAGCACCAGCCTCGTCACCTAGTTCGGCCATGACCACATCGACCGCTGGGCGGTGCTTGGCGCCGAGCAGAAGCTTGTTTAGCCAGTGCTGCGTGCCCTCTTGCAGGGGCTTACCGATCTCGGTGAGTCCACCACCGATCACAATTCTCTCGGGGTCGAAGATGACTACGAGGTTGGTGAGTCCGAGTGCAACCGCCCGGCAGAACTCATCAAGGATCACCGCGGCCTCACCGTCACCTGCTCGAAGTGCCGCCACGACATGGACACCCGTGATCGCTTGAATGGACCCGGCCAGTCCGGTTCCGGCACGAAACACGCCACCCTCAGCGGCTTCGCGGCCCATCCGACCGAGTGCACTTCCTGAGGCAAAGTACTCCCACGGCCCTCGCTGACCGGTGATGTGTTCGGGGCCGTTGGCCTCCACCACCATGTGTCCAGTCTCGCCCGCAAAGCCGTTGGCACCGGTAAGCAACCTGCCCCCACAAACGAATCCGGTGCCGATGCCGGTTCCGAGGGCGACAAAGGCAAAGTCATCGGAGCCCCGGCCTGCCCCAAGCTTGGCCTCGGCCCAGGCACCGGCGGTGGCATCGTTCATTACTGCTACCGGAACTCCGAGCGCTGCTTGCATCTCCGTGCCCAAAGGGTACTCGACTAGTCCCGGCAGATTCGGTGAATAGCGGACGACTCCCGAGCGGTGGGCCAGGCCAGCAACCCCGAGGCCCACGGCATCGACAGTCGTCTGATTGCGTCGTTCCAACTCTCGAACGATCCCGGTCAATCGGTCGCGTAGTTCGACTCCGGATCCCTCGCTTGAAGAACGTTCCCGGTCGATAACCCGACCGGAGTCGGTTTCGATCAACAAGCAACGGGCATTGGTGCCACCGACATCGAAACCTGCGATCATGAGATCTGAGGATAGGGGCCTTCGTTCTTGAGTCGCTGGACACCGGTTCAAGGCTGACTTAGAACCTCGCTGGGCTCAATGGGCGCTCACCGGGAGGGTTGGGTAGGTTGTGATCACCATTTACCCGTAGGAATCGTCGAGAACCATGGCACCGAAAAAGATTCGCCTTCGGATTGGAAGTGTGAAGAAGGCGGTTTTGGTTGCTGGCCAGACCTACCAGGACCCGAAGGATGCACTGAATGAGTTTGTGTCCAATGCCGCGGATGAGTACACCGAGACTGAGCGAAATGGGGCCCGGATTCGCATCATCATGCGACGGCGGGGGAAGTACCCAACCATCGTGGTTGATGATGATGGTCGAGGGATGTCACCGGAGCGGTTGGAGGAGGTGGCCAAGAATCTCTTCAACTCCAACAAGGTTGGCGATGAGCGAACCCTGGGGGAGAAGGCCATTGGCATGCTGGCCTTCCAGCAATTGGGGGCCAAGCTTGACATTGTTTCGCGTGCGGAAGGGTCAACGGAGACTCATGTCCTGAAGCTCACTCGTGGCGAGGTGAATGCCACTATTGATCGAGAGAGGCGGCGGGCCCGCGACCGTCCCGGCACCAGCATCTATATCGGGCATCTGGATAAGGAGGTCTTGCGGATGATCACCCAACGCAAGATCGTCACCTATCTACGTGAACGTCGGGCCAGTGCCCTGGCCTCGGGGCTCTATGAGATCGAAGTGATTGAGGGATCAAAACGCGAACTCGTGACTCCGGATGAACCTGAGGGGGTCAAGGTACCGCTGCGCCCGCATCAGACCCTGTGGGGCCTTCTTGAGTTTTCACTGTATGTCGCGCCGCCCGGTGTGAGCCGGTCGGTGGCAGTCGTCGGTCGAGCCGGGACAACCATCATCGACGATCTCACGGCCATGGAAGAATTCGATCATCAGCCTTGGACCGGCGATCAAGTGCTTGGCCGAGTCCAATTCCCGGCACTCAAGCAGTCGGCGGGTCGTCGGGCGATCCTGCGAGATGATGAGGCATGGCCGATCTTTGTTGAAATCGTTAGGTCGATCGAGCCGCTGGTGGCAGCCATGGCCGAGAAAGTTCGGGTCGAGCTGGATCGAGATGTTGCAGACCGTATGGGTGACCAGATCCGAAAGATCTTCAGCCGGGTACTTAAGGAACTCGATGACCTGGATAACCCGATGCGAACCCTGATGGGTGATCAACCAGGCGAGGGCGGCCTGTTGTCGGGTCTGAACGCTGCCGGTGGCTCCGGCTCGGGTGATGACAATGATGCGGGTGGTGGGTCAGATGACGATCCGTCGGAGGAGTCTCCGTCAATCGATGACCTGGCACCGGAGCCAGGCCCCGATCAGCCTCCGCCGCTATCCGAGGGGGCCAAACCTTCGGGCCGTCGGGCAAAGCGACTGCCAACGGTTGCCGTTGATCCGTCACCGGGGCGTGATCGAAGTCGCTTTGATGCCGAAGCCAGTGTCGTGCTGTACAACCAAGACCATCCCGACTTCCTCATGCTCAAAGACGATGAGCCGGCCATGCTCGATTATCTGGCGACCCTGGTAGCCAAGGAGTATGTGGTCTACAACAATCCGATGGCCGCCGCCGATGAATTAGCCGAGGAAATGGTGCGAATGGTTGTTCGCGTTCGGCGCCACATGCGATAGCTGGTCAACCATGGGAGCAAGGTTTCGTCCAGCTGTCTTCGAGCGTCTCGACTCGACCCCTATTGTCCGAGTCCATCGATTGGTTGCCAGGCGTGGAGGACAGAACTGGTGACGAGGTCGGCGGAGAAGTAGTGTCCCTGACCAGGTTGGTCGTGTTTGCGATTGATGGCTTTGCCCGTGAGGTGGCAGTACCACAGGGTGCCGACTCCGCCATGGCCGATGACGGCGATATCGGTGGCGGTTGAGATGTTGGTTGCTGGGTTGTCGGTGGTTTGGTCGAGCTGGGTTGCTGGGTCAAGCAGGTCGGCGAGTCCAGAAACGATGCGTGCTTGGGCATCAACTGCTCGTTCCCAACCCTGGATTGACACCTCGGGCTGGGCGAAGAACGTGTCCGCCAGCCTCTCGAATTCGTCGGGTGGAACAAAGCCGGTGGCCGAGCGATCGTTCTCGCCGGTACCTGGTCGAACCTCGACGGTGAGACCCAGGTGGGCGGCCAGGATTTCGGCTGTCTCCAGCGCCTTCGTCTCGCCACTGGACACAATTCGACCAATCGAGGCGACCCAGGGTTGTCGCAACATGGCTTGGGTTTGGCGCCGGCCCTTCTCGCTCAAACCCCAGCGGGGAACAGGGACATTGGGATCGATATTGACGCTGGGATGGGTGATGTAGCGAAGGATGCTCATGGGGATGGTCTTGTAAAGGGAGGAGGGAGTGAGTCTACCGCGGCGAAAACCCCAAGGGTGGTTGGGGGGAAGATGACGTAGCAGCCACGTGTGTTGTTCAGGTGAGAGTTCGGGCATGAGCGTGGCTGCGTCAAGGTCATCTTTGGGTCGAGGGTTCTTGGCCTTGAACAGCAGTTGCAGTTCGGGGGCCAGATAGGGAACACCGGCCCGGCTGGTGAGGATGGCTTTGTTCCACGCCAGTCGAATTGTTGGATCGCGGCGATAGATCCATTGGTCATTGTCCCCTTCGCCGATGGTTACATCGAGTGCCCACGCTTCGTCGGGCGATGGGCGACACCACAGGTTGGTTGCCGCGTGGTCGGACCGGTCGGGTTCGAGGGGCAATCCGTCCCAGGGAGTGAGGGCGCCGCCAGCGGCGATGTGGATATCCCATCCCTGGAGAACGCTTCGGAGTTGGGGTGCGTCCTGTCTGGAGATACCAATGTCGGTGTCATCGTGAGTTCGCCAACTTCGACCGAGATGGGCCTCCAGAGCGTGGCCGCCGGTTAGCCACCAGCGAATGGAAGCAGGCCGGAACAGTCGAACTGCATTGGCGACGGGCAGCGGTGCCCATGGTCCAAGTTCTTCAGGTCCCATGGGATTCGCGCTTGTTGTCGCTTGGTTGGAACGTGGCTGAGTCATGGCTGAAGGGTGCGGAAGATGAACATGGCCGAGATGCAACTGATGAAACCGTGGTCATTGGTCCATCAACATATGCCTTCAGGCATGTGGTGCCACGGGCGAAGTCAGCCTTGGTCACCGGTACAAGTTGTGGAGAATGTGAACGGAAACGATTTGTCCTTCAGTATGACTATTCCGTTCGTGTCAATGTCTGACCCGGTCCGGAGACCATGGTCTCGGTTTGCTCGGACGTGAATTGGTACGCCAATAGTGCATCGAGATAGGGCTTCGTACGACAGCAGTCTCGTATTGGGTCGATTCAGAACTACTGAACTAACGTCGGATGGGTGACTAAGCCGGACGTGAATCAACCATGTTTGTAGAAATCACTCACTACTTCGCCAAGGACGGCCGAGCCGATGAGGTGCTGGCAATACGACGACGGGCGTGTGCGCTGCGAACCCAGCTTGGGCTTGACCCCGGCACCATCCTGATCAAGGACCAGTGCCAAGATGCCGGTCAGCAACACGATTAACGAGGTGATCAACGAGCTGGTCCAGATGTTTCTTGGCAATGCCAGTACCCCTCCCGCCTAGCTCTTGATGCCGACCTTGCAGCACGGGCCAACAGCACCGACTTTGGCACGGTCAGGCAGCAGATGACCGACGCGGTCGACCAATTCGAACGCCACATAACCCAAACCGACGACGGCTCAGCAACTGGTCAGACCCCACCCGACCAAACGCCCGTCTCGGCCTCCACCACTGGCTCGGTCTCACTAGTTGATATCGCGCTGGTTGACACCGCGCTGATTGAAACCGCGATTGTTCCGCGCGTCGTCTCCTTCGACTCGGGCACCGAACGGCTCACCGGCTACCTGTACTTGCCACCAGGTCCGGGGCCGTTCCCCTGCATCATCACCAACCACGGCAGCGCCATCGAACAAGGCACCGACGACGTGTGTCGACCTGGCACCGCGTCCCTGTTCATGAGTTGGGGCTACGCATCTTTTCTTCCTCATCGTCGGGGCTACGGTGAATCGACCGGAACCCCTTGGAACGTTGAAGTCGACGCCAAGTTTGGAACTGACTTGTATGACCAACAACTGGTTGCTCGTCTCGAGGCCGAGAGTGATGACGTCATCGCGGCCATCGAGCACGTAGCCCAGTTCTCCGAGATTGATGCCGGCCGCATGGCAGTGTTGGGCAGCTCCTTTGGTGGCACTGTGACCCTGTGGGCTGCGACCAAATCCTCCCGAATCCGTTGTGCCGTTGACTTTGCTGGAGCCGCCATCAACTGGGATCACACCCCCCAGCTCCGTCAAGCCATGATCGAGGCCACCCTCGAAATCAAATGCCCGATCTACTTCCTTCAAGCAGTCAATGACTACTCCATCGGACCAACCCAAACCTTGGGAGCACTACACGGTGAGGCCTCACACCCCATCTCATCCAAGGTCTTTGAAGCCTTTGGAATCACGAAGGACGAAGGCCACTACTTCGAGAAGTACGGCTCACTGATCTGGGGACCCGAGGTCCGAGGCTTCCTCCAACACTGGCTCTAGGCAGTCGCCAAAAGTGAGGCTAGCGATAACTGTCCAATAGGTCGAAGATCACCACACCGTTGCTCAGAGTGCCGGGGAAGTGACCCTCCCCTTCCTCGATGTTTAGGGTCACGTCGCCACCGAGATCACTCAAGCGTGTCTCGGTATCTTGAGCTGAGGTGATCCAGAGTTCGCTGTCATTGGAACCAACGAAGAGCACGACGGGGATGTCGACCAATTTGGCCAAGGCATCCTGGTCGCTGTCGCTTCGAGGAAAGCCGGGGGCGACAGTGATTGACGCGATGAGTTCGGGTTGGGCCGCAGCGATGCGGAAGGAGCTGATCCCGCCGTTGCTTATTCCGGCCAAGTGAACACGACCGCCCTCGGCTGGGTACTCCGCAAGGATCAGGTCTAAGAAGTCCGGAATTAGTTCTTCCGAACCCTGGAAGAATAAGACTCCGTCGGGGGCCGAGGGACTCACCACCACCCAACCTCGCTTGTCGGCTTCGGGTGCCCAGGTCGAGCCAAGCACGCTGTCTCGAAGTTCGATTGTTTGCCCTCCTGGAGGCATGGCCAACAGGAGCGGGCGTTCCTCGCCCGATCGGTAGCCATCGGGGGTGGCTACGGCGTACTCCAGGTCGGTGCCATTGATGGTCACTGTGGCGTGGATGATTGTCGCTTCCTGTCGGTCGCTGCTTGCCGATGCTGGCTCACCCGGTGTCGAGTCGACCCCGGCGTCAGCGGTGGAATCGGCTTGTTGCTCGGCCGTGGTGTCTGTGGTAGTCGTCTCCTCCGCACTGGCGGAACCGGCGCCACTTCCGCAGGCCGCCAATGTGAGGGAGCAAAGTACGAAGAAGGAAGCGAGTCGTCGGGTGGGCATGCCCCAGCCTTACATGACGATAAGCCGGACCGGGGTCGGGCAAAGATCAGGCGACCGCAATCACGAGGCTTGCCCGTGTCTGGTTAGTGCCTCGATGGCCATGCTGACCATGGTTTCGAGCTCGTCTGAGTCGATATCGCTGTTGTCAACGATTCGCTTGGAGATGAAAGGCCCTTGAATGATGTGCATGGCCAGGTCGAGATCGGTGGTCGGTGCTAGCTCACCTCGAGCGATGGCTCGTTGCAACGCCATCACTGTTGGCCCGCGGGGTTGAACCCGCACCGCACGGAAAAGGTCCGCATGGGCTGGGCTGGTCGTCGCTCGACCCATCATCCAAACGAAGAGTTCTCGAACAGTTGAGGAGCGAGCTTGCTCGACGTAGTGGCGTTGAATCTCGATCAGGTCTCCTCGCAACGAACCGGTGTCGGGGCTGGTGTTTTGCGACACATCTTGAGATACCGCAGCAAAGATCAGCTCGTCGAGTCCCCCATAGTGACGGTAGATCGTGGTTTTAGCTACGCCGGATCTGCTGGCAACCTCTTCGATTGTGCAGTTGGCAACACCCTTCTCAATGATGATCTCTTTGGTCGAGTCCAGCATCTTGGATTGGGCGGACTTACTTCGTGGTCGAGCCATGACGAAACGAATCGTAGCGTAACAAACGGACAGGTGTCCACTTGCGTAAAGAGAGTTCAGCCATTACGCTACGCTTCGTAGTCTAATGAAAGATCGAATTGTGCCTGTCTCTATGACATCCAACTATGAGGATCCACCAATAAACGTACGGTTGAAATTGTCGGCCCTGTGGATCTCGATGCTCTTCGTCTTTGCCTATGTCGATCTGTTCTCTCTTTATCGCGAAGACTTCCGCGCCGACATCGATTCTGGCCAGATTGCTGGTTTCAAGATTGGTCAGACGTTCCTACTCCTCACCACCCTGTACGTCGTCATCCCAAGCTTGATGGTGTTCGCATCCCTGGTCCTTCGCCCGGGCGTCGTCCGAGTCCTGAGCATGGTGTTGAGCGGGCTCTATGGATTGAGCATTCTTGGAGGCGCCATCGGAGAATGGAACTACTACATCCTGGGCAGTGTGATTGAGGTCATCCTGCTTGGACTGGTTGCCTACTATGCATGGAATTGGCCCAAGACTGAGCAGTAGTCTTGACCGGGTTGCCCGGTCTGGGTGCTTGCAAAGACCGGCCGGTGGCAGTAGTTCAGTTTCGTCCAGCTTTGGCCGACTAGAGAGGATGGAGTCAGAGCTACTGGAGCCCTCATGGTTGTAGAAAATCCCCAATCACAAACCCAACACCTGGCCGAACCCAACTGGCCCATGGCCCGAATTGTTCAATGGGCGACAACCGCGGCCATTGTGCTGGTGGCCGAGATCGTGTTCTTCAAGGGCTACGCGGGGCTCAGCTATCTCCTCGATGCGGTCGCAGTCGGTGTCTTCTTCGGGCTTCGTAAGGCCCGCGAGAACAACTGAGTCCCACCCGGACTTCAATCCCACGTACTGTTCAATCTCGCCCGGTAGTGGATGTAATTAGCTAGCCGCGAATGCTGGCGTAGGCGCGAACGGTAAAGGTTCCGGCTCCGGTGATCTTTGGTGGAACCGCGGTGAATCGGAACCCGGATGATGGAAGCTCAGCCAGGTTTGTCAGGTGCTCAATGATCGGAATGCCCGCGGCCAGCAGTATCGAATGAACCGGGCGTTCACCTGTTCCTTCGGTGGCATCGATATTGAGGGTGTCGATCCCAACACAAGCCACTCCCGCGTCGACCAGACGTTGAGCGCCGGTGGCGTCAAGAGCGGGATGGTCCCGGAAGTAGGACTCGTCGCCCCAGTGATTGGAATGATCAGTCCGGATGAGGACGGCACACCCGGCGGCCGTTGCCAGCTCCTCCTCGTCGGCGAGGTCGATGACTCGCCGGCCAACCTGATCTGACACCAATGCCGGTACCGATGCCACCCGATCAAGGGTCAACTCGGACAAGTCATGCCCATCGGCATAGCGATGGAAGGGCACATCCAGATAGGTGCCGGTGTTGGTGCACATGGTGATGAGTCCGATCTGGAAGGTGATGCCAGGCCCATAGATCTCCTCGGCGGCCGATCGGCTCAAGTGATCAGCGACCTTCGGCGTCGGCAGGCCGGGATAGGTGACCATTCCGTGTTCGATCACGTGACTAAGGTCGATGTGTCGCTCTGCTGTGTTCATCCGGGACAGACTATTGGGCCGATGAGAACGGGAAAACCCAGACTCGTCGGACCGGAGCACAGAGACTCCAACCCCGATGAGTCTGGGTTGATTAGGAAGAGTGCTTTCTACAGGCGTGAACGAATCTCCGCTCGCAAGTTCACCATGTCCTGGTCAGCCCACAGCATCTGAACCTTCTGCTCGGCAATGGTGTTGCCCTGTGGTCGATCCTTGAGGACGAACTCGGTGAAGGTCTCCGCCAGATCCTCAACTGCGTTAGTCATGGCGTAGTCGGTGACAAACGAATCAGCGTTTTCGGTGTAGTACGCATCCAGTGCGTCCCAGTCACCGGACTCGTTCAACTGCTCAAGTTCGTTTTGCAGAGACTGTGGCCAAAAGGCGGCGACGAACTTGGCCAGGGTTGACTGGCTGAGTGCACATCCTTCTCCGGGGTCAAAGGTCGGGCATGATCCGTTCTCCGAGCTTGGGGGAACCTCACTGGCCTTGAGGGTTAGTAGGTGACCAAATTCGTGGACCAGTACATAGTCCAGTTCCTCGCCACTCATGGCGCTGTCAACCCCCAGGATCCACTTGGTCGGATTGTCCTCGTCGGCGTAAACGTGGGCCCCTCCGTATTCCGAACTCATGAGTTCGAAGCCGCTAACCATGGTGCGTTCGGTAGCCGGAATTATTTGGGTGAAACGGCTCCAGACGGCATTGGCTTGGTCCAACTGTTCAGCGCTGGCTTCTGATCCCATCAGCTTGCCGTCCACTACCTTGAAGCTGGCCAGGGGTGAGTCGGAATCGTCATAGGAGTCAGAATCATCGGAGGAGTCAGAGTCATCGGAGGTTTGGGGGTCGCTCTCGTCCCAATCGCCGTCCTCAGAGGAGATGTCGACTCCGGCATCTTCGAGGATGGTGAAGAATTCCTCATCGGAAAGGGCGTCGACTTCTTCGTCAGTCATTCCATCAAACGGATCGACCTGTGCAGGGTTAGAGTTTTCGCTGGGGCTGTCCAGGTAGTCCTGGTCAATCTCGGAACCAATCCAGTTCTCTGGAGAGGGGGTGAACACCAGGTCGAGGCCGAGGCTTTCCAGCTCGTTGGCCAAGTCACCCAACCTGACGTCGTCAAGGTCTAAACCTTGATTGGTCTGCAGCGCGTGAGTGGGAGTTTGGTCCCGGCCTTGAGCGGCGTTGACGAGGCTTGGAGTCACGGCACCAATGGCACTGATGGAGGTGACCGCTGCCAGTATGAGAAGTGCGCTCCGCTTGCGGGCTGACCGCTTCGCTCGTTGACCAGGTGTATGGCCAAGCAGGCCCTGCTGCTTGAGTGGTGATGGACCGAACGACGGGCGGTCGCTTGGGGGTTGGGTTGGAATTTGCTCAGTCATTGTTCTGGTCTCTTTCTCGGTGTTGGTTTTTCTTGATGACGACATCATGAGGAACTGTTCTTGAGAGACCGTTGAGCAATCTTGAGAATTCGCTGTGAGAGCATGGGTGCCCCACCAGCCGGGCGCTGTCATCATGTGGGGGTGAGAATCCTTCTTGTCGAAGATGAGGCCCTTATCGCCCGAGCACTAAGAGAGGCCTTGGAGGCCGAGGGCTACGTGGTCGATCATGCTGATCGGGGAGACGACGGGCTGTGGCAAGCCACCGAGAACTCCTATGACGGCATCATCCTGGACATCATGCTGCCCGGCCTGAACGGCTACAAGGTCTGTCGCCAACTCCGCCAGGCCGGAAACTTCACGCCAATCATGATGCTGACCGCCAAGGATGGCGAGTTTGATCAGGCTGAGGGCCTTGATCTCGGCGCCGATGACTATATGACCAAGCCGTTTTCGCTCACTGTGCTGCAAGCCAGGCTGCGGGCCATGCTTCGTCGGGGTCCCAGCGAGCGGCCAGCAGTAATGACAGCTGGAGACCTGGTTCTTGATCCTGGGGCCAGGACGTGCATCCGAGCGGAACACGAGATTGATCTGACACCTCGAGAGTTTTCACTCCTGCGCTATCTCCTGCACCGGCTTGATGAACCGGTCTCCAAACGTGACTTGCTCGAACACGTCTGGGCCGACGATGACGCCGATGTCAATGTGGTCCAGGTCTACGTTGGATACCTGCGCCGCAAGATTGATGAACCTTTCGGATGTCAGTCGATCGAAACCGTTCGTGGCTACGGGTACCGGCTGGTGAGGTCCGGCGGAGTTCCGGATTCGGGACGGGATGGATCATCCGGAGGTAAGGGAGATGGATAGGTCTGCCTCGCTTCGAGGCCGTCTGGGAACGGCCACTGCTCTTGGGTCGGCGCTGCTTGCCGCCGTTGCAGCTGTGTCGGTGGCGGTTCTGGCTTGGCTCGATGCCGGGAACAAGCTTCTTGATCACACCACCCTGGCGGCCTTCGTGGCTGCAGAGGCCAACGACCCAATTTTCAGCCCCATACCCAAAAGCGGGAGCAACGGATTCGTCGTGACTTTTTCTGAGTCCGGTGAACTAATTGATCAGACTTCTCCTCTCTCCAACGATCTGGTCGAGGTCCTCCGAGATGACATTTGGGTAGGAACGACCAGAGCCGAGGAGGTGGTATCGGCTACTTACGTGCAGACGGGCAAGGTTGACGAACTCAGCGTCGCCGGAGTGCAGTGTTTCAATCTCCTCGCCTGTGAAACGGTCATTGTTGGTGCATACCGAGAACCACTCCCGTCATACTTGTGGTCTCACGCCGCCCTTATTCTTGGTCCAATTCTCCTAGTTGGAGCGCTCGCCGGTTTTGGAGCCCGCTGGCTGGTCGGTCGATCCTTGCTGCCGGTCGACCGGATGCGACGCGAGTTAGCCGAGATCACCGAGACCAATCTGTCAAGTCGTGTCGAGGTTCCTAGTACCGGAGATGAGCTGGCGGAGCTGGCAGAGACGTTTAACCAGACGATCGCTCGTCTCGATGGCGCGGTTCAGGCCAATGAACGCTTCGTTGGTGATGCGGCCCATGAGCTGCGATCACCAATTGCCGGGGTGCGGGCAGCTGTTGAGTTGGAAGGCGCCAAGAACCCTGGCGGGATTCTGGATGATGCGCTAGGCGAACTGGACCGGGCCGGAAGGTTGATCGATGACTTGTTGGTCTTGGCCCGCAGGCAAGGATCAGTTGCAGCAAGACTTGGCGATGTTGATCTAGACGATCTGGCCCGGGCGGAGGTTCGTAGTGCGTCATCTCGTTTCCCCCAGATCGAACTGGTATCGAGCATTGAGCCACTGCGGGTCACTGGCCAAGCAGATGCTTTGCGCCGAGTGGTGTCCAACCTGGTTGAGAATGCCTGTCTGTACGGAAAGAGCCTGGTTCATGTCGTGGTCGCCACCGTGGATGGTGTGTCACGATTGGAAGTACATGACGATGGCCCCGGTATCCCGCCAGACGCGATCGATCGGATATTCGAGCGCTTCGCTCGATTGGACGAGTCACGAGCCCGTGCCAGCGGAGGTTCCGGGCTTGGCCTTGCCATCGCCAGTGAGATAGCTAGCGACCACGGAGCCAAGCTGGACGTCTTGCAGTCAGGACTAGGAGGAGCCTGTTTCCGATTGTCGTTTCCGGCCGTCTCCTAGTGGGCCCGCGCGTTAATCATTATGACTTACGCGGCTAACGGCCGGCCATCATAAGTCCACCGGAACGGCCTCGCCTTCTTGTTATAAGCATTAATGAACTCAATGATCCGACCAGCA
>JAJRQY010000149.1 GCA_024280015.1 Actinomycetes bacterium
GAACACGTCGAGGATTCATAGTTACTGTGGTGACAGATCTCCCGACGAGTTCGAACGGGCCTATAATGCTGTCCAGGCCGCTTTACCAGCGGAAACTATTAGCACGTAACGGACGGCCTCCAACAGACCCAGGTTGCTTCACCCAGACCAATAACGATCGCGGTACCTGAAGCAATTCCGAAGGAAGCAGCGCTCATGGCGTGACGCCCGATGACGGTGGCACGAAGTAGTTCGAGGCGATCAGTTTCTTCTTCTGCCCGAGTGTGGCGAGGGACTGCCAGCAGGGTCATGACTGCCAGCATGATGCCGGTATTCCAAAGTTCATACGCCAGGCGGCCCCCGATGACCTCGGTGCCGTGAGTCGGCCCAGACAGCGCGGCCAGTGACCGGTTTCCTTCGATGGTTGCAGCGAATTCCTGTAGTGACTGCTCCGTGGGATACAGACGTTGGATACTGCCAGCGGTGAGATAGGTCAGGCTGACGATGGCCAGAATCCAGACCCCAATTCGAATACGGTCGCGGCGAATGATGAGTCGCATCAGGTTGCCGGTCCCGGCAAGTGCTGTCATCGGCCGGTTCCGGTCGGGCCAGCAGATGCTGATCTGGCCTGACCCGGATCAGGCTGATAGTGGCGCATGAACAGCTTGTCCAGGGTGGGCGGCGCACTGACCAGGGAAACAATTTCGGCGGCCGATAGTCGGGTCATGACTTGGGCAAGAGCCGAACGATCGATGGCAAAGGAAAGCTCTAGACCCTCAGCGACGACATCGTGGACTCCGGACATGTTCGCAAGTCCGGCAACTTCTTTCACGGTTTTCACCGTGATCGCTATTCTTCGGAGATGGCACATGTCCGACAGGGAGCCGCTCTCCACGGTTCGGCCTTCTCGAATGATGGTTACTCGGTCGCAGAGGCTTTCAATCTCGGCCAAGATGTGGCTGGACAAGAGAACTGTTCGACCCTCGTTGCGAACCTCTTGCATACAGTCTTGGAAGACTTTCTCCATTAGTGGATCAAGCCCCGAGGTTGGTTCATCCAGAATGAGAAGCTCAGCCCGGGAGGCTAATGCCGGTACCAGTGCAACCTTCTGCCGATTTCCTTTGGAGTAGGTTCGTCCCTTCTTCGTTGGGTCAAGGCCAAATCGCTCAAGCATCTCTGAGCGGCGAGCAGGTTCGAGTCCTCCCCGGAGACGGCCGAGTAGGTCGATGACTTCACCGCCGCTGAGATTGGGCCACAGTGAGACGTCGCCGGGAACATAGACCAACCGCTTATGAAGTTCGACCGCGTCAGCCCAAGGGTCTCCACCCAACAGGTTGATCGAGCCCGAATCGGCTCGCAACATGCCAAGCAAGACCCGAATAGTCGTCGACTTGCCGGAGCCATTTGGTCCAAGGAAACCGTGAATCTCGCCTACATCTACCTCGAGATCCAGTTCGTCAAGCGCCCGAAACTTCCCGAATGTCTTGACCAACCCTGTTACCGAGATTGCCTGAGCCATACGCCACAATCTAATCGCGCCGCATCCGGCATCGAATACCCACAACAAGTGTATTTTTGTGTCCGTGTCTGATGCCTCGAAACAAGCACTACCAACAACGGCGTGAGTAACCCAGTGAAACGTTTGAATCTCAGCGGTACCAAGATCGGATTGGGTGCCGCCCTGATCTGGTTCTTCGGTGTCCTTGCCTATTCTGAAACGTTGGTCGGGGGTGATGTCGCCAGCGGAGGGTTGGCCAGCGGTCACCTATCCCAAGAAGCCGCCCGGATGCTGGCAATCTTTGGCGCGGCTGTCGCTCTCTGGATCAGCGAAGCCATTCCTTTGGCCGCTACCGCGGTCGGCATCATCTTGGCGGAGATCCTTCTGGTGTCAGACCAAGCCGTACTCGCGTTGGCGCCCCAATTCGAGCCGAATACGTACCAAAGTTTCTATGCCTCCTTGGCCCACCCGGTGCTCATGCTGTTCCTCGGGGGTTTTGTGCTGGCCGACAGCGCCGCCAAATACCAGTTGGATCGGAACTTGGCGGGGGTGATGCTTCGACCCTTCGGATCATCGCCGCGTTCTCTGCTTGGTGGGCTCATGGTGATCACGGCCCTGCTGTCGATGTTCATGTCCAATACCGCGACTACCGCCGCCATGATTGCCGTGATCATCCCGGTCACGGCCAGCTTGGACCCCAGCGACCGGCTTCGGGTTTCACTTACCCTGGCGGTTCCGGTTGCGGCCAACGTTGGAGGCCTTGGAACCCCGGTTGGCACGCCGCCAAACGCCATTGCCTTAGGTCGCCTCGCCGATGAGGGAATCCGGGTTGACTTTCTTACCTGGATGGTGGCGGCGGTTCCGCTTATGGTCGTCGTTCTGGTCTTTGCTTGGTTGGTATTGACCTGGCGCTATCCGGCCACTACGAAGGCAGTCGACCTCACCATTGGCGGTGCCTTTGACCGCAGTCGACCCGCCATCATTCTCTACGCCACATTCTTCCTCACGATCATTGCCTGGTTGAGTGAGCCGATCCACGGTGTGCCTGCATCCATTGTTGGTTTTGTGCCCGTTGTTGTTCTCCTGAGTTCGGGAGTCTTCACTGTTGATGATTTGCGTAAACTCAACTGGCACGTTCTGTGGCTGGTGGGGGGTGGTATCGCCCTCGGCAGTGGGGTGGCCTCGACCGGTCTGGACGCCTGGATGGTTGGCCTGCTTGATTGGGAGTCGATGCCCAATATCGTCCTGCTGGCAGCCCTCGGCTTGTTGGCGATTGTGCTGAGTACGGTGATCTCTAACTCGGCCACGGCCAACCTTTTGATTCCAATTGGCATCACGCTGGCAACGTCGGGAGCAACCGACCTTGATCCGCTACTGGCTGGGCTCCTGATCGCCATTGCCTGTTCCTTAGCCATGGCGCTCCCGGTCAGCACGCCGCCCAACGCAGTGGCCTATGCCACTGGGACGGTTGCTACGAAGGACCTGGCCTCTGTTGGAGTATTGGTCGGTGGTTTTGGGTTGCTCCTGGCGGTCTTTGTGGCCCCGGTCCTTTGGAAAGGGATGGGATTAATGTGAACCTTCCCGCACCGAGTTCTTCACTCATCCTGGTCGTAAACACCGACCCGGTGGTTGGTGAAGCCCTAGTGGCAGACTTGGAATCGATCCTGGAAGGATGTTCGTTACCGGACGCGCCTTCCCCCGCGATTGTCCGTTTGGTGGATGGAGCCGAGCAGACCCTCCGATTGGCGAAGGCGACGATTGCCGCTGGTGGCATTGTGCCGGTGGTCTTTGTTGAACGAACCTTGTCGTCTGGACGCGGTGTCGATGTGCTCCTGGATCTGCATGAAGACCCCGACCTCATCGCGGTACGCAAGATATTGGTGACCAGCAAGGCCTCGTTGCTTGACGTTGATGAGGCCCTTAATCGTGGCGCCGTACACGGCATGATCACCCGACCTTGGACCCGCTTCGGACTGGGAGAGCAGCTGGAGGCCCAACTGGCAACCTACCTGGTGGAACACGCCCCCGAACGCGTCGAGGACTTCGTCGGATTGTTGGATGGAGAAGATCTTTCAAAGGCGGCGGCACGGGTTGAGGAACGGAAGCTGGCTCCTTCAGGCGAAAGCGAATCCACTCATCTGATTCTGGATCATGAGATTACCAACCAGGAGTTGGAAGATCGACTGGTTGCTGCCCTTGACCGGGCTCTTGGTCATCCACCCCGCCTCCGAGTTGGCCCCGGGACGATCCTCATTGAAGAGGGTGACGATGTTGGCGGGATCTATGTCGTACTGGACGGAACAGTTCGTCTGAGTTCCAAAACAACAACGGGGACCCGCGTCCTTCACGAGCGCTCGACCGGCTCCATTGTCGGCTTGTTGTCCCTGGCCAGCCACCGTCGAGCCATGCTGCGCTGTCGGGCCATGACCGAGGTGCGGGCCATACCAATCACCCTGCACCAGTTGGCCAAGGCCATGGATAGTGATCCAGAAGTCTTGGAGCTGTTGACCCGGGTCCTGATCGGCTCACTTGCTCGGCGACTGCGACGCTCCGATGAACTTCAGGTCGAGTTGGATCAGAGCCTGGCGGCCTTGTCCGAAGCAAGAGCGTCCCTGGTAGCGAGTGCTCGACGAGCAACCCTGGGTGACATGGCAGCGGGGATGGCTCACGAACTCAACAATCCGGTAGCCGCTCTCAGTCGGGCGGTCGAACACCTCCAAGAAGACATGATTGAGGTGATCGAGAGTCCGTCGACCAAGATGCACGTCAACCGGGCGATCATGGCTGAGCCTCCTTCGGCGGCAGAAGCGCGTCGGGCCAAGGCCACCATTAGCAAACGGCTGGGCGACCGATCGTTGGCCGATACCCTGGTCGAGGCCGGGATCCTGGATGTGGATGCTGCGGTGGAGTTGGTAGGACATGGACGTGAGGGGATCCGCCAAGTTCGGGCCGCCTCTCGTCTTGGTCGCTCTCTTCGTAATGCCACCAGTGCGGCGGAGCGAATTGGATCCCTGGTGAAGAGCCTGGGCGGCTACGTCCGGGGAGGCGATGGGCAAAGGCCAATGATCCCCGATCTCGATGTCACCGAAGGCGTCGAGAATGCTCTGCGATTGGTTGCCCACCGGATCGGGGGAGTGAGCATCGAACGCAACTATGAGCCGGTTCCCCTCATCACCGCCCGGCCCGGAGCCCTCCAGCAGGTATGGACCAATTTCTTGATCAACGCACTGGACGCCATGGGTGATGGTGAGGCACCAATCGATGGCGTGATCGGTGTCGAAGTGATGCGGCTGGATCAGAACACCATCAGGGTTGCGGTCACCGATTCTGGTCCGGGAATCCCCGAGGCGCTGCAGTCCAAGATATTCGAGCCGAAGTTCACCACGAAGGATGGGCGAGTCAAGTTTGGGCTTGGACTGGGCCTATCGATCGCGGCCCAGATTGTTGATGAGCATCACGGACAAATTGCGCTCAGCAGTCGTCCGGGTCATACCGTATTCTCAGTTGAGCTGCCGATCGGTAGGAGCCCCGATGTTGGACAGATCCAGGATAGTCAAGAAGAGAGGCTGCGATGAGTGAGCTTGTGGTTTTGGTGGTGGAAGATGAGCCGGAGGTTCGTGATGCCATCATCCGGGATCTTGACACCTACGGTGACACCATTCGATTAGTGGAGGCCGAAAGCTTTGAGGACGCCCTAGTGGCCATTCGGGAGATTGAGTCCGAGGGAGATTTCCTTGGGTTGGTGTTGGCCGATCACCGATTGCCAGGCCGCACTGGTGTCGACTTGCTGGTCACGCTCAACGATGACCCGACTTCTCGCAGAATCCGCAAGGTTTTGATAACCGGGCAAGCCGGGCAGGAAGACACCATTCGGGCTATCAACGACGCTGCTTTGAATCGCTACATCGCCAAACCCTGGGATGCCGGAAAGCTTCGGCACGTGGTAACAGAACAGCTGACAGACTTCGTGATCGAGGCGGGATTGGATCCATTGCCGTTCGTTCGTGATCTGGACGGGCCAAGGCTCCTGGAGGCCTTTCCCCGGCGGGGTTTGACCGAGTAGCAGCGACTGACCAGGTTGGGGTTGAACGGAGGCGTTCTCGAGGAAGGAATCGAGTGCTTTGCTCCGCACGGTTGGTCAGATGAAGTAAGGCCTCAGGTTTCAGAATCAGAGAATCGAGCCGTGGGCTCCCCGATTGGGGTTGAATAAGCCATCGGGATCGATGGCTTGTTTGACCTTGGCCAGCAGCTCCAACTCGACCGTCGACTTCTGCCCTGCCATGCGGTCTCGCAGTTCTTGACCTACCCCGTGCTCGGCGCTGATGGTTCCACCAAACTTCCAGGTGCAGGCGTCGACTCCGTCAACGATGGCCTGCTTGAGCACAGTGTTCATTGGTTCAGGATCCATGGCCGTGCCTACGGAGGCAAGATCAGACGCGGGTTGGGTGTTCGTGTCTGGATCCAGCATCATATAGAGATGAAGGTTGCCGTCGCCAAGGTGGCCAAAGGCGTAGACGATCAGATCTGGGTCGAGCCTGCTGGCTAGAGCAACAATCTCGCGGTGGTAGGCCGGGACTTGACTCGTTGGTACGGCAATATCGAACTTGACGCCTATCTGATCGAAGACTCGATCCGGCGGCAGCTCATCCCGCAGGCTCCAAAGGTTTGCTTCCTGCGCCCCGGTTTGGGCAACAACTCCATCACTGATCAGGCCAAGCTCGGCTGCAGAGGTCAGGAACTCTCCCATCGGTTCCACCAAGGGCCCGTTAGCCGCCAGCTGGCCAAGCACATACCAGTTAGCGATCGTCGACATCGGTCGGGACACGGAAGGGTACTTCTTACACACCAGGCGAATACCAAGCTCGGGGATGAGTTCGAAAGCGGCCAGTGATTGTTGGAAATGCGCTTGGGCCAGCGAGTACAGCTCGGGTACACGATCGAAATCGGCAATCGCAGCCAGAAACGACTGCCGCTCGGAGCGTAGCGGTTCGAGTTTCAGCACGACCTTGGTCACCAGACCGAGGGTTCCTTCTGCTCCAACGAAGAGGTGCTTGAGCCCATAGCCGCTGGCGTCTTTTCGCAGTGAGCGCAAGCCATCCCAAACCTGACCGTCAGGCAAGACAACCTCAAGACCAAGCACTTGGTCGCGCATTGTGCCTGACCGAAGCACATTAATTCCACCTGCATCGGTGGACACGGCTCCACCAACAGTCGCCGTGCCCCGGGCGCCCCAATCAACCCCAAACTCTCGATCCACAGCCATCGCTGCCTCTTGAATTTCCTGGATGGTCACACCAGCTTCAGCGGTAATAGAGAACGAATCTGGACTCACATCAAGGATGGCCCGCATCCTGGTAGTCGACACGATGATGTTTGGACGATCGGTGTAAGGAGCAGCACCACCGGACAAGCCGGTGTTGCCGCCTTGGGAAACAATGGCGATGCCGGCCCGTCGACAGATGTTGACAATGGCGACTACCTCAGCAACGTTCGCCGGACGTGTGACCAACAGAGGCACACCCGAATAGGTTGCGCGCCAATCAATGGAGTACGAGGCCATGTCGGTTCCTGCGACCCAACCTTGTTCACCCAAGAGCCCCTTCAGCTCGCTGATGGCAGACTCCACTATTCGGCTTCGATCACGCCTGCTAGTTCCAGAATTCGAGTCGGCGGCAGATGCTGCTCGGTGATGCGAACACCCAGGTGAGCTAGCGCATTCTCCACCGCGTTATTGATGGCTGGGGGTGAGCCGATCATGCCGCCTTCGCCAACACCACGGAAGTCAGCTTCGACCGAGGCCGGCGTCTCGAGGTGGAAGATCTCGATCTCAGGGATCTCCATTGCGGTGGGGATCAGGTAGTCCATGAAGGTGCTGGATTGGAAATTGGCTGACTCGTCGTACACGGTTTTCTCGTAGAAGACTGCACCGATTCCTTGAGCAACCCCACCCCGGATCTGGCCTTCGACGATCGCCGGATTGATCATCTGGCCGCAGTCTTCCACCACGACATAGCGGGGGATGGTGACAAACCCGGTCTCGAGGTCAACATCCACCCAACAAACATGGGTCGAACAAGCCCAGCCGCCATTGCCGGCATTGCTGTACACCACATGGGTCTCGATGGCGTTAGCTGTGCTTGCTGCCTGGCCCCTACTGGTTACAGCCCTGGCCACGTCAGCAAACGTTTTGGACAATGCCGGTACTCCTCGAACATGGATCTTGCCGTCGATAATGTCCAGGTCATCGACCGATGCTTCCATCAGGTCGGCGGCCTCGTCCAAGATCAACCGCCGTAGTTGGCGGCTGGAGAAGGTCACGCCGCCACCACCAACCGGTCCGCCGCGGCTGCCGCCAGTACCCAGCAAGCCAAACGGCGTGTTGTCGGTATCGCCATAAACCAGGGTCACGTCTTTGATGGCGATACCAAGCTCGTCGGCTGCTAGCTGGGAGTAGGTGGTCTCGTGGCTTTGGCCGTGCGGAAGCTGTTGAGTCTTGATCGATACTGAGCCGTCACGGCCAAGAACCGCGTCGACTCGTTCGGGCAGGAAGGCGTCCGATCCCGGATTGACGGATTCCCAGAAATTGTCGGGGCCGGGAGCGGCCTCATGGTAGGTGGCGAAGCCGATGCCCAGGTGCCGTCCAATGGTTAATGCTTCAGCCTGGGCCACTTCGAATGCAGGTAGGTCAGCAACCTCGATTGCCTTGGCCAGGGTTGCTGCTGCGGTCATGTCCTCATCGAGGTCGGGCCCGGTCACCATCTTGCCTGGAAGGTGCTCGGGGCCGAACATGTTCTTCTGACGCAGTTCAGTTGGTGAGATTGCCAGCTCGCGGGCCACGATGTCCAGCATTCGTTCTCTCACCCAGGTCTCGTTGGCCCACGGGCCGCGATACTGGAGGTAGCGACCCTTGTTGGAGGCGACAACCTTCATCTTCATTTCGAACGCTTCGAGCCGGTAGGGACCCGGCAGCATGGCCTTGATCATGTTGGAAAAGAGGCCGCAATTGAAGGGAACCGCGGGGTAGGCACCCTGGTCCATCACCAGCTCGACTCGGAAGCCGAGGATGGTTCCGTCGTCCTTGGCGGCAACCGAGATTGTCATGTCTTCTTCGCGAGCCTGGCCTCCGTCGGCCAAGTTCTCCGACCGGTCTTCGATCCATTTGACCGATCGGTTCAGATCAAGGGCCGCAGCTAGCAATACGACGTCCTCGCGGTTGACGGCACCCTTTGACCCGAACGCACCACCGACATCCTTGGCTACCACTCGCGGATAGCGACGTGAACCCAGAGTGTTGAAGAAGGTACGACCAAGGTGGGCCAGGGTTGAAGGATCCTTCTTGATCTGGTTGGTGCTGGCGGTGCTGTCATTCTTGGCCAGGTCGTCCTTCTTCTCGGTGAGGAAAGCTTTGGCCCCGGCGCCAAACTTCTTCAGGCGGTCGCGATTCGTCGCCAGGTATTTCAGTGACTCAACAACCGATTCACGCTCGGTTGAGATGGCCAGGATCCATCTCAGAAGGTGAGGTGACTGGGTTGCGGCGTGGTAAGTGATCTCACCACTGTCTGGATCAATCTCGGCTACGGCTCCGCGAGTCTCCATTGGCTGGTTGGAGACTCGATGGCAAGAGAACGTTTCGGTGAACACATGATCTGCTCGGGCGAAAACTCGTTCGATTTCGCCGTAGATCTTCTCGTCCTCATAGAGGACGTTGCTGTCGTTCTTGGGCCAGATTGCGGGGATGGTCGGGTCGTTGGCTTCACGATGATTGGTGACGGTGGCCAGGGGTTTGTAGTCGACGTCGATGAGTTCAGCTGCGTCTTCGGCAATACAGCGCGAGGTAGCGATGATGATGGCAATGGGATCACCAACGTGTCGTACCCGATCGGTGGCCAGTCCATAGAAAACAGGTGTGTACTGGTTGGCCAATGAAGCCAGGGGAGCGAACGGGTTGGTCAGGCGTTCGATGTCCTTGCCGGTATAGATGGCGATGACGCCGTCCAACGCGAGCCCAGCAGCCAGGTCGATGGAGAGGATCTCGGCGTGGGCGTAGGGCGAGCGGAAGAAGGAGGCATGCACAACTTCTTCTGGATTGACGTCGGCAACGTAGGTGCCGTTACCGGTGAGCAGGCGCTGGTCTTCTACCCGTTTCACGCTCTGCCCAACGAATCTGCCCATCGCAGGCGCATTGGTGTCTGCATTCAGGGCCTGTTTGGCCAGCGATTTACGCATTGGCGGTGCCTCCGTCTTGCCGGTTCGTATCGGTGGTTTCGCTTGCGTCACGCCGACCTGACCCATAGAGCTGGACTGCGGTCTCAACTCCCTTGAGGATGGTGTGATAGCCGGTACAGCGGCACAGATTGCCCGACAGTTCCTCGCGAATTTGTTCCTTGGTGGGATTGGGATTGCTGTTAAGCAAGGCCATTGTTGTCATCACGAATCCCGGAGCGCAGAAGGCGCATTGGAAGCCGTGGCTTTCGTGGAAGGCTTGCTGGATCGGATGGAGAGTTCCGTCAGGCTCGGCCAGTCCCTCAATGGTGGTGATTGTGGTTTCATCGGCGTGAACAGCCAGCATGAGGCAGGAACGAACTGCCTGACCATCCAACAGGATGGTGCATGCGCCGCAAACACCATGTTCGCAGCCCAGGTGGGTGCCGGTGAGCCCGAGGTCTTCGCGGATGAAATCAGACAAGGATTGACGGACAGCTATGTCGTGGTTCGCCGTTGTGTCGTTGACCGTTACCGTGATCCGGCGTGTCGTCTGGCCTGCTGGTGCTTGAGCTGCTGGTGTCTGAGATGCTGACCGGTCGGTTGGATTGCTCACGTGAGGACTCCGGTCTGGCTCATGCAGTCAGCCAATGCTCGTTTGGTCAACACCCCGGCGGCATGTTTCCGATAATTGGCTGAAGCGTGCGTATCGCTTGGCGGATCCAGCTCGTTGCTCACCATGTTGGCAATCTCCTCGAACAGCTCCGTCGTTGGACGGGAACCAACGAGCGACTGCTCCGCCTGTGTGGCCCGTGACGGCGTTGAAGCGACACCGAAGAATGACAAGGCCGCACTGTCTACTAGTCCGTCGCTAGACAGTTGCAACACACAAGTCAGCCCGACGAGAGCAAAATCTCCGTGCCTGCGGCTGAGTTCTTGGACCGAGGTCAGCATCCCAGCAGGGGCTTGGTGGAAGCGGACGCCAACCAATAATTCGTTCTGTTGCAGAGTGGTTGACAAGAAGCCGGAGAAGAAGTCTTCGGCGGCGATGAAGCGAGCCCCGTCCGTCGAGGCGGCGATGAGCTCGGCGTCAAGAGCCAAGGCAACGGCTGGTAATTCCGCCGCGGGATCGGCGTGAGCAAGACTTCCGCACAAGGTGCCTCGGTTGCGGATCGCCCGATGGCCGATGTAAGGCATGGCCTTGTGGAGCAGGGGGACACTGTCTCTCGTCACTGGTGAGGCTTCGGCCTGGCTGTGAGTAACTAGGGCTCCAAACATGACGATGTCTGATTCGGTCTCGATTGAATCCAGACCACGAATCTGACTGATGTCGATAATGTTCTCCGGCTGGCCTAGCCGGATGGCCATGACAGGCAGAAGGCTTTGACCACCAGACATGATCTTGGCTTCTTCGCCAATTTGCGCCAGAAGCAGTAAGGCCTCATCCAGCGTTTCCGGTCGGTGGTAGGCAAACGGCGGATTCTTCACCCCCAGACCTTTGCATATCTTTGCGGCCTGGTCACGTCCACCGGGCTTGTTCGCTAGGTTCTCGGCGTGGCCTGCACGCTGAGTGACACTATTCGCCATGAGGGACAGGCGGTGAAGGGGTCTCGATTTCTCGTTGCTCTTGCGCCGGTTTCGACCGAGGAAGCAGCGAAGGAATTCTTACAACAGACTCGGAGTGAGATTCCTGGCGCAAGCCATCACTGTTGGGCGTGGCGGTTGGCAAGCCCAGCTATTGAACGGGCCGGGGACGACGGTGAGCCAAGCGGATCCGCCGGCCGTCCCATCTTGGCTCAGCTGGCTGGCAACGATGTGGTGGATGTGATTGCCGTTGTCACCCGATTCTTTGGTGGTACCAAGCTCGGTGTTGGGGGCCTGGTCCGGGCTTATGGAGGAGCAGTTGGCGAGGCTTTGGCGACAACGAATCTTGTCCCGTATCGAAACATGGAAACACTTAGTGTGCGCTACCACCACTCAGCTGATCGCTCTGTCGAAGATCTGGTTGACGAGCTTGCAGGCACAACCCTTGATGTTGTCTACACAGCCGATGTCACCCGAATCGTGTCGATTGCTGGGGAGGATCATGAACGCTTCGCCGCTCGGCTCGGGGATCTGACATCGGGTCAGGCCACGATCGAGGAGCAATCCTGTGCCTAGTGGCTGAAGGTCCCTTGACGCAACCGCTCTGCTTCCATCAGCTCGGTCTCGTGAGCCCCGGAAACAACAACATCAGGATCGGGGACGTAGTCAAGATCGAGATTCCGGTCCTTGTACGGGACTGCCTTCAGCATCACCCGCATAGCGTTGAGTCGGGCCCTGTGCTTGTCGCCGGAACGAATGACCGTCCAAGGAGCAACATTGGTGTGGGTCTTGCGCAACATCTCATACTTGCGTGAGGTGAACTCTCCCCAAAACTCCTGGGCTTGCATGTCGACTTCGCTGAGTTTCCAGCTACGGAGTGGGTCATCGTGGCGGCTGTTGAAGCGACGTTGCTGTTCTTCCTTGGTGACCGAGAAATACAGCTTCACCAGAGTCGTTCCTTGGCGAACAAGATCCTTTTCGAAACCAACGACGCCTCGCAGAAAGTTCTTGTGCTCTTCGGGAGTGCAGAACCCAAAGACGGGCTCCACCATGGCCCGGTTGTACCAGCTGCGATCGAACAGCACCATCTCCCCACCGGAGGGAAACTCGCGCACGTAGCGCTGGTAATACCACTGGGTCCGCTGCTCTTCGGTTGGCTTGCCAAGGGCAACGACCCGGTAATGCTTCTCGTTCATGAAGCGGGTGACTCGACGGATTGTCCCGCCCTTCCCCGCGGCATCACGGCCTTCGAATAGCACGATCATCCGTTTGGAGTGCTCCTCAAGATGACGTTGCATCTTGAGCAACTCCACCTGGTACGGGGCGATCTCTTGGTCGCGCTGATCGCGACGGATCAAGCGCTGCAAGTCAAGGTCGGTGTTGTCTGCTGTGTTGGCTACTTCTTCGAACACGAGGGTGTCCTTGGGGTGGTTGGGATGTCTGCTGTTCTCAATCGGCCGGATCTGCCTGGCGATGAGGGAGGCATCCACGCTAATCTAGGCGACCCTTGAGCACTACCTTCCCTGATGATTCCGCTCCATCACCCTCTTGTTGCAAGGTGACCGTGATGAGTGGGTAGTCATCGGTAGAAACCCCGGCCCAGAGTTCGATCGCACCGTCTCCGCCCCGTAGATGGAAGGTGCCAGCGCTGATACCGATTTCGGGGCTTTTTCGAACCCAGGCCTGATAATACGTGTCCTGAGGGGATGGCGGAAGCCCAGACACGTCCAGGGTGATTCGAACTCCCAAAGGCCCAGGGTCGATCAGGGCTTCGGCTGACGCACCGGGAGCAAGGTCGGTTCCGACCAGAGCCAACTGAACTCCGTCTTCTCGTGACCTGAGGGCTAGTGCGGAAACCGCCAGTAGCAAGCCTGCAGCAATTCCGGCGGCAAATGGGATGATGGAGCCAACGAGCCGAGAGCGGCTGGAGATTGCAACAACACTGGCTTTGGTTGGAGTTGTTTCGGTCGGCGTTGTTTCGGTTTTGTTCTGGTCTTGAAGGGTTGGGGCCATGTTGGCCTCAGCAATAATTTCTTCAACGATGAGATCTTCGAGACCAGGGTCTGACTCGGCCCAAATAGCTGGGTCTGCCAGCAAGGTGTTGAGTTCTGCAAGTTCCGTGCTGCTTAGTTCGGCACCGCTCAGTTCGGTGTCACCGGTGGCAACATCGTCAAGCTCATCGCTCACCATGTCGGCCTCGCTCAGATTCACAATGCTCGGATCGATGGGGGGATCAGTGTTTTCTGGATCGGACACGTTACTCCTCCTCTCCCTGTACGTCTGCCGCTGCTGTTTGGTTCGCGACTCTTGCCAGGTGCTGCAATGCGAGTGAAAGTCTCTTCAGTCCCCGGGCGGAGCGTGACTTAACTGTTCCGATCGGGACTTCCAGCTTGGTGGAGATCTCCGGATGAGACAGGCCAGCAAGGTGAGAGAGCCTGATTACCTCACGTTCAACTACCGGCAGGGCGTCAATGGCGCGACGTATCTCAAAGACTTCCCAGGTGCGCTCGAAGGTCATTGCTGCCGAATCCGGCAGGGTCTCGACCAGATTGATCGAAGGGTCTGAGCCCCCAGATGCTGCCTGTGGTGATCGTTGTTCGCGACGTAGAACATCGATAGCCGTCCGTCGAGCAATGGCATAGAGCCACGGGGAGAACTCGCGATTCTGATCAAATGTCGAAGATGAGCGCCAGGCTTTGAGGAAGGTCTGTTGCACGATCTCTTTGGACAACTCCGGATCACTAACCATCGAGCGGGCAATGGTGAGAACGGCACCACCATATTCCTGATAGATGGAGCGGACGGCTTCTTCATCACCGGCTTGGAAATGGTGAATTGTTTCCGCCGTCACCCTCATAGGCGCCTCATGGTACGGCGCAAAAAGAAATCCAGCTATTAGCGAACTATCCCGACCAGATCGACGTACTGATCCAATGAAGGTGATGTGCTGGGTGGTGATTCTGCCCGCCGTCACCTGATGGTCCAAGTAACGATTGAGAGGAACGAGTGATGACGAAACGTGTGACTGCCACTGTTGTGATCTGTGTGATGGGGGCGATAATCGCTGGGATTGCCCTTGCCCGACCTGGATCGAACGATCCGGCTCCAGCCACAGCTCAACCTACAGACACAGCTCAATCTGGAACTGCATCTGAGGGCATTGTGATCGACCAATTCGCCTTCGCCGGAACTATGACTGTTGCTCCGGGGGAGACCGTTGTGGTCAACAATTTTGATGGAGCCCAGCACACCCTGACCTCATCGGATGGCCTATTCGATACCGGAACCCTCGACGCCACCACTGGCACCGGAAGTTTTGTCGCTCCTACCGAGCCGGGGACCTATGCCTTCTTCTGCTCCATTCATCCGAGCATGACGGGCACAATCACCGTCACGGGCTGACCAGTAGCACAGACTCCTCCGACGCGGTAGTGATCGTAAGCTCCTTGTCTAGCCACAACGTCCCAAGGACCCGAAAGAAGAAGGACATGTACAAACCATCAACGAAGACCCGACGTGTGACCAGCAAGATTGGGGAAGTTCCAACTCTGGCACCAACCACGAGAAGTAATCCGGCCAAGCCTGCCCGACTAGTGGGGTTCGCCATGGCGGCGGGCTTGCTGTTTGCGGCTTGTGGATCCGACTCCGGACAGGCCGAGGACGCAGGGGCTGACAGCTCGTCGGAGAGCGTCGCCGATGACACTGCCGCTGCGGTGGGCCCAGCAGTGATCAAGACCGCGTCCTCTGACCTTGGCGACATCCTGGTTGGCTCAATTGGAATCACGGTTTATGGCTTTACCGATGACTCCAAGGGGACATCCACCTGTGAAGGCAGCTGCGCCCAGAGCTGGCCGCCGGTACTGTCGGCTTCAAGCGAACTACCGGAGGGGCTTGATGCATCGGTTTTCTCGGTCCTTGAGCGCCCGGACGGCTCGCATCAACTGCAAGCTGGTGACTGGCCACTGTATTTCTTCGCCGGTGACTCGGCCCCTGGTGACACCAATGGTCAGGGAACCGGTGGTGTTTGGTTTGTGATCGACCCAACTGGATCACTGATCAAATAGGTGTTTCTGAGCGAGCGGGCAGCTTGACAATGAAGCAGCTGCCTTCGCCGATTCTGGAGGTAACGCTGATTGTTCCACCGTGAGCCTCAACCAGCTTCTGGCAAATAGCGAGACCGACCCCGCTCCCTCCCGTTCCTCGGGTGCGAGAGGGGTCGGCTCGGCTGAAGCGGTCAAACACTTGGGGCAAGAAATGCTCGTCGATGCCCTCGCCGGTATCACGAACCAAGATCTGAACGAGCCTTTGTTTGCCCTTGTTCACGAGTTCAGTCTCCAGACTGATGGTGTCTCCGCTGGTTGAGTGTCGCAAGGCGTTGTCAACGAGGTTGCTGAAGACTTGCCGCAGTCGCATCTGGTCGCCGATCACAAGCGAGTCTTCCGCCCGCTCCGAGGCATCGTTGTTCGACAATTGGATCCCCGCTTCGGCAGCACGATCAGAATGGCTTCGAACAACCGATTCGAGCAGGTCGCGTATGGAAACCGACTCCTTATCCATATGGAGGGCTGCGGCGTCGGCCAGGGCGAGTACCTGCAGATCATCAACAAGATGTTGGAGCAGTAGGGCTTCTTCGTGGACTGATTCGACGAGATCCAGGTTGAGCTCACGAACTCCATCTTGTGCCGCCTCCAAGGTTCCTCGAATATTTTGGAGAGGTGAGCGGAGTTCGTGGGCAATGTCGGTGGTCAGTCGACGTCGAGCCTCTTCTTCGTTGCGAAGGGTTGAGCCCATCGAATTGAAAGCAACGGCGAGCGCGGAGAGCTCGCTATCGCCGACGACTTCTACTGGTTCTGGCCGCCCTCCGTCGGCTACTTCCTGGGCCGCTCGGGTGAGAGCAGAAATGGGTGCCAGGATCCGGCGAGAAAGAAGATAAGCCGACATGGTGGCGACGGTGCCGATGGCCAGAAGGCTTAGCACCATTCGATAGTCGATACTGCTATCAAGCACCCCACCAGGTTCTCCGGACTCTCCAAGAAAGAGGAGTGCAGGCTCAAGCATGGCAGCACTCGGCCCAAACCCTGGTTCGCCGTCTAGAAACGATTCATCGACGCCTGATTCTTCGATGAAGAGACCGCCATCTGCTTCTTGCCAGCAAAAGTCGGCGACGGCTGCCAAGCGGTCGATTTCATCAGAGGAGAGGTTGTCAGCGATTTTTTCAAAGAATGCGAGGTCATCAATAAACCAGGCTGGATCGACCCCTTGGCTCAACAGACACTGCTCGAATTCTTCTTCGACCAGCCACTGAGCCTCAACTTCTTCAGGTATTTCGATACCAAAGGCGTCAATGGATGGATCAATAAACCCGGACTCGAAGGCGGGCAGAGGGCGGTCTTCTCCCTCAAGGATCTGGGCACTGTCGACCAGGATGTTGCCGTCCAGATCAACGACAGCGACTCTGGTTCCGTACTGTTTGGAAAGTAAAGCAACAATCTCGTTGGCCTCTGCCCAGGTCGTTGCTGTCAAGGCGAACTCATTGAGCGCGATATTGATGGAGTCAACCGTGAGGCGGTTCTCAGACACCTGGGTAGATAGCTGATCGCTGGTTACCCGTCGCACCACGATGGCGGTGAGCACGACCGACAGAGCAGCGATGGCTAAGACCAATAGGAGCAGGCGACCGCGGATTCCCATTCTCAAGCTCACGAGATTTCCTCGGTAATCTTGTAGCCGACCCCGTAGACGGTGAGAAGGATCTGGGGGGCAGTCGGGTCGATCTCAATCTTCTTGCGAAGATTGAGAATGTGGACGTCGATCGTGCGTTCCAGCCCGTCGTAATCCCATCCAAAGGCTGCTTCCAGTAGCTGTTGGCGGCTGTACGCCTTGCCCGGCTCACGGATGAGGGTGACCAGCACATCAAACTCGCGTGGGGTGCACTCGATCTCGTTTCCATCGACAAGCACCTTGTGTCGTCGGGTGTCAACACACAAGGACCCGGCGGTGAATTCGGTTGATTCCTCCTGGGCAGTGCCACCACGGCGAAGAACGGTTCGGACTCTGGCCACCAACTCTCTCGGACTGTATGGCTTGGTGATGTAATCATCGGCACCGAGGTCGAGGCCGAGCAGCATGTCTTCCTCGGTTGATCGACCGGTAACCATGATGACTGGGATATCCATTTCATAACGCAGCACCCGCAGCACATCGAGACCGTCTAGCCCGGGCATCATCACATCCAGGATGAGGAGGTCTGGCTTGCGTTGTCGAACCTGTTCGAGTGCCTGCTGGCCATTGCTGGCTAAGACAATGTGATGCCCCTCTCGTTCCAGGTACAGCCTGAGCACATCGGCCTGTTTCTTATCGTCTTCAGCGATCACGATGCGGGCAGTCATGGACAAGATCATGCCTGATTCATGTCAAGAAGTGATGAAGGTTCAGTCAGATCCTGTCTCGAGTGTTGGAAAGCTACGCGCCGACTGGGCGGACGCTTGTGCGTCCACCCAGTTTTGTGGCGGGGATTGGGGAGAAAAGTTAGCTATTCGCCAGCAGCATCTCCGTCGAGCAGTTCGAACTCATCGTCCCAGAGGGTTCCCAGGGCGTCCCAGGCCGCATCGTCGTCGGATTGGTCCCACATCGGGAATTCGAAGCCGAATTCGTCGGTCTCAAGGGTGAATGAGACGCCAGCATCGGTGAGAGCCTTGATTTCGGACTTGATCAGCTCGTTGATCTCAACAATGTCCTCAGCGGTTGGCTTCCAGTCAGCGTCGTTGAAGTCAGCGTCGTTGAAGTCAATGTTGCCGAAACCTTCGGTCGGTCCGTACAGCTCGTCAAAGACGGCCATCGCAGCCTCGTTGTCACCTTCGTCCCACGTGGGGAGGCTGATACCGAACTCATCGGTCTCCATGATGGTGGAGATGCCAGCGGCTTCCAGGGCTTGGACTTCCTTGGCGATCTCGGCATTGATTTCTGCTATGTCCTCCGCCGTTGGCTGCCAATCAAAGTCCGCGTCGTCAGCGATGAGCGTGTCAGCAAAGACCTCGTCGAGAATCTCCCAAGCCTGCTCGTCGTCCGCTTCGTCCCATTCCAGGTATTGCAGGCCAGATTCATCGGTTTCAAGGGTGAAGGCGATGCCAGCTGTGGTAAATGCTTCGCTTAGCTTGGCGACCTCCGCATTGAACTCTGCGATCTCTTCTTGGGTCGGCTCCCACTCTGCGAAATCGTCTTCGTCGATGGTCAGTGTTTCGGACTCCACCGGCGAGGAGCCGCTACCGGAGTTCTCATCCGAGAGCGAAGAGGTCACAGTTGTCGGGGTTGTAGGCAAGGTTGGTGCGGGCTCGGTCGCACCGGCGATTCCGGCGGAGAAGATTGAGGCGCAAAGAACTCCAAGACTCAGGATCGTTGCCGCCTTTCGCTTCGGGTTTGAGGGGTTGTTCATGACTGCTCCTTGGTTATCCAGAACTCCGTTGTTGATGTCCTGGGGATGAGGACAATCTTGTAGGAACGGTTGTCAAGAAGTGATGAAGAACAGGTCAGGTTGCGATGGGTTTAGGGGTTCCTTCTGGAATTGCTGTTCACCCGCGAGGTATCACCGGTAAAGGTCACTCATCTTCGTGTCGATGCATGTTGTATGATCTTGATTGATGAGGCGGTAGAACAATATGCCGACTCGGTTGGTCGGTATGGGGCTCGACCCAAACTGAATCGCCAACCGGGGCACATTGCCACCCTCATTGATGAGATTGATCAGCGACTCCCTGGCGACCTTCGAATTCCTGGCGATTTGCGAGACTTTTGGACCGACTGGAACCCCTCCACCTTCGGCATGTTCCTTGGAGATGGTCTACCGACGGTGGAACGCTCGGTCACCGAATGGCAAGGCTCGGAGCTGCCGAGCATCCTCATCCTTGTCTGTTCCATGGGGCATCAAGCGATCTATCTCGAACTTCAGAGCGATCTTCATCCGGGAACACGCCTCTACTTCTCCGATGCCGGCGACCGGGTGTTGCGCCTGTGGGGACTTGGAATTGTTGACCTGCTCAATCTCGTTGGCGCGGCCTATGACGAAACCAACGCCGATCCTTCCGGCCCGTACAACAGCTGGGTCGAAGCCGACATATTGCATCGTCTAGCAGCGAGACTACGGGCAGGAATTGGCTCCAACCAGACCGATCATCGTATTGACCTAGATCGTCCGATGACCTGGCCATCGCACTGGCAGCTGGCAAACGACATCACAACCTGTCGCTAGTGAGAGTACGACAGTCTCGTTGGACAGCTAGAAGCCAGCTAGTGCGTGTTGGCGAGAGGCTGACTCCGAGCAGCGCATAACCGGTCCAGAACCTGTTGGCCGCGGTCAAGGTCGAAGTGTTCGATCAGCCGTGTGGCATTGGCCGTTTCCTCACCGAACCTTTTGATCTCGGACTCGGCCCCAAGTAGCTGTGCGGAGATCTCGGCGAACATGTCGGTAAAGCCACGTCGATCGTTGAGGCGGGCAATCTCGATTCGCCCGGCAAGCAACCCAAACTGCAGACGGTCCAGGTGGAGAAACAGCGATTGGCTATCGGAAGACAAGTCACCGATCTTGCTGGCAGTACCCGCAGAGAGGTCGAAGACAATCTTGATGCTGTCGACCAAGCTGTCGACCAGGGTCGAAATCCGTTGATCGGCTTCAATGGCCTCGGCTCTCCAGCGCGAGTTCTGCTCAGGTTGCTTTGCTTGGTTCAGCGGTGCTGCTTGGTCCAGCGCTACTGCTTGGTCAGAAGGTGGTTGGGTCTCGAACTCAACCATCTCCGACTGAAGAGTTGCGATCGAGATCATGAAGCCGACCTCTCGGATGAGCTCGATCGCTCGATCAACTTGTGAGGTCGAGCGTTCGATGGTGCGAACAATCTCCTTTGAGGTTGACTGAAGTTCCTTGGTCACCGCGGCCAGGGCGTTGCCCTCAGCTCCCAGCATTGAAGATGACAGTCCTGCATTGAGGGCAAAGATGTGAATATTGCGAGCGAGCTCAAGAAGGAATTGGGAGCGAGTGGCCATGGCCTCGTTGGCCGAGACCAAACTGTCGAGGTTCTCGAACAGATTCGAGATCCAGCTCAGAACCTCGCGGTTGGCCAATGCAAGTTCAGATATCTCCTCATCGTGCAACCCGGCCCCGGGATTGGCTGTGTCCTGGGTCTTTCCCAGGGTGTTTCGGCGGGAGGCGATTTCTGTTGGTAGGGCGACATGCTGGAAGGCGTCATAGCCGCTGAAACCGTGTTTGGCTAAGCCGTCCAGGAGGGCAGGTACTGACTGTTCTAGGACCTTGCTCCGGCTCAGCCCGTCTGCTTCTAGTGAGCGTTCTAGCTCAAGTACGCACCGATACTCGGCTTCAACCACTGCCTGGATGGCCGTTGTTGGCTTGAGGCGGATGGACAGATAGCCACCCTTGACCGGAATGGCTACAGCCATCACCCAGTAGTAGCGACCATCAGCGGCAAGGTTCTTGACATAGGCGGCCAGAGGCTTTTTGGCCTTGAGCGTGTCCCACAGAACCTTGAATACGGCCCGTGGCATGTCGGGGTGACGAACAATGGAGTGGGGTGCTCCGAGCAGCTGGTCGACCTGGTAGTCGCTAACCCGGACGAAGACCTGGTTGCACGACGTGATGAAGCCGCGCATGTTGGTGGTGGAGTAGAAGAGTTTGTTGAGCGCAAAAGCTCGTTCCTCATCCAACAACGTAATTGCTGGTCTCACATCGGCAACGGTGGACATCTTGCCAGCTTCGGCCGCGTTCCGGTTGGTGTTAGTGAAGCTCTGAATCGATGGCGGAAGCCTGTGGGGTATTGCGGCAGCTTCCTCATTTTGGGTCCACTGTGACCGATATGACAGTGGTAAGCGCTGGCACCTGCCCTAGCCTCGACAGCTTTGCTGCATTCGCGGCGGAGGTGCTCTCGGACCGAAGCGCCGAGAGTACATATCGAGTCACAGACCCGCCGATAGACACACCGCCGAGTGCGTCGCTTCGAACGCAGAGCGCTCAGAGGTAAGAATGTCCCAGAAAACTACGAAACTTGCCGGGGCTACAAGGCCGGCCCCGGTTGACGGCGATGATTGGTTTGCCAACCCCAAAGTTGATCTGCTTTCGGGCCTTGTTGTTGCCCTCGCCCTCATTCCGGAAGCAATCTCGTTCTCGATCATTGCTGGCGTCGATCCCAAGGTTGGCCTCTATGCCTCGTTCTCGATTGCCATCATCATTGCCTTTGCTGGCGGCCGCTCGGGCATGATCTCGGCCGCCACGGGCGCCATGGCCCTGGTTATTGTTCCTCTGGTCGAAGAATATGGGGTCGGCTACTTGTTTGCAGCAACGGTCTTGGCCGGACTGCTTCAAATCGGTTTTGGCTACTTGGGTGTCGGAAGCCTGATGCGTTTCGTTCCTCGCACCGTCATGGTCGGTTTCGTCAATGCGTTAGCGATTCTGATTTTCATGGCCCAGATTCCTCACATCCTGCTTTCGGAGGGTGAGCACGCGTCAGGTGTCCTTGCTACCAACTTACTTTTCATCGGACTTGGGCTTGGCATCATCTATGGCCTGCCTCGCATCAGCAAGGCGGTTCCTTCGCCCTTGGCTGCCATTGTCGTTCTTGGCGTTGCCGCCGCGTCCTTTGGACTTGACCTCCCCACCGTGGGGGATATGGGTGAACTGCCCTCAGCCTTGCCATTCCCGCACTTCCCCGACGTTCCGGTCAGCCTGGAGACGCTCAAGATCATCCTGCCTTTCTCGATCACCTTGGCTCTTGTCGGATTGTTGGAATCACTGTTGACTGCTCAGCTACTTGATGACTTGACCGACACCAACTCGGACAAGAACCGCGAGTCTCGTGGCCAGGGAATTGCCAATATCGCTACTGGATTCTTGGGTGGCATGGCGGGTTGCGCCATGATTGGTCAGTCCATGATCAACCACCGTTCTGGGGGCCGCACTCGCCTGTCGACCCTGGCATCGGGCGTCTTCTTGTTACTCCTGATCATGGTCCTGGGTGACCTGGTTGCCCAGATCCCGATGGCGGCTCGGGTGGCTGTCATGATCATGGTTTCGATCGGAACCTTCAACTGGGCCAGCATCAAGCCGCAAATGATCAAGGACCTGCCGGGGCCAGAGACGATTGTCATGGTGGCAACGGTCGGCATTGTCGTGCTGACCCACAACCTGGCATACGGCGTTGGTGTTGGAGTGTTGTTGTCTGCTGTCTTCTTTGTCCGCCACGTTGCCCACGTTGTGAAGGTGACCAGTGTCTTGGATCCTGACAATGTCGAACGACTCTACGCGGTGACCGGTGAACTGTTCTTTGCCTCAACCAATGATCTTGTTCATTCCTTTGACTATGACGCGGTGCGAGTGAAGCGGGTCGAGATCGACCTGAGTAATGCTCGAATCTGGGACACATCAGCGGTTGTTGCCTTGGACGCTGTTGTTGCCAAGTTCGCGGAGCGGGGTATTGATGCTCACCTTGTCGGCCTTAACCGACACGCCGAGGACTTGCACAGCAAAACGACAGGCAAGGTGGCCACAGGTCACTAGGTGGCAGTGGCCACAGGTCACGGGGAACTTGTGCCTTGGGTGCTCCGAAACTTCTCCATCAGGTGCCGCCCAGCAGTGATTGGGGCGAAGCGGGGTTCCTCTCCTGGTGCCAGGCAGGACGGCAAGCACTCGATGGTCGCATCCCAGTTGGCGTTATGGAAGAAGGCCATCGAGAAGCGATCAGCGGGAGCGGCTTCAGTCGGCGGGAGTGCAACGCGGTGAACGGTGCTCTGCCAACGTCCGTTGGTCCAGCGGGCCAAGGCGTCGCCGACGTTGACAACATAGGCATTGCTGATTACCTCTACTGGGTACCAAATACCGTCAACGCCTTTGACCTCGAGCCCATCGACCTGTTTCGTCTGGCTCATTGGGAAGTGGACTTGGTCCGTGCTCAAGACGCTGGGCTGTTGTCGTAGCAAGGTGAGTGTGCCGTAGTCGGTGTGGGCACCGGCACGAAGCTGACCAGGCTTGGGACTGATCTGCCCTTGAGCTGGGTAGTGGAGACACCGCAAGGCCGATGGGTGTTGGTCAATTAGGGGAACGAAGTAGTGCTCGTCCAGACCAAGGCCAACGGCCATGGCCGCCATGATTCGTTCGGTCAATGAGGCCAGTTGCTGATAGTGATCTTCCAGGGTTGGTTGGAGGTCCGGGAGCGAAGATGGCCAGCGATTGTCCGAGAAAATGAAGGCAGCGGTTTCATCGTCATTCCAATTGCTTGGGCGGAGACCTGGCCCGACCGAGAACGTTTCTTTCAGGTCTGGCGGAGTGACCTCACCCACGCTTGCCGCCAGCCGCTCAGCTTGAAATGGGCCATAACCGTAGGCTTCGCCGGTGGCAATTGAGCACCGTTCTTTTTCGTGCTCGGGCAGGGCGAAGAACTCTTGCGCCAGGGTCCAAGCTGATGCTTCGAGTTTCGGATCCAAACCGTGCCCGACGATCTGGCAGAAGCCAATACTGGAATACGCCGCGTCCAGGGCTGATCCAACGGTGCCCAGATCGTCGGAGAGATTGACAATGGGAATCTCGATGGCCGGGGACGGTGTGTCTTGGTCCTGCATCAGTGTCGCCTGCCTTGTTGCTCACTTGAGATCACCAGATGACCCTAGGTCACCGGCCGAGTTCGGGTCGATTCCCGGGCCGCCTTCGTGGATAGGCCGAGTCTGCTTCGACGTCTTGACTGTGGGTCGGGGGGAGGGATGGGAGGTAACGGTCTTGACAACCAACTGTGCTGGGCCCTGTACTAGTTCAGTGGTCATGATTGAGTCCGGTCCCCGATCTGATGAGTTGGGATGCAAACGTGAAGTCGTGATGACCTATTTCTCGGCCGGTTCGCCCCGCATCCTGGTGGTGGTTGCCGTTGTGCTGATGGTTTGGCGCCTCAGTCTTGGCCGGTGGGGGTTGGGTGATGGTCTGATGGTGCTTTGCACCTTGTTCCTCACGGGATCGGTGGAGTGGGTCATCCACCGATTCTTGCTGCATGCTCCAGAAGAGTCCTTTCGCATGCGCAGGCTCAAGACCGGAGTTGGCCATCACAAGCATCACCTTGACCCGCCTGATCTGGACTGGATCCTGCTCGATCCAGTCGATGCCGCGGTGTTCTTGGTCATGTTCTCTGGATTCACTGCGGCCTGGTCGGTTCCGCTCTTGTCGGTGTTGGGGCTTCCGCTCCTTCCTGGGTTTGCTTCGGCCTTCACCTTGGCAGCGTTGGGCTTGGCTCACTATGAATGGGTGCACCTCCTGGTCCACACCAGGTACCGGCCAGCATCTCGCTACTACTCTCGGTTGGCCCGCAATCACCGTCTCCATCACTATCGAAATGAGCACTATTGGCTCGGCGTCACGTCGAACTCCGGTGATCGGATTCTACGCACCTTGCCTGCGAGTAAGTCTGATGTTCCCCAGTCGGCTACAGCCCGCTCCCTCACTTGAGAGTCGTGGCCCGAGGGTGAGGTTTGGGACTGGCTCTGCAACAGTCCTTCCTTCGTGTGTCAGGCAAGGTGCCTGATGCTGGATGAAACCGTGCGCTTTGGTGAAACCGTGCTTCGGACCAAGACCTGGGGAGCAGGTGCGCCCGAGATCATTCTGCTCCACGATGGCTTGGGGTCGATCAGCCAATGGCGAGATCTGCCAGAAGAGATTGCGACCCAGACGGGCAAGACTGTGCTGGCCTATGACCGTCCTGGCCATGGGACATCCAGACCAGCACCAGATGGGGCGTGGCCAGCGGACTGGATGGCAGAACAGGCGGTAGTACTCGATCGGCTGCTGGCCGCTTTGAGCATCGAACGGCCAGTTCTGATCGGCCATTCCGATGGTGGCTCGATCGCATTGCTGCTTGCGGCCAAGGAACCGAAGCGAGTTGGGTCAGTGATTGCGCTCGCCGCACACAGCTTTGTCGAGCCGACATGCACCGATGCCATTTCCACTCTGCGTCAGGACCCACATCTATTGTTGGCGGCCCTGGCTCGACACCATGATGACGCAGCAGCAGTTTTTGAAGCCTGGAGCAATGGTGGGCTTCGATCGGAGTTTCAGAGCTGGGACATTCGCCCGCTCCTGGCCGAGGTCCAGTGTCCGGTCCTGGTTGTTCAGGGCGGTGAGGACGAATTCGCAACAGAAGCCATGTATGAACAGACTCTGGCTGCCCTCGGATCAAGCGCTCTGCTTCAAGGGAAACTCTTGCCCGGTGTACGCCATGGATTGCCCCGAGAGAAGCCGGACCTTGTGCTCAAGCTTGTTGTTGATTTCCTCTCGATGGTGAGTCCTACTTCTCCATCTTCCTAAACCCGCTGACAGCGAAAAGGCCTAACCCGGAGACGACCAGAATTGCGGCAACCAGCCCAGGCCAGGTCAGTTCCCAAGTCACCCCACCAAGGAATCCTTGACGGGCCATTCGCAGCAGGTTGGTCGTCGGGTTCACCCGAGCGGCCCCATGGAGCCAGCCCCTCATGACCGCCAACGGAACCTGGCCAATGGAGAGGAAAAGGGTAGCGAAGATTCCAACCTGAACCAGTCCGAGCGAGCGTTGGGTTTGCATACGAAAGACCACACCCAAGGCCCATAAACCACTCATGATTGAAACCGTTGCACTAGTGAATGCCAGTATCAATAGCCCGAGCACCCCGGGAAAATCGGCTCCGAGTAGTAGCCCGAGGGGTAGGACGGTGAGGAAGGGAAAGCTGGAGCGAACAATTGATGTTCCCACTGGCCCTAAAATGAGCGACGCTCGGCTACTTGGCGCCAAGAGGAGTCGGTCATAGAACCCGGTTTCGATGTCACGTGCAGTGCTGAACCCGGTTCCAATTCCGGCGAATGCCGCTCCTTGCACACAGGCGTAGGGCACAAACCAATTGAAAATGTTGTCGGTTGGAAAGCCTGGAATGTTGGTGATGGCTGAGTATGAGCCGGTGAAGGCGATCATGAAGAAGACTGGCATCAGGAGGATGGGTACGAGGGCTGAAGGGACGCGGGTGATCGCGACCAGGCTGCGACGAACCAGTGCGCGGGCAACGGGACCGACCCGAACATGGAGTTCGGGACCAAGAGCTGTTTGCTGAACGTTTGTCGTTCTGGTTGGGGTCGAAGCGCTCATGATGCGTCGGCCAGTCGACTTCGAAGTTGGCTCAAGGCCAAGCCAATCATGATGCTGGCAAAGGCGATGGCAATCACGAACCCCTTCGTTGCCTCGCCCAGGTCGAAACCTTGCAGGACCTGGTGGCGTGAAGCATCAATGACAAGACTGATCGGGTTGTACTGAGCAATAGTCTTGTAGGTTCCGGACATGGTTTCGACCGGGAAGAACGCACTGGACATGAACAAGAGAATGAAGATGAGTGGGAAAGAGTTTCCAACGGCTTCGGCTGAGCCAGTTTTGAGACCGATAGCTGCTCCGTAACCTCCGACACCAATGGCCATGATGGTTGAGAGCAGGACCATGACAAGCATGCCCGCTAGCCCACCATTGACCTTGGCTCCAAAGAGCGTGAATACCGCGATGTACAGGACTGTGATTCCGGCTCCGAACGTTGCGGCGCCAGCCAGACGCGACACCAGGATTGAAACCCGGGAAACTGGCGAGGCTAGGAGTCGGTCCATGAATCCGTTTTCGATGTCAAGGGCGAGGTCGGTTGAGGCGGTGATTGACCCAAACAAGGTGCCTTGCAGGATGGTCCCGGCCATGAGGAACTGGAGGAAGCTGTCGGCGTCGGGGAAACCGGGCAACGAGGTGGAACGGCTGAATGCAGAAGCAGAAACGGCGGTGATCAGCAAGGGGAAGGCGGCTCCAACAACCCAGTTGGAGGGTTGTCGATAGAAGCCGACGATGGCCCGCCTGGACATGGCAAGGAAGGCGCCGATGCCTGCTTGGCCCGAATCATGCCCGGACACGATGGCTTTCTTGGGAATTGTTGATGAGGGGTCGATTGGGAGATCAGTCATGGGGGACTACTCCGCCTGGCCTTCGAGGCGACGGCCTGTCGCTTCGGCGAACACATCATCAAGGCTTGGTGCATCCAGTTCCATATGGAGCACGCTGACGTTGGCTTCATCCAGAGCTCGCACCACATCAGTGAGGCGGCTGGCGCCTTTGTCGAGCCCGATTGCTAGGCGCCCTTCGCGGGCAGGTCGTTGCTCGCCGAATCGTCCGAGAACCTCATTGGCAGTGCCGAACTGATCGGGTGAGACGTCGATCCGCAGGGTTGGTGAGCCAACGGCAGCTTTCAACTCAGCCGGGGTTCCTTCTCGGACAATGAGACCGCCATCGATGATGCCGACCCGGTGGGCAAGCTCGTCTGCTTCTTCCAGATACTGGGTGGTGAGGAAGACGGTCGTTCCTTCGGTGTTGAGCCGGCGCACTTCTTCCCACAGGTTGAGGCGACTGCTGGGGTCCAACCCCGTGGTTGGCTCGTCCAGAAATAGAACTGCCGGTTGATGCAAGAGCGACATTGCAAGATCGAGACGCCGTCGCATACCGCCGGAATAGGTTTGTACTCGGCGATCACCGGCGTCGGTGAGGCCGACTCGGTCCAGCAGTTCGCGTCCGCGTTCTTTGCCTTCCTTACGACCAAGGCCGTGCAGGGTTGCCTGCAGGTGGAGCAACTCATTGCCCGTCATGAGCGGATCGATAGCAGCATCTTGGAGGGCAACCCCGATGCGTCGCCGGACCTCGTCCGCCTCGGTTGCAACATCGAAGCCAGCAACCCTTGCCCGGCCGGCCGATGGCTTCAAGAGGGTTGTCAACATCCGAACCATGGTTGACTTACCGGCCCCGTTTGGACCGAGGAAGCCGTAGATCTCGCCTTGCGAAACGGAGAGATCCACCCCGCAAACGGCTTCGATATCGCCAAAGCTTCGACGGAGTCCGTTGGCTTCGATAGGTGATTCCATCGGCTTGGTCTACCAGCGGTTCAGCGCTTCGCCAAAGCTTCTGATAATTCGGACCCGATGGAGGACGGTTGTGAGGGAGGTGTGCTATTGCTTGCCGACGCTGACGAGGCGGTCAAGCTGGTGAGCAACTGCTCCAAGTTCGGTTGACGCTGAGGCGACTCGGACGGAAGTATCTGAGGTTTGGCGGGTGGCTTCGGCAACATTGCCAATGGCATCAGCAATGCTGGTTGTGCTCTGGGAGGCTTCGGCCATGCTGCGAACAACTTCGCTGGTTGTTGCCGACTGTTCTTCGACCGCGGAGGCAATGGTGATCTGTAGCTCGGCGATGCGGTCGATGACTTCAGTAATGCCACCAATGGCGGCGACCGCGGTCTCCGAGTCACCTTGGATCTGAGCGATCTTGGCGGAAATGTCCTCGGTGGCAGTTGAAGTCTGTTTGGCCAGCTCCTTGACCTCGTTGGCCACAACAGCGAATCCCTTGCCGGCTTCCCCAGCACGAGCGGCTTCGATGGTGGCGTTGAGGGCAAGCAGATTGGTTTGTTCAGCAATGGATGAAATGACCTCGACAACTTCGCCAATCTCGACGCTGGATGCGCCAAGCTTCTCGATCTGATCGTTGGTGGTACTGGCGGTGACGACAGCCTCGCGTGCTACCTCGGTGGCGTGAGCTGCCGAGTCAGCAATCTCTCGGACCGCCTCGGACATTTGTTCCATGGCGATGCTCACCGAGTCAACACCGTGGGCCAGGTCTCCAGCCTCTCGGGCTAGTGACTCTGCTTCGGCGGAGGCGCCAGCAGATATGGACGCCATGTCGTAGCTGAGCTTGCCAAGGACATCAGAAGATGTGTACACCGACTCGACCGAAGGCTCCATCTGGACAGCTATTCGTCCGGAGATGAATCGGGCGAACCCGGCGATGAGCAGGGCAGTAAGTCCGGTGGCCAGCAGGATCTGGTTTCGTAGGGTGCCAGCGGTGGCATAGGCCTCGGCTTTGTCTTCTTGAACCAACATCCACCAGCCATATGCCTCGAAGTTATAGGCACCGCCAGAGTGGGAGAAGGCCGTGACGTTTTCGCCTTCGTCGTTGTATCCCTCTTCGCCGTCATGAGGAATTGCCTGGTCGCCGGAGAACATATTGGTGGTCAGAATTTCGCTGCGATCTGAGGAGTATAGAACAAGTCCGTCCTGGTCCAGAAGGTGCAGGGCGATGCTGTCGGCGCCAACGTCATGCAGGGTGTTCTTGGCTTCTTCAACAATGTCGCCAAGGACGCGGTCAAAGCTGGCCAGGTTCAGCCAGACCCGCTGGGCTTGACCATTGCTTCCATACACCGGAGCGGAGAAGGGGAGGACGAGACCGCTTCCGCCAACACTGCTGGACACGTCGTTTCGTTCAAGGTCGGAGTAGAACGATTGCGCTTCGCCAATGGATCCGTCGGCTACTGCGTCAAACCAGTCCTGGCCACGAACGCTGGTGCCGACCAGGTCATTGAGAGCACTGGTTTCGGTTCCGGAAAAATCGACGGTGGTTACGGCAACAATCTCGCCCGAATCGATGTCGGCCAGGATCATGGCGTCATAGATGCCGTAGGTGACCATGTAGAAGTTCATGGCTTCGGTGGCTTCGGCTGCAGAACCACTAGCGCTCGGATTGAAAGCGAAGGCTTGCACATCGCCGTAGCGTTCGAACAGGTTTCGGTCGATCTTGTGGTTGGTGTCGATGGCAGCGGCTTCTAGCCGTTGTCCGGACGCTTCGGCCAACGAAGCCTTGCTTAGCTGGTAGGCGAGCAGACCCAAGGCCAGCATTGGAACAAGACCGGCGACGAGAAGGGCGCGAGTCAGGGTCGTCCCAATCTTCTTCTGGCTTGAGTACACAGATTTTGAGGTCTTGGCGAAACGCATGATCGGAGTCTCGGTTCGATTCAAGGTTTAATGAGGGTTGGAACCGACTTGCTCTGTCGGAGAAGAGTTGAGCCTCACGACAACGTCGCTGATTGATGTCTAGGCTTGCCGGATGTTCAGCAACTCTCCGCGCCGGTTCGATTTCGGCAATAGTCAAGAGCCGTGGTTCCGAATTGGCACGCTTGACATTGGCTCAGCGGGGGTCGTGAGCCTGCTCGTAATTGTTGGAATGTTCCTCCTGGCCCTCGGTGGACCGAGCGATGTTGTAACCAATGTGCTGGAGTTCTCAGGAACCGAGGTTGGCCGCGGTCAGGTCTGGCGGCTGGTGACCTGGTTCATTCCTAATAGCATCAGCCTTTGGACGATCATTTCGGCCGTGATGATCTTCTTCCTCGGATCAAGAATCGAGGGTACGTTGGGGCGAGTGAGGATGGCCAAGTTCCTTCTTGTTCTTATCCTGATTCCTTCGATCCTTGCCTCGCTGTTGCACGCAGTTGGCCTTGGCTTCCGCTACGACGTAATTTTTGGGGCTCAACTCGTCAGCTCAGCCCTTTTTTATACCTTCGTGGCCTACATGCCCGGCGTTCGATTCTTTTTCGGCATCCCAGGCTGGGTTTTTGCTCTTGTCTTCTTCACCCTTGAAGCCTTGTCCTACCTCAGCACTCGCGACGTCGAGCCGTTGTTGTTTTTGGTCTTGCGAGTCGGAGGGACGTTAATGGCAGCAAAGGCGTTCGGCCTGGCCAACTCGGTCGAGTGGATTCCTGATCTTCGAAAGGTCGGAATCTCCGGCGAGGAACGACCTGCTTCGCCCCGAAAACGGCGGGGGCGGCACTCGAAGAAGGGTGTTTCTCGCCCCATGGTTGCTGTCGACTCCAGCTTTGAGGAGATGGGCATTGATGAGATCCTCGATCAGATCTCGGCCTTTGGCATGGATAGTCTCAACTCGGCCCAGCGCAAGAAACTTGATGCATATTCAAAGGGACGAAAGAAGGGCTCCTAGCCCTGGTTATTCGTGATGCTGGTTTCCGCAGGCCTTTTCCCGTCGGACCAGAGGACCGGAAACAGTTCGTGGTCCATGGGTGCTCCAACTTCTAAATGGTCTTGCAGGCCGGCGAAAGGGGGCGATGTGAGCCACGGCCTTGGAGCGTGAACCATGTCATCGCCCAGGTACCGGATCGACAGGACTCGGCGGCGGTTCAAGCCATCGACTCCGCCTGCCCCATGGACCGTCAACATGTTGAAGAAGACGGCATCCCCTGGCTCCAGCTCCCACCCAGTGACTGGCCATTGCTCTGGATCGGCGGCGAAGTCTGGCATTTCGGCCAAGGATCCTTCTGGAAACCATGAGGCGTGCCCGTCAAGGAAGGTCCTAGGCATGAACCAGGGCCCCCGATGCGTGCCAGCAATGAATTCCAGGGTGGATGAGCGAGGCACCGGGTCGACGGGCAGCCACATCGATGTGTTCTGGAAACCATCGACGTTGTAGTAGGGCTGGTCTTGATGCCAAGGGGTTCGCTGTTTTGTGCCGGGTTCCTTGACCAAAACATGGTCGTGGTAGAGCCGGATGGTGTTCGACTGGGTGAGCTCGGCGGCTATGGCGGCGGCCGGTGATTGGCGGACAAAGCGCTCCATGGCGGGAATTCGCTGCCAGGAGCAAAAGTCCTCGATGAAGGCACCGTCGCTTTCGCTGCTTGCTCGCTTGGCCAACGATGAAAGATCAGCGAGGTTGGCCTCAATGGCATTGCTGGCCAACTCGATGTCCCCAGCGGAGAAGAGACGCCGAATGCAGACTGCCCCATCACGTTCGTAGTCACCTTCAATGAACATGAACTGATGATAGGGATGAACACTGGCAAGTGACCAGAATTGGACAGGTAGCAGAATCGACGGCGTCACGGTTCTTGGTGGACAATGGTCTGATGCAAGACTCCTCGACCCCAGCTACTTCGCATGACCCCGTGACGCGCCCCCTGCGCCTTAGCGTGTTGGACCAGTCGCCGATACCTGCGGGATCAAATGCTGCTGATGCGCTAGCGAACTCAGTCGACCTGGCCAAGAAGACTGAGGTCATGGGCTATCACCGCTATTGGGTAGCCGAGCACCACAACTCGACCGGGTTGGCCGGTGCGGCGCCCGAGATCTTGATTGGACAGATCGCCGCTTCCACCTCGTCAATCCGAGTGGGCTCAGGCGGCGTGATGCTGTCCCATTATTCTGCCTACAAGGTGGCCGAGACGTTCAAAACCTTAGCCACTCTGCATCCCGGAAGAATCGACCTGGGTGTCGGCCGGGCTCCAGGGTCAGATCAGATAACCATGTACGCCCTGGCACCGGGAGGCACCCCTCAATCCGTTGATTCCTATCCCAACGCACTTCGTGATCTGGATGGCTGGCTTCACGACGAGCTGTCTTCCGACAGCCCATTCGCTGGACAGGTACATGTCCTTCCAGCGTCGGACTGTGAGCCGCCCGAACTTTGGGTGTTGGCGTCCAGCGCCGGTAGCGCCAGTTTTGCTGCCCATTTTGGGCTTCCCTTGTCCTTTGCCGACTTCATTGCTGTTGGCGATGGGCCAGCTATCTGTGCTGCATACCGCGACCAGTATCAGCCCTCGGCCCGACACCCCCAACCGCGAGTCAACGTTGGAGTTGGAGCCATCTGCGCGCCGACCGATGCAGAGGCTGAGCGGTTGGCCAGCAGTGTTCGGCTCTGGCGCCAACTTGGACTGCGTGGCCCAATCCCTTCCCCTGATGAAGTTGATGCTTCCCCGGTTAATCCGCTGGCGGTGCAGCCGGGCAGAAAGCCAATGATTGTTGGTGGACCCACGAAGGTGAAGCAGCAGCTGGAAGATCTTGCTCGGAGCTACGAAGCAGAGGAGTTGGTCATCGTCTCCATCACTTGGGACCATCAAGCCAGGGTGCAGAGCTATCAGCTGATTGCTGATGCTTTTCGGGGGGCGTAAGGGGCGGGTAGTGCGTGGGTAGGCGGTGCGTTTGCGTGTGTCGAAGGTCTGCAGGTTCAGTATTTCTGGATCGAGTTGGCCGGGACTATGGTCTCGGCCATGACTGAGACTCTCACGAACAATTCGCCAGCTACCGGAACGTCCGCTGAGTTTGAGGGCAAGGTGGCCCTGGTCACCGGGTCGACCAGTGGTATCGGCGAGCAAACCGCCAGACGTCTTGCCGACCTCGGCTGCAAGATCGTGGTCAACTCATCGTCTTCGGTTGAAGCGGGCCAGGCCCTGTCGGCAGAATTGCCGACCGATTCCATCTATGTGCAGGCCGATATCTCTGACCAGGCCCAGGGCCAAGCAATGTTGGATGCCACGATGGAGGAGTTTGGGCAACTGGACTTCCTCATCAATAATGCTGGCTGGACCTCCTTGGTCGCCCATCACGACCTTGATGGTCTGACGGATGAGATCTTCCGCAAAACCTTTGAGGTCAATGTGTTCGGCACCTGGTGGCTGACCAAGGCAGCCATTCCCTTGCTGGCCAAGTCTGGCAATCCCAATGTCGTGACCATCACTTCCATTGCCGGAGTTCGGCCCGTTGGAAGTTCGATGGCCTATTCAATGGCCAAAGCCACCCTCAATCAGATGACGGCATTGCTGGCAAAGTCATACGGTCCAATCCGATTCAATGCCGTCGCTCCTGGGCTCGTTGCCACTCCGTGGACTGAGTCGTGGGATGACCAGCATGCAGCCGTTGCTGCTATGGCTCCGGTGCCACGCTCAGCAACCGCAGACGACTGTGCCGAGGCGATTCTTGCCTTCTTGCGTAATGGCTATATCAGCGGCCAGGTGCTTGTCGTTGACGGGGGACTGACCCAGCTGATGTAGTCATCGTTCAGCAATCTGGGTTGTGCACACCGTCGACGTACACCCAGCGACCTTCATGCCGCTCAAAACTGCTCAATTCGTGGATGGCTGCTTCTGACCGAGACCCGGACTCAGATGCCGCCATCTCAAAGCTGGCAATGAACTCGACGCTGCCTGTCTGGTCCAGGAGCCCGCCCCGGAAGGTCGAGCGGATTTCTAAGTCTAGCCATTTCTGGGTTTTGGAGAACGAAACCTGGGAGGGTCTGGTTGATGGGGCCCAGGAGCGAAGCAGATGAGCCTCGTTCTTGATGCAGTAGGCACTAAATCGTGACCGCATGAGTGTTTCGGCCGTCGGCGCATCTCGCTGCTGGTCAATTATTGGCCAACAGCACTGCCCGAATGGGGCGGCTGAACCGCAATAGCACCGCCGCTGGAGTTCCTGGACCGGGCGGATCGATGTGTTGGCCGACGGTGGAGTCATACCGCCCTGTCTAGCAGCTCAGTTTCCTGCGGGTTTCCTGGTGCGTGTTATACCTCGTTCGAGTGACGCGAAGTCGCTCATTCAGAAGTCATTCACCTAGACGAGGGAAGATTATGGTTGATTGGAACAAGAAGGTGGCCAAGCATTGCGGAGACGCGCTTCAGCCTGGTGAGGAGTTTGTCGCTGCGACCTACGCCGAACCTCCAGGCGTGGTCGGACGAGCCGTGGCCCTGGGTGCGGTTGGCGGAGCCGTAGGACTTGCGCTTGGTGCCCGCGCCTCGAAGAAGAAATCCGAAGAAGCCGAGTCTCTTGGCTTGAAACAGGGGATAGCAGACACCATCCCGAGCGCCAAGGGTGTGCTGGCCCTGACCAATAGCCGCTTCCTCATTTTTGGCCATAGCGCTCTTTCTGGCCGGCCAAAGGACCTGGTGTTCGAGCTACCCCGACAGAATCTGGCAGCAGCCACCTATGAGAAGGGCAAGCTGCTTGGCAAGATACAGCTGACGTTCAGCGATGGATCTGCTGTGCAATTTGAGGCAGCAAAAGCGGGGAAGCCGCAACTCTTTGCCGAGAAGCTTGGTGCCACCATCGACTAGGAGACGATCGACGGTGCGACCATCGGCTAGGAGACAATCAACGAGGTGACGAGGTGACGCTGCTCGTTACCGGTCAACGGAGCTTGGGATAGCCAAGATCGATGGTGTGCTGCGCCCGGTGGGCCAACACGTCATAGTCGATGGACGATCGCGGGCGGAACCCAAGAAGATGGAGGCTACGAGTGCTCTCCTCATCCAGTCGATCAATGGCCCCAGCAATAGAGCGACGTAATGCAGGAACCTTGTCCTTGTTGTGCTGTCGGGTCACCAGGGGGAGGCCCGGACTGGTTGGCGTGGTCAAAAGAACATGAAGGTTCTTGGCTGCAGGCTCGTGATCTAGAGCAAGCGACCAGGACACCGCATCGACGCAGCAGAAGTCAGCTCGACCCCCAGCAACGGCGCAAATCGAGTCGCGGTGACTGCCTGTGGGTATGGCATCGGCGAGGAACCGCTTGCCGTTTGCAAGCGGCGCGATGAGCTGACGAAGTGCAGCATCTCCGGACTGTGACCCGACATGATTGAAGGCAACAACAGAACCCCGCAGAGCAGACACGTCACTGGTCAGGGCGTCAGCTCGTCCAACGATGACCGAGTAGTAGTCGCCGGGGTCGCACTTCAGATCGAAGTGGAACGACCCTAGGAGGCTGAGATGGTGGAATTGATGGCTGATGTAGGGCAGCCCGCAAGTTTGGCCCAGCAGCAGATGCTCGGATCTGTTGGAGGTGGCGTCGGGTGCGGAGCGGTCCAGCTGCTCCGGTGCGGCAATTTCTTCATCCAGTAGGGCCGAACGAATCTCGGTCCACAACGCGTCAGTGGCGTCTCGAACCTCGGGCCAGTCATACATTGCTAGGGAGGCGATCATCGGTTGCTACTCAATAGGTAACCGTGTGGCTGAACTCTCACGGCGCCGAAGGCCGTTCGGGTGGGTACAGGGGATGGTCCTGGGGATGGATTGAGAACTTCTTCAGGACGTCGCGGTAGCCCTGGTAGAGGCCAGCTCCCTGAGCGGATGCAGAATCGGAGTCGAGCACTTCCGCTGCCTGGCGAAGGTTGTACCAGGCGAGGTTGGGTCTGGCGTGGTGGGCATGGTGCAGGTTGTTGTTGAGAAACAACAGACTAAAGAAGCGCCCGGCGCGCACGGTCGCCGAGCGGGTTTCGCCGGGAAGAGTCCAGCAGTGCTCGGCGAAAGAGCGGACAAGGCCCAACGAATGCCCCAAGTAGCC
>JAJRQY010000150.1 GCA_024280015.1 Actinomycetes bacterium
CCTGCGGGTATCGTCGATGGCCTGCCTATCGGCGTGCTCATCGACGGTCCCCAGTGGTCTGACCTGACCTGTCTGGAGCTGGCCAAGCATATAGAAGACGCAGCGATAGCCCCTGCTCCTCTGTTCTAGGAGGCGTGACTGGAGGGGACTGTTGCATTAGGGCATCGGACTCAGTGCGCCCTGGTTGCACTGGATGTAACAGTGCCGCTCCATCTACAGAGTGCGACCTGATCAACTTCGCCAGCATAGGCTTCGGAACTCCGGCCAGCGGCGAACCGAGGTCATGAGACCGGCGATCGTATTAGCCAACGACGACGTGCTTGATTCACCGTGGGAAAGTTGGAGGCTTATCCGTTTGAGGAAAGGATGCCAACCATGCCAACACTAGGAACTTCAGGGCAGCAGTCGCCGGCCGATACTCAACCCAGGAAAAAGTCAGAGCCGTCCGACTTCGCCGCGAGAAAGCTACGGGGAGGGGCTCCTTGGCGGAATAGCAGCACAGTAACGCACGTGCGTTACTATCTCGCCACTCAAGATATCAAATCGACCCAGCCCACCGAAAGAGACGATCAATGAAGGCACTTGTCTTCCATGGACCGAGCGACATCCGCTACGAGCGATACAACGACCCCGAATTGACCGTCGATAACGCCGTCATCATTGGGGTCGAGGCATCCAGTATCTGCGGCTCAGACCTACACATCTACCACGGAGACAACATTGGCAAGGCTGACTACTCAGCTGGTATGGAGCCATTCTGCGTGGGCCACGAATTCATCGGGACCATCCTGGAGGCAGGGCCCGATGTCCACACCGTATCGATCGGTGACCGCGTGTTTGTTGCCGGGGGAACTGGCTGTGGCCGCTGTCAGGCCTGTCGTACCCGCCGCGGCGCCTGCAAGCTGGCAACTGCGTTCGGACTGTCGACCAGGCTACAAGGCGGCCAAGCCGAATTCGTTCAGGTGCCGAATGCCGACCGGACTGTTCGGGCGATACCTGAGGGAGTGAGCGAAGAGCAGGCGTTACTGCTTACAGATGCGTTGGCCACCGCACACTTCGGAACAAGTCGCGCCGACATCACTCCAGGGGACCGAGTTGCAATCATCGGACTGGGACCGATTGGATTGCTCGGCATCGAGCTGGCGTTTCTGCGTGGCGCATCCGAAGTGATTGCCATCGATCCCGTCGCCGCTCGGCGAAGACACGCCGAGTGCTTGGGCGCAGTGACGCTCGAAACAGGACCAGACACCGCTGGCCGGATCCGCGACCTGACTGACAACGCCCTGGTCGACCGAGCCTTCGAGGCCTCAGGGCACCCTGACGCCATCGCGTCAGTCCCCCAGGTTCTGCGCCATGGCGGCACGGCCTCATTCATTGGCCTCCCTCAGGGCCGAGCGTCACTCCCGATGAATCAACTAATCTATCGTAACCTGACGATTCGAGCGGGCGTGGCGCCTGTCCCAGACATGTGGGCCGACCTGCTTCCCCTCCTACAGTCGGGCCGGCTTAGCGGCGAAGGTCTGTTCACCCACCGGCTTCCCCTGTCCGACGGGGCCGAAGGCTACCGTTTGTTCGATGCCCGCGAAGACGATGTTTTGAAGGTTCTGTTCACCAAGTGATCGACTCAACCCGTGAGGTTCCCTGAATCGACATGAGTCTGATACCGATCATGCTCGGTTCGCCATGCTTGCCGCCATTTGCCGCCCTAGTGGACGCGGCTACTTCCTAGGACCACGACCGACGCCAACTACAACACGCCCCACTCGAAGGGGTTCACCAATCACCACCAGTGCCAACACCAATCCGCCACCCTTCGCGACCAGGCTAGATCCAAAGCAAGAATCCCACGCTTGCGACCTGGGCATTCAGCGTGTGGGAGGGGCGTCTCATACCCCAACTCCACAGGCTGAATCGGGATGGGTGACCGTCGGCACGGCCTTGGGGCAACCGTACTCGACCTACACAGTGCTATCTGATTGGCCTCGACAAGACCCGAACACGTAAGTATACTATTAGGTATGACCAAATCTACTACCATCAAGGTATCAGTCGCTACTCGTGATGCATTGCGTCAACTAGCCGAGCGCGAAGGTCTTACCCTTGACGCCCAACTAGACCACCTGGTACGCCGCGAGCGACGCAGAACCATAGGTGCTCAATTGGCCAGCTCTCCGCTTGACTCCAGCGAGGTGGCGATACTAAACGCTGCGGCGAGCGATGTGGCCGATGCGAGCAGGTGACCTAATCACCATCGACTTCGGAACTCCGGCCAGCGGCGAACCAGGGTTCGTGAGACCGGCGATCGTAATCACCAGCGACGACGTGCTCGACTTCCGGCAACACGCTGTCCTGGTCGTGCCGTGCACGACAACCAAACGCGGATGGCTGACTGAGGTCAATATTGACGGCCACGGTGTCGCCCAGGCCCACCTGCCAACCACGGTCAGTGTTGATCGGATAGTCGAGGCCGTCGGAGTGAACGTCGGTGCAGTAGCTCTCCGACAGATCCGAGAGTTGATCGCTGACCTCCTCGACCTTTGAGACAAGCAAACACCGAGGCATCAAAGCTACCATCAGACCAATAAGCAGAATTCCCAGGCCTGTGAACTGGGAAAACTCAGCGCCGGAGGGGCGAGTTTAACCCAAAGTGCACGCCCACCCTGGAACGACGAACTCGCTTTGGCTAGTGCCATAGCCATGATAGAGGCCGAGTCATGATAGCCCAGAGCGAACTCTGGTTGATGGAGAC
>JAJRQY010000151.1 GCA_024280015.1 Actinomycetes bacterium
AGTTCACTGGTGAGCATCACGAGGCTCTGACTCCAGCCCAGTACACCCAGCTAACAGGTCGAGCAGGTCGCCGAGGTATTGATACCCATGGCCAAGCTGTCGTGTTGTGGTCGCCCTGGGTGAGGTTTGAGCAGGTGGCCAAACTCGCTTCCAGCCGTGATTTCGTTCTCACGTCGGCTTTTCGGCCGACCTACAACATGACCGCCAACTTGGTCCGACGCTATGACCAGGAGCGGGCCCGTCAGCTACTCAATCTTTCCTTCGCCCAGTTCCGCTCCGACGCCAACATTGTTCGGGGAGAACACCGCCTCGAAAAGGTTCGAAGTCGTCGCGCCCGGGTGGAAGCGAAACTCATCGAAGAATACGGCCCGATTCAAGACTTGCGGGCTGCGGTTGAGACCATCGATGTAGCCCAAGCCGATGTACAGGAACTGTCATTTGCCTTGAGCCAGATCCAGCTTGGCGAGGTTCTGGAACTGGATGGTAACGATGTGTACGGTGGGCCGCTGCCCAAGACCGCTGTTGCCATCTCAGTGGCGTACCGCAAGGGCCGGCGGGTCAAGGTGGTTGTCGTGGACGACGACGGCGAAACATTCGAGCTGGCCCCTGACACCATGCACACCACCCCGACCGTCGTCGGGTCGTTCAGCTTGCCCGACCCCTACCTGCCCCACAGCGTTAGCTTCGCATTTGAGGTGGCTGAGCGGCTCCGCAGGGTTTCCACCCAAGGGGGTGTGCGTAAGCGCTTGGGGCCAACCGGATCCATCCAGTCCGTCGCCGACGTTCCCCCGGCGGCGCGAAAGTCACTGAAACGAATAGACAAACTGGAAGCCGAGATCGCAACACTGCAAAAGGCTGCGTCTCGGTCAGCAAGTTCACTCGGTCGTCAATTCGACGAGGTTGTCGGCTTGTTGGAAGGCCGAGGTTTCGTTGTTGGCTGGGAATTGACCACCAAGGGCCAGCGGCTGGCCCGGCTCTATCACGAATGCGATTTACTCCTGGTTGAAGCGTTGGATGCTGACTTGTTTGCCGGTCTCAACGCGGCCGAGGTCACTGCCTTAGCTTCGGCGTTCATCTTCGAGGAGCGTGGCCCGAATAAGGGAAGCGAACCATGGTTTCCCAGTGGGCTTTTGCGTAAGCGATTTGGGACCTTGACACGATTGCATTGGGAACTTGCCCGCGAGGAACGGCTGGCCCGTCTACCCGAGACCCGATCACCCGACGCTGGGTTCATGGCCATTGCTCATGGTTGGGCTTCGGGTGGTGGGCTCGATGATGTCTTGTCCGACGAGGAAGTTTCGGCTGGAGATTTCGTGCGAACAGCGAAGCTTCTCATTGATCTGCTTCGCCAGATTGCCAATCTGGCGCCAGACGTTGGCACGCGAAAAGCGGCTGCACAGGCATCCGAAGCTGTCCATCGTGATCTGGTTGCTGCCTCCTCTGTGGTCGCTGATGGTGAATCGGATGACAGGCCCGATGACGAAGCGACGAATGACGATCCGTAAGGGGCAGCCGTGGGGGACTGAGGGACCAGTCGCTCGTGACGTCCCAAGGGCTCGTGATGACGCCAGTCTTGCCCTGCTCGTTCACAATCGCCTGGGTCACGGCCACCTGGATCACAGCAACTCTGGTTCGGATGCCTTTGTTGCCCGAGTCGCCAGTGGCGACTTGTTGGCTACCGTCGGCGGCACCGCTTCCGAGCCAGCTTTGCATGAGAGTCCGCTGACGATGACGAGCCAGCTATTGCCAATGGACCTTGGTTACGTACGGCTTGACGAGGGTCCAGAACGACCATTTGTTGCCCATGTGCTAGCTCACGCAAGGGGCTGGAGGGGCCAGTGCATGGTCGTCATGAATGGTGCTTGGTACGGCGATTGGTATCTCGGCCCCCGAGCACACCCCAACGATGGTTTGCTGGACGTGACCGTTGGTGAACTGGCGTTCCGGGATCGGATGATGGCAAAGAAGCGGGTCAAGTCCGGTACTCATCTGCCCCACCCAAACCTTGAGGTCCGTCGAGTGGCGTCCATGGTTCAGACCTTGGAGCGGCCAACCCCTGTGCGGATCGACGGCGTTCTTGCCGGTAATGCTCGACACATTGAGGTTCGTCTGGACAGTGACGCCTTCGTCTTGGCCCTCTGATTGGAGATTGATTGTTGGGTATTCGCCCCTTCGGGTGGTCGAACGCTTACGCTTCGTCGCCGTGGGAGCCTACGTAGTCGAAGAATTCTCCATCCAAGAAGAAGACGTACTGCGTCGTTATTTCACCAATCTGGACCAGCCAGTATTTGCCCTTGTCAACCTGCCCGAGGTGGTAAAGGGGGCGCTCTTCGCCCGCTACTCCCGCTCGGCCAAAAGCTTGCGACGCCTATTCCTGGATGAGTTTGTTGGTGAGTTGGACATTGAAGGCGACGCATCCATTGACGCAACGGTCGGATTGGACCGAGCCGAAGAATTGTACGAGAAGGTTTTTGTCGAATACGGGGATGATTCGGTCGCCCAGCTTGGTGGCGTCCACCTGGCTTGTGAGCAGGCATCGAATCTGCTGACCAAGGTTTTGGAGTGGGGTCGCCTCGCTTCCTACCTGGAGCAGTCGACCCGCTACATCGCTTACGACAGTCGAGTCGAGGGCCGGTACCGCTACTTCCGAGACCCGGAGATTCTGGCCTCCTCGCTGGGAACCCGCTACGTCGGCGACCTTGACCGGCTCTTTGACACCTACGCTCAGTTGGCCGTCAAAGCCGAACAGCATGTAAAGACCGTGACTCCTAAGACGGAGGGTGATAGCGACTTTGTCTACCGCTCGGCGGTGAAGGCCAAGGCGCTGGACTCAGTGCGAGGGATCTTGCCTGCGGCCGCCCAATCCAATGTTGGCATGTACGGGAGCGGCCAGGCCTATGAGCAGATGCTGTTGCGAATGCGGGCCCATCCGCTGCCGGAGGCCAGGGCATACGCCGACATGATCCTCACGGAACTGCGTAAGGTCATTCCGTCATTCGTTCGACGGGTTGACGTTGAAGGTCGTGGTATTGCCTGGAGCGACTATCTGGTCGACACTCGCGAGGGCATGGAGTCCCTCGCCGAGGAGATCCTCGAGCCAGCTTCGACGCCCGATGTTGCCGCCAGGGTCGATCTCATCGACTTTGACCCTGACGCGGAGATCAAGATGATTTCCGCCATGCTCTATCCCTTCTCCCACCTGTCCGAGCAACAGATCGACAAGCAGGTCGAACGGATGTCGGTCGAGGATCGCATCCAGGTCATCAAGGTCTACAACGGTGATCGCAGAAATCGCCGTCACCGGCCGGGTCGCGGGATGGAGCGTGCGTTCTATCGTTTTGACATCCTGACTGACTATGGAGCCTTCCGCGATCTGCAGCGCCATCGGATGCTCACAATGGAGTGGCAGCAACTCAATCCCTTCCATGGCTTTACTCGTCCAGAACTGATTGATGAGGCTGGTCTTGCCAATGAGTTCAACGAGGCTATGGAGCGCTCGGCATCGCTTTATGAAGCTCTCGAGCATCCCTTCGGAGCACAAGCCTCCTATGCGGTCTCGCTGGCGTACCGGGTGCGTTTCAACTGCAACCTGAACGCACGGGCCGCCATGCACATGTTCGAGCTCCGCAGCACTCCCCAAGGTCATCCCGCCTACCGACAGGTTGTACAAGAAATGCACCGCCACATAGCGGAGACGGCTGGTCATCACGCCATTGCGGAGATGATGAGCTTCGTCAACCATTCGTCCGAAGCGGATCTTGAACGTTTGGATGCTGAACGCCGGGCCGAGTCTCGTCGGGCAAAGGTCAGCGGTAGCTGAGGTCTGCTGGGATTGCTGGGACTGGACAGCGCCCAACAATGGCCGTCCACGCCATTTCCTAGGCCATTTGGCTCATATGTTGATGGTAAGTACCGACTGATCAGTATGGAACGTCTTCGTATTCGTGTGTCCGGAGTCCTTGTCGCCCTAGCCCTCCTCGTTGGGCTGGCTGGTCCGGCTGGGGCGACCGAGAGTTATACGGTGAGACCGGGTGACACTCTTTCTCACATCGCCATTCGTACTGGCGTGAGCGTCGACTCCTTGGTTGAAGCCAATGGCCTCCCGAATGCGGATCGAATCCGGGTCGGTCAGGTTCTCATTGTCCCCTCAGGCGGCGGGAATGGCGACGCAGCAGGCTTGCGGGCGGCCACGAATAGCTATCCAAGTATTCCGAGCCCGCTGGCTGAGGATCAACACCGAGTCCAACTCATTGGCACGTTCGAGCATTGGGCTAACGCCAATAGTATTCCCGTTGACCTGCTGATGGCCATTGCTTGGAACGAGTCCGGCTGGCAGCAAAATGTTGTCTCCAACAAGGGTGCGGTTGGCATTGGGCAACTGATGCCAGCAACTAGTGCCTGGATTGCCTCTGATTTGATTGGGCAGCCAAACCTCAATGCTGAACTGACTGAGGACAATATTCGAATGAGCGCACGCTATGTCGGGTGGTTGATCCGCCACCTTGATTCTGAAGAGCTGGCCATCGCCGCCTACTACCAAGGACAGGGCTCGATTGCTCGGGGCGTGATGTACACAGACACGACCGCCTACGTCGCCAACGTGCAGGGGTTACGGGACGATTTTCGCTCCGAATAGGAGCAGAATTACTGATCAGCCGAGACTTTTTGTCGGGGCGCGGCGGAGAAGGCCTTGGAGTGTGTAGAGTCCGCCCCGATCTGCAAGTACCACCAGAGGTGGCTAAATGGATGAAGAAATGAACGAAGCTGAAGACACTGACTCCGAAGAGGAGTTCGACGCCGAAGACGGCCCTGTAGATGGTGACGACGTTGATGTCGCAGACCTGGGCGATGAGTTCGGTGACGACGCCGACGGCGAAAGTGTTTCGGAGGACATCGACGAGGATGAGGACGACGAAGCCAGTCGGCCCCGTGCTCGCAAGGTCAGCGACGAAGACGAAGACGATGAAGAAGAAGAAGAAGACGTCGAGGCAGACCTCGACGAAATACTGCGCGGTCGACTTGCAACCGAAGAAGACGACGAGGACGACGACGCTGCTGTGGTCAATGAAGGTACGAAGCCGGGAACGGTGAACACTCGAAAGTCTGACGAATTCGTGTGTGGCATCTGTTTCATGGTCGTTGCCGACAAGCAGACTGAGCTCGCATGCCCGATGGGCGATGGTCTC
>JAJRQY010000152.1 GCA_024280015.1 Actinomycetes bacterium
CGGCAACATCGGTGGACAAGTCGTGTCCAGTGCACTCACCGCGAGGTGAGGCAAGTTTCTTACCGGGTCACACCGACGTCACCGACACCAACCCTGACCGATCCATATGACCGGCGTCCACATACTCACAGTTTCTTACCAGCAGGCCAACTCGCGACGTTTTCGAGCGCCAGCGAGGAAACTCGGTTAGTGAACGAAGTGAACGGCGCCCAGCCTTCGAGGTCCACATAAAACTGGTCCCAGTGTTGGGCTGCGAATCCGATGAGGATCTGGATGTCGCGTATGACGTAGGGCAGGAGTTTGGGGCGGCGTGAGACTCGGAGGATGGCGTCAACATGATTTGTGTTGACTCGGCCGTCAACTAGGGCGGTATAGAGGTCGGGGAGGTCCTCGATCAATGTGTAGGCCCGGGAGAATTGGTTGGCGCAGGAGGATCGGGAGCGGCGGGTTCGGGTGGAGAGCCATGTTGAGTCTGAGCGTGCCCGGTCCAGTTCGAAGACTCGTTCTTTTCGTCCTGCGGCGAAGATTGGGATGAGGGCGGCGTCGAGGCTTTCTTGCAGCTTGTTTGCGGCCAGGATTTGGTCGCGGATTTCTTGGCGGGTGCAGTGTTGGGTGCTGTTGGTTTGTAGTTGGGTGAGGCTGTGGCGTATTTGGTTGAGGAGTTCGCAGTGGGTGTTGGGTGGTTTGGTTTCTGGGCCCGCCGTTCGCATCATGGTTTGAATAAATCGAACAGGTGTTCGGCTAACAACTAGCAAAAACAGAAATAAACGTCCAGAGAGGCAATACGCATACGAAGGGTTCAGCGGCAATCGATGGACCAGGGCAGTGATGCCGGAGGTGCGAGCCCCTAACCGACCGGCCAAAGCCGCAGAGCAACCGATTGGAGCTACTGGCTTTCGTGTTCGGGAAGGTGCTGTCGCCGCTCGACCATGGTTAGTGGATCCCCGACTGCCCCCTGGATCAATGAGACGGCGGCATCTTCATCGATGGTCCAGTGGAAGAGGCTCTGGTTCGGTCCGCTTCCAGTCAAGATCTGCTGACCGGGTGCGAATGCCAACGCGTAAACCCCGCGTTCAGTTGACCGGAATTGGGCAAACAACACGGGTTCAGAAACCATGGTGGTGTCCCAAATCGACACCATCCCACTGGTTGTTCCTACGGCAAGCAGGTTTCCGTTTGTGTTGAATGCCACTGCCATGGTGTTGCCTGTTGCCCCAGGCAGATGAGCAAGGAGTTGAGGATCCGATGGCTGGCCAAGGTCCCAAAGACTGGTGGACTGGTCGGCATTACCAACGGCCAGAGTGGGCCTTGAGGGATGGAAGGCAACTTCGTGAGCAAAGCTGGAGCCGCTGCGAAAGCGGGCCAGTGTCTGCAGCTTGGCCGGTGAGGACACATCAAAGATGGTGGTGTTGCCAGACTCGGAGGTGACGGCCAGTAGCCGAAAGCAGCTGCTGAAAGCCAGGTTGACGGCTGGTGGTTCCACCCCGGCTGCTCCTCCCATGGTTGGCACAGCGGTATCGGCCAGCACGACCTGCGGAGCTGGACGCTGCCCATCCAGTATCCAGAGTCGAACGGTGCCAATGGACAGTGACAGGGTTGTTCCCGGCGTTGGAATCATCCCACACGGTTGGGGGTCTTGTCGGTCCTTGAGGTTCCAACAGGCGGTGCCGCCGTTGCCTCCTGTTGCGAAGACATGACCGGCCCTTTGGCTAAAGAGCAGGGCGTTAATTGGTCCATCAAGGACGTGGTCGGTGTCGAGCACCACGTCGGTGTCGAACATCACTGGTTGGCCGGGGACGGCAATATCCAGGAGGTGGATCGTCCCATCGGCGGAACCGTGAGCGACGAGGTCGCCGTTGCTTGTTATGGCCAGGGCCGTTGTGTGGGGCTGATTGCTTGGCTTGGGCAAAGCCTGTGCCTGGTCGTGGCCCGTGGTCGGCAGCTTGATGACGTGGATGTGTGGCTTGTCTGGTTTGGAGAAGGCCACGGTTGCTTGGCCTAATGCGGTGGCGAGCACGGCTGGTCCGGGGCCACATAGGTGTCGAGATCCGGGGAGTGGGGAAGTGGCCCGGATGATGGCCGAACGCGATTCGGTTGTGGCTGTCGTCTCGTGAGCGGCGAGTGCTATCTGGGCGCTGAGGTTTGCAGACTTGTCAAACAACAGGTTTGCTTGACTCGACATTCGACGAGAGAGTTGGCGGCGTTCCTCAGCCAACTGTTCGGTGGCGGCGAGCTGGCAGGCTGCGAGGAACTGGTGGTCCAGCTCGGACAGTCGGGCGTTGGAGTTTGGATTCGCCGCTACTTCCTCCGCAGCACAAAGCTGTCCGCCTCGGAGCAGGGTGTCACGGTCTCGCCCTACCTGGTCCCAAAGCTTGGCCGCGGATCGGAGTCGGTTGACTGCGACTAGGGCGACCCGGCCGTCATCTACCCAGGTTACCAGTCGGGGCCAGGCACTGAGCAGGACTTCGTGGCTGATGGAGACGGTGTCATAGTCGGTGGTGAGGAGCCGGTGGGCCGCAAAAGCGCTGATGGCCGCTTCAGTGTCATCGTTGGGATGAGCAATCTTGGCAACCCGGCGTGTTGGTTGTGCGTCTTGGGCGACGTCGACGAGTTGGACGAAGAGTTGACGGCAGGCTTCTTCGCTGATGCCGGACTCGGCGAAGGCCTTTTCGGCTGATTGCTCGATTGCTTGCTCGAGTCCACCCATTTTGAGGTAGTCGTCCAGGGTCAGGTGGTTCTGGTCGCTAGTTTCAACCAGTTCGTGCAGGACGTGGGACAGGAGGGGCAGCGAGGTGCTGACGGAGCAGGGCTGGGGCAATATCTAGAGACGCTCTGTCTGCTGGTTTGGTGATGGCTGCGGTGACGAAGGACGCAAGCCCTCGATAGGGGCTTGCCTCGATTGTTGTGGCACCGCCACACGTTCGGTTGCGTAGCTCAATAATGGACTGGAGCAGATTGTCGGGGTTGGGGGACCGGAGAAGCTTGACCAGCAGATGGAAGTCGTTGTTGTCGCGGGCAACCGGTAGGTGTTTGCCGGTGATCCAGTCGTGCAGGGTTGCCCGTGAACGCCCTGTCAGGAGGTATAGGTCTTCAGAGTATTTCCTTATGTTGCTGGGCGAACCCGGCGGCGGCGCTCGTTGAGGGCCTGTCGCCGGGGATCAGCATTTGCCATCGCGTGGGCGCGTGATGGATTTGTGGAGGAGGGTGAACGGGTGGCTGCTGAAGATCCGGTTGAGATGCCGGCAGGAGAACTACGGATCCTGCTGAGGAAGGGTGCGGTCGAGATGGTTGATCCGCTCGAGCTTGCGATTCTTCATCACATCATGGGTGACCAGCAGGTGTCGGGGCGTCAGCCTCGTGTCATGAGTCTTCAACCGGTTCTGGATGTCGCTATTGTCGATGTGGCTGACCCCGAAACCAGGATGGCTTTGGAGGTTTTGTTGGGGCAGACTGACTGTCGCTATCGGTCGATGAAGGAACGCGGTACGAAGGCCGCCAAGATCGTTGGTGTTGGTAATGACGCCTATCGTCGAGCGAACATGGGGCGCATGCACCGGGACTTGCTTGTGCTGGCAGCCCAGATTGTTGTTCAGCACCCCGACACATTGATGGCCGCCGGGGCCGAATCGGTTGATGTTGGCGAGCGCAGTCTGAAGACTCGTGAAGTCGGAGCTGTTCCTGGAAACGGCCTTGAGCAACAGGACTGGTGTGAGCACTGCGGTTCGGATATCGGGCGCCGGACTCTGGGCGTTGTCTAGTAGGCGGCGATCTTGTCGCCTCTCAAGGTTGCTGATCCGCTTCGGCGGCGATTCCTTCGATGAGATACCCCGTTTTCGGTAACAGTCGCGCTGTCGGAAAGGTTGTTTCGATGAAGTCGAGAGCTTCCTGAGCATTCTTGAATCCGTTGAGTCGGTAGAGAGTTTTCAGATCTGCGGCGTCTCGCTCAACTCTCGCGGCGGCGGCCTTCATAGCGAACAGGTAGCCGGGTGAAGCCACACTGACTGTCAGGCCTTGGGAAGCGTAGACCACGGTGGCAGCTAGATCAGCTCCAAACATCAGATTCTTCACCGCTTTGTCGCAGAACATCCCTCGGTTGGTGAGCGACAAGCTGGAAGGCTTCGTCGTCGTCCTGTCGATCCAGGGCCGATGCCATAGCGTCGACAGTATCGGCCAATGGACCTCTTGCCAGTTGCCAGCAGAGTTGCGAACCAGCAGCGCGGACGAGACGATCAAGGGTGCGGACCGAAGGCTGTTTCGTGCCAGTCTCATAGGCAGCAATGGTTGGTTGGGACGTGTGAGCCGCTACGGCGAGCGCTGCCTGACTCAACCCAGCTTGTTGTCTCGCTTGTTTGATGACCCTCGCTGCATCCATCCCGGCAAATATGTCTGATCGGATATAACACGCACTGTTGGAGTCGTGGTTAGAAAGCGGCGATGGAGAGCCAGATGCTGGCCATCATCCCCACGATCAACACGAAGTTGGTGCGTTGAGCGGCGACGATCTTGTCGCCGATGCGTTCTTCAAACTGACCCAAGCGACCGTTGAACTCAGAATGGGAGTCGGCCTGTGCTCCCAGAATCTCGGTCTGGAACTTGATTTGGTTAGTTGTCAGTTGAGACTGGAACTTGCTTTGGTCAGTAGTCAGTTGAGATTGGAATTGGCCGAGTTCGCCTTGGAGGTCAGATTGGAATTGGCCGAATTGTGTGGTCATGTCGGTTCGGAACTCGCTCATGTCTGATCGGAGTGTGCCGATGTCGGAGTTGATCTCTGCCCGGAATTGGCCGAGTTCGCCTTGGAGCTCAGATCGGAATTGGCCGAATTGTGTGGTCATGTCGGTTCGGAATTCGTTCATGTCGGACCGGAGTGTGCCGATATCGGAGCTGACTTCGGATCGGAGCTTGCTTATGTCAGTGTGCAGGTCGCCGCGTAGTTCTGACATTTCGCAGCGTAGGGCGGTGCCCTGTGCGTCGATCTGGTGTTGCACGCCTTTGATTTCGGTTTGGATGGCGCCGATCTGGCCATCGAGCGCGCCAAATCGGATGTTGAGGTCTTCTTTGGTGGCGATTTGGTCCCATGCGAGTGGGGGAAGGTGTTCCATCAGGGTGTTTGCTACCTCCGATCCGATTGTTTCGGTGAGTTTGTTGTGAAGGGCGAATCGTTCTTGTTCGGTCATGGCCAGCTCTGCATCGTTTGGTGATGTTGATGTTGAGGGATCCATCGTTTTGCCAAGGATCCGAGTGGCTAGAACAAAGCTAGCAGAGCCTGCTGACACTGGGCAGGCGATTGCCGCAACCGTTTGGCGCCGCTGGTGGTACGGGGTCAACACACAGGTACTGGCCAACGTCGCGTACCTGTGTGACGGCATCGTCAGGATCGCGCTGGCTGATGGGTAGAGGATGAGCGGAACCTGGGTCAAACGAATCAATCTGCGAACCGGGCAAATCAAGACTCGCTATGATGGGCAGTTCGATCAACAACCGAAGAGGCGGCAGTTTCGAGATGTTTGTGAGCAGGACGACATGCGGTCAAGGCCGTTCTCTGTGACGGCGGATCAACCACGAATTCTTCTCTCCCCGCCTGATGTTGGAGAAGCGGAACGAGAAGCCCTGCTACGAGCATTCGACACCGGCTGGATCGCGCCCTTGGGCCCAGAGGTCAATGCCTTCGAAGCCGAACTGGCAGAGTACACGGGAGCCGAATCGTGTGCCGTCTTAGCCAGCGGCACATCAGCCCTTCAGCTGGGCTTGTTGGCCATTGGCGTCAAACCAGGTGACGAGGTCGTGGTCCAGTCCGCCACCTTCGCTGCCACCGCCTTCGCTGTGGTCCACGCCGGCGCGATTCCCGCCTTTATTGACAGCGACAAGTCAACCTGGAATATGGATCCAGATCTCTTGGAGCAATTCCTCGAAGAACGAGCCGCACAAGGCCGCTTACCCAAGGCAGTCATGCCCGTTGACTTGTACGGGATGTTGGCCAACTTTGAACGGTTGGAAGCAATCTGCCAGAGCTTCGAGATTCCCCTCATCGAGGATGCGGCCGAGGCCCTCGGGTCCGAAGGCCAACAGCGAGCCGGAGGAGCATTCGGCAGCTGTGCGGCCCTGTCGTTCAATGGCAACAAGATCATTACCACCAGTGGTGGAGGCGCGCTGCTTGGGCCATCCGAGTTGACCGAACGGGTCCGCTACCTGGCCACCCAGGCCCGCGAACCGGCCCTGCACTACCAGCACACGGAGATCGGGTACAACGCTCGCATGTCAAACCTGTTGGCCGGACTGGGCCGGGCCCAACTCGCTGGGCTAGAAGCCAAGATCGAGCGACGAACCCAGATCTTCAATCGCTATCAACGGGACTTCCCGCAGATCGAGTGGATACCAAGCACTCACACCGAGCGTTCAAACCGCTGGCTCAGTGTTGGTTTGTTGCCCGAGTGGGTAAAGCCAGCCGACGTTTGTGCCGATCTAGATGCCGCAGGAATTGAAGCCCGCCCTGCGTGGAAGCCAATGCACGCCCAACCCGTATTCGAGTCCGCCGAGATGATTGGGGGAGAAGTCGCCGATCAACTATTCAGTCGCGGCATCTGCCTCCCTTCTGGTTCAGCAATGAGTAGTGACGAGCTGGACCGAGTACTACAGGCCCTCAATCAGTCACTCAATGATCGTTCCCTCCAGATCTAGGAAACCGCAAACCAATGACATCCTCCGATGCTCCGACCATCTCGCTCGTCGCGGGAGCCCGGCCAAACTTCATGAAGGTCAAGCCCATCCTGGACTCTTTGGAGAAGGTAGGGGCCAACGTCGAGTTCGTACACACTGGGCAGCACTACGACGCTGCGATGAGCGACATCTTCTTTGAGGATTTGGGTATCCGTAAGCCGGATCACCATCTGGGTGTTGGCTCGGCATCTCATGCCGAACAAACGGCAAAGGTGATGGTGCTGTACGAGCAGCTACTAACCGAACACCCGGTAGACGCTGTGGTGGTTGTCGGCGACGTGAACTCGACGCTCGCTTGCGCGCTGGTGGGAGCGAAGATGGGTCGTCTGGTTGCCCATGTTGAGGCTGGGTTACGTAGCCGTGACTGGGGCATGCCTGAAGAGGTCAACCGGGTGGTTGCCGATCGGGTTGCCGATCTGTTGCTGGCGTCGTCTACGGATGCGGCGGTAAACCTGCGAAACGAGGGCTATCGCGACGATCAGATTCACCTGGTTGGCAATGTGATGATCGACACGCTTCTCGTCAACGCTGAGCGGGCGCGAGAACGCAAGACTCCTGAACGCTTTGGGGTGGAACCAGGTAACTACGGCCTGGTCACCCTTCACCGGCCCTCCAATGTGGATGATCCCGCATTGTTGAAAGGGCTGATTGAGGCTCTTTCTGACGTGGCCGAGAAGCTGCCTCTGTTGTTTGCGGTTCACCCCCGAACGCGAGAAGCGGTGGAGGCCCTGAACAAGTCAGAGAATCTGCGCCTCATCGGCCCCCAGGGCTATCTGGATTTCCTGGGACTGCAGGCCGACTCACGCATGGTCCTGACAGACTCTGGCGGTCTGCAGGAGGAAACGACAGCGTTGGGCATTCCTTGTTTGACTCTGCGAACCTCGACCGAGCGACCAATCACCATCACCGAAGGCACAAATCGTCTTGTTGGCCCTGATCCGGACAAGATCCGTGTCGCTGCGGCAGAGATTTTGGAGAACCCGCCAGAACCTCGTTGTCCGGCATTGTGGGATGGGCGTGCTGGTGATCGGATTGCCAAAGTTCTCTTGGACACATTGGCTGATGAGAACCGCTTGCGTCCAACTGATCTGGCAGGTTGAACGTGTCCTCTGGCCTCTCTGGGAGAATAAAGCGCCTACTGGATGTGATCGTCTCCATATCCGGCTTGCTTGTTCTCTGGCCGCTGTTGCTTGTCATCGCAGTTCTCGTGCGGATTCGACTTGGGTCTCCAGTGATCTTTCGCCAGACCCGGCCCGGCCTGAACGGTGAACCGTTCGAGCTATTGAAATTTAGGTCGATGAGAGATGGGGATGGGCCCGACGAAGAGCGGTTAACGGAGTTCGGAAAGAAGCTGCGTTCACTCAGCCTTGATGAGTTGCCCGAACTCATCAATATTGCTCGTGGTGACATGAGCCTGGTTGGTCCCAGGCCAC
>JAJRQY010000153.1 GCA_024280015.1 Actinomycetes bacterium
GTCTCTTGCCGGGAGCCCAGACAACGAAGACCAGAGGCTGATGATCAGCATCCTGTCAGCGGGACCAGGATCCGCTGTGTCTCATCAGAGTGCAGCTGCCCTCTGCGATCTTCCCGGATATGAGGTCGAACCTGTACATCTGACAAGGATTCGGGGAACGAATTCGACAACTCCGAAGGGCACGATCGTCCATAGGGTCAGACGTCTCCCCTCCGAACATGTCGTGGACCTTGGCCCCTTCCCAGTCGTTCGTCCGGAGATCCTTCTCGTGCAGATGGCCAGTGTCCTCTACGAAGCCCAGACGGAGATATTGCTGGACCGCATGTGGAACAATCGGTTGATCACCGGCCGATCGCGGGCGGTGTGTCTTTCCCAGATGTCCGCACGCTGCCGTGGCGGGATACCCCTGCTGCGACGTCTCCTTAGCGAGAGAGGTCCTGGTTGGATACCTCCAGCCTCCGGACTCGAAAGCCGGGTCCGCACAATTCTGGAGCGAGAGGGAATATACGGATTTCGGCTGCAGACGAATCTTGGAACACATGAATGGATTGGTCGAGTGGACTTTGCTCATGATCGTTACCCAGTCGTGCTCGAGGTGCAAAGCGACAAGTTCCACTCTGCTCTAACCGACGCTAGACGTGACGATGTCCGACACGCTCGCTTGTTGGCTGCCGGGTTTCTCGTGGTCGAGATTTGGGAGTCCGATATCTGGTACAACCCCGATCGATGGTTGGACGCAGTGCGTACTGCCCTACAAGATTCGGCCGCATGACTGCCGAACTGGCACCTTGCTGATGTCGTATATGGATCGCTACCGGTGCCAGGTCGGTGTTTTAGAGGGCGGAGCCTCGGACGGCGTTGCGCTTCTGGAAGAAGTCACCGATCTGGTTGAACGACAAGACGGTAAAGGTCAGGGCAAGGGAGGGCCAGACAACTGGCCAAACGGTCAGGTTGATATTGGAGCGGGCTTCATTGATCATGTTGCCCCACGTCGGGGTTGGCAGCTGCACGCTCAGGCCTAGGAAGGACAGGGTTCCTTCGACCACGATCACAAAGGCTGCCGCGACCAGAGCGTAAGACAACAGTGATTGGTAGACATTCGGGATGATCTCCCGAAAGAGGATCTTGCTGGGCTTGGTGCCGATGGCCTGTGCCGCGAGCACAAACTCTCGGTTGGAGATCGCCAAACTGTTGGCCCGGGCCACTCGGGTGTAGGCGGGAATGGATAAGAAACCAATTACCAGGCTGATGACATAGAGGTTTCGAACCTCAAAGATCGACACCATCGCCAGGAGCAGAACAAGCGCCGGGAAGGCCAGGATGACATCAATCAGGGACATGATGATGGTCTCGGTTTTGCCTCGGACGAATCCAACAAGTGAACCCAAGAACCCGCCGACCACAATTCCAAAGGTCGCCGAAACAAGGGCAACGATCAGGCTTACCCATGAACCATGCACGATCCTGGCGAATCCATCACGGGCAATACTGTCTGTTCCTAACCAGTGGGTGAGGGAAGGATTCTCTGATGGGGTTCCCGTGCCAAACTCGAGAGTATCGGGATTGAACGCATTGGTCTGCAGGATTGGATCTTGCAGAGGCAACACGTCGTCCAGTAGCACATCAATCTTGCCGTATATGGATCCAACGACGATGAGCAAGACCCATAGGGCCGAGAGCTTGACCAAGATTGGCATCTCGCGGAAAACTGCCAGAGGTGACTGCCGCTTTTTCTTGCCGGGGGTGTTGGAGGAAGGAGAAGGCGAGGAGGTATCGGATTTGGCGTCGTCAAGAAGGGTCATGCTCAGCTCCTGCGGATCCGGGGATCGATGACGATGTACAGCAGGTCAACCAGTGTGTTGACGATCACATAAACCGTGGCGATGAATACAGTGATGCCCTGCACCATAAGAATATCTCGACTGGAAATGGCACTGAGGAGTTTGCTGCCAAGCCCGGGAAGACTGAACACTTGCTCGATGACGACGGTTCCGCCAAGTAGAGCTCCGAAGTTGATACCGACGATGGTGATGAGACTGAGCGAACTTGGTCGCAGTGCGTGTCGAAAGAGGACGAAGCGGTCCGGTAGGCCTTTGGCCCGGGCCGATAGGATGTAGTTCTCTTGCAAGGTGGCAATCATGTCTGATCGAACGAGACGGCTGAAGATGGCCATCTGAGTGAGGGCAAGGGCGGTGGCAGGCAAGATCGAGGTCTTTAGATTCGCCAACAATCCTTCCTTGCTGATCCTGGCCCAACCAGTATTTGGTAGTAAATCTAGCTTGATGGCAAAAAGCCAGCCGAGCATGATGGCGGCGATAAAATTTGGTATCGAAAGCGCGACCTGCATCCCGGCCGAAGTCAACTGATCGTCCCATTTGCTCTGCCGGTAAGCGCCGAGCACACCGATCGGTATGGCGAAGAACAAGGCGATGACGACGGCCATCAATGCCAACTGGGCCGTCACCGGTACACGATTCTTGATCTGGTCGGTGACTTTCTGGCCCCGGGTCACATACGACGTTCCCAGGTCCTGATGCAAGACGGCATCGTTGAGCCAGTCCTTGTATCGGACAGCAATGTTGTTGTCCAGGCCATATTCCTCCCGGATCTGGGCGACGATTTGTGGGTCACGCTCAGTTGTCGGCGGCAGGATTGCGTTGATGGGATCTCCCGGAAGCAGGAGCGTCATAGCAAAAGTGATGACCGAAACCGCGAACAGCGTTGCGACAAGGCGGGCCAGGCGGAGGCCCAACATCTTGATCATATGCAGATAGCTCCTCGACTATGTACCTGAACGGATGAGCGGGTGGGGGAACCGACCAAGATCGGCTCCCCCACCCTTGAAACACTGCCGGTGAAGTCCGGCAGTACATGAACTACTCGCTGATCCAGACCTCGTGGTAGCGACCTTCAGCGGCTGGGAAGCCGATGCCGACATCACCACTGGGCAGAAGCCAGCCGTTGAAGCCGTTAACATTCTCGGCGGTGGCGATCATCGTCGCCGTATGTCCGGAATACCAGCCGGGAACATCCTCGGCGAACTTCAACATGATGGACTCATACAAGCCGTAACGCTCTTCGAAGTTGTCGGTGCGAAGTGCGGCGACAGCGGCGGTGAAGACGTCGCCGTCGAAGTAGTTGGTGAAGTTCAACGGTGAAACGATGTCAGGGATACCCGCTGCTGCGGCGATCTCTGGCGTTGGAGGTGCAACAGCCGGGTTGATATCGACCGAAGGATCGCTATCGGAGCTGAAGCGCCAGCAGTGAGCACCGTGTTGACCGGTGAAGTCGGGTGGGGCCCCAAGGGCGTAGCCAATGTGGGTCTGCTGATCAAAGTTGGTCAGGTTGACATCAACGAGCTCGGATGCTGTCCAGGCTTGTTCGATGACCTGCATTGCTGCAATCAGTGTTGGATCGGGCGGGCAAGAAAGCTCAACCTCAATCTTTTCACCAACGGCCTTGCCGTCTGAGCGTGCTGGGTCATCGACGTACTCCTGGAGAAGCGATTGGCCACCTGGGAAGTCAAAGCCGGGATAGGCGGCAGCAACCTTGTCGGAGTACCAAGGGCTGTCCTTGGAGAACCACTGGGTTGCCGGATCGGAAATGCCGGTACCGCCGAGGGCCTCGATGACCTTGTCTTGACTATTCATCATGGTCAAAGCCCGACGAACACGGACATCGTCATAGGGAGCGACGGCGGTGTTGTACATGCCGCCGCCAACATTGTTGCCCTGGAATTCAAGAAGGCTGATGCCATCTTCTGCACGGGCGTCACGAATGGTGCTCTGCCGGAGAGTGTGCATGCCGTTGACGGTGCCAGACACAAGGGCAGCGAGTCGCGTCCCCTCATCTGGAGTCGGCCGGAAGACGATGCTGTCCAGGTATGGAAGCTGATCACCAGCGGCGTCAGTCTGCCAATAGTTTGGATTCCGCGTCATCACGGTTTCGTTGTCAACATCGCGGTCAGTGACCATGAATGGTCCAGTTCCGACGGGAGCGATGGCCGATCCGTCAGGATCGGCGGCTGCAGCGGCAGGCTCGAACACCATGCCAACTGGCGCACGGGAGAGCGTGGCCGGGAAAGCCGAGTTCGGTTGGCTCAAGGAGTAAACAACCTCAAGGTCTCCCGTGGCCTCAACTGTTGCGAGGTTGGCGGCAGAGATGCCACCAGAACCAGCGGCACCTTCCTGTTGCAAGGCGAACATGTCGACGATTGTCTGGCCAGTGAGCTCGACGCCGTTGTGGAATACCACGCCAGGTCGAAGGGTCATTGTCCATTCAGTGAAGTCGTCATTGGATGACAGAGACTCGGCCAGGTATGGCTGATAGTTGCCGTCAATGTCCTGCTCGGTCAGCTTGTCGAACACGGCGATTGACATGTTGTAACAAGGGGCGGAACAGGTGTCCTCCCACGGCCGCAAGCCTGTGGCTTCGGCTTCAAGCGCCATCACAAGCTCACCGCCGAACTTGCTGGCCTCTGGTGCCACTGTGGTGGCAACCTCAGTATCGGTTTCAGGAACCGTGGTTGCTGCGTCGTCGCCCCCACCGTCGCTGTCAACCGCTCCGTCTGAACCGGCATCAGAACCGCCACCGCAAGCTGCGGCGACGAGTGCAAATGCCATGAGAAGGGCGAGCAGTCTCGCCAATCTACGCTTTTCCATGTTTTCTCCCCTTGTGTACGTTTCGTCTCGGCACATTGGTGCCGGACGGTTCACTTGGTCTTACCTACCGGGCAATTGCTTGCCGAGTAGTAGTCGATGGTTGTAGCAGATGTGACCAGCGACACAAAATCACCAGACAACATCGTTTTATTGCTGTTACTTGTTCGGCGACACAAATCTGTCACCGAACGTCGGTATAGGGCTACGTGTTCAGGGTTACCTCCACCTCGTCGACGTCGATGAGAGGATGATGGCAGGCCACGAAGTGATCGTCGGTGACCCGACGCATTTGCGGCTCGACCCGGGAGCAGATGTCGTCGGCATATGGGCAGCGCGTTCGGAAGCGGCAGCCCGAGGGCGGATTGATCGGTGACGGTAAGCCTTCATCGACTTGCAGTTCCCGGTCGATGGCCACCAGGGGGTCAGGCAGAGGGATAGAAGTCAACAACAACTGTGTGTAGGGGTGAGCGGGATTGGAGTACAACTCGTCGGACTCGGAAACCTCACACATCTTGCCCAAGTACATGACGGCTACCCGGTCGCTGATGTTCTTCACCACCGCGAGATCATGAGCAATGAAAACTAGGGTGAGCCCGTACTTGGCCTTCAGCTCTTCCAACATGTTCAGAATCTGGGCTTGCACAGAAACGTCAAGGGCTGAAACCGGCTCATCACAAATGATCAGCTCGGGTTCCATAACCAGGGCTCGTGCGATAGAGATTCGCTGGCACTGTCCCCCGGAGAATTCGTGCGGATGTTTGAATCGGGCGACATCGGGGTCGATGCCAACAGCATCCAACATCACCGAAACCTTGTCCCACTGTTGCCCCTTGTCCTTGGGTCCCCAAACTTCCAGAGGTTCGGCCACAATCTCGCCCACTGCTCTACGAGGATTCAGCGACGACACAGGATCTTGGAAAATCATCTGCAAATCGGTTCGCTTCTGCCGCATCTCCTCATCCTTGAGACTGGCAAGGTTTTGGTCGTCAAGGTAGACCGAACCACTCGTTGGCCTTGGGAGCTGAAGGATGGCCCGCCCAGTGGTCGACTTGCCACAGCCAGACTCGCCAACAAGCCCCAGGGTCTCCCCCCGCTTGATATCAAAACTGATGCCGCTGACGGCGTGGACAACATCGCCTCCACCGACCGGGAACTCAACGGTCAAGTCCTCGACCCGCAGCAGCGTCTCATCGCTGGGGCGCAGATGTGCTTTTCCTGATCCAGCCATGTCAGCCTCCTACCACTGCGCCTGCAGCGAGTTCTTCGGTTGCATTCACCAGGCCAGCGGCCGCCATCGTCTGGGGTCGTTTCGCCTCCAGATTCTTGTCCCATGCGTCCTTACCCTCGGGAGAGCCGACCGGGAACCAGCAGGCGTATTGATGGCCTGGAGTTGGAGCGGCGCCGAGTGGTGGGGTGTCGGTAAAGCACTGGGGTTGGGCGTATGGGCAACGAGGCGAAAACGCACAACCAGAGGGTGGATTGATCAGGTCAGGCGGACGACCAGAAATGGCAGACAACTTGGTGTGCTTCGGGTCATCAATCTTTGGGATCGACCGAAGCAGGGCTTCGGTGTAGGGGTGCCGCATGTCGGCGAAGAGTTGTTTGGTCGGCGCCTTTTCGACCACCTTGCCCGCATACATCACGGCAATCTCATCGGTCCGGCCAGCAACGACACCCAAGTCATGGGTGACCATGATCATGGTCATGAAACGGTCGACCTGTTGCTGCCCAAGCAGATTCAAGATCTGGTGCTGCACGGTCACGTCCAGCGCTGTCGTCGGTTCGTCGGCGAAGAGCATCTTTGGGCCACAGGCCAGAGCAATAGCGATGCAAACGCGCTGGCGCATTCCACCCGACATCTCGTGCGGATAGTTGTCGAATCGGGCTTCGGGCTCCGGAATACGGACACTACGGAGTAGTTCGACCGCGGTGTCTCGCGCATCCTTCTTGCTGACGCCGAGATGATGACGGATGTGCTCTGTCATTTGTCGGCCAACCTTGACAACGGGGTTCAGAGACGTCATTGGGTCTTGAAACACCATGGCCATTTCGACACCCCAGATATCGCGCATCTGGCGGGGGCTCTTGGCCAGGAGATCCTCACCGTTGTAGGTCACGCTGCCGTGGGTAATGACATTACCAGCGGTGTTGAGACGCATGATTGAGCGGGACAGCACCGTCTTTCCTGAGCCGGACTCGCCAACTACACCTAAAGTCTTGCCTCGCTCGACCGACAGAGTGACGCCATCAACTGCCTTAACCAAGCCATTGGGAGTCTGGAAATACGTCTTTAGATCCTCGACAACCAGAAGAGGTTCGGTCTTCTCAGATCTGGTGAGGCGGGTGGCGTCAGCACCAGCAGTTGGCATCCGAACTCCCATGTACGGTTGGCGGAAAGAATATTGGCGTACGTTAGGCCGGAATTGTGACCGTAGTCACGCACGCCTGTCGAATCGAGTCAGAAAGAATCTTCATGACCGCTGAGCCCGCTCCTTGGATCCCGTCCCTCAAGAGCGGCCAAGGGATGCGAGGTAGGACTCCCTCGCAGCGCGACAATCTAGATCGCCAAATGCGTTGGCGAGGCCGTCCGCATCAGACCAGGAACGTCCGGTTCCGACCATCTGGTCGGTCACCGCGTTGACGTGACGCTTGGTCGCTGCGGTTGCAAGGCTGGCCTTGCTTGCCACCAACTGAGCAAGTTCTTCAACCTCGTTGTCAAGGTCAGTGTCGGGGACGACCCGGTTCAAGAAGCCAGCGGCCTTGCCCTCATCGGCCGAGAATGGCCGACAGGTCATGACCAGTTCCTTGGTTAGGGCCGGGCCGATCTCACGAACAAGTCGCGGGATTCCTCCCCACGCTAAGGGGATCCCAAGATCAACCTCGGGAATGGAAAATCTTGCTGACTCTGAAGCGACTCTCAAGTCGCAGGCGGCTGCCAGGACAAGGCCACCACCGACACACCATCCCTGGATCCCACAAACCGCCACCGCTCGCATTGCCTCCAACGCATCGGCCATCCGGCGCCCATACTCCCCTGCTTCGCGAGTTGTCATGTCCAGCTTCTTCGTAAACGTGCTGAGATCGGCTCCAGCGCAGAATGCTCTCCCGAGCCCGGTAACAATCACCACCGCTACTTCCGGTTGGGAATCGAACCAGCGAGCCGCCTCGGCAATCTCGTGAAGACAGTCCCAACCCAATGGGTTGAGCTTGTCCGGTTGGTTGAGGGTTAGGCGACCCATTCGACCTTCGGTCGAGACCTTGATCGTCGTGGCGTCGGCGGGCCTGAAGCTGGAAGTGAACACAACGATCTCCTGCTGTACTTTGGTCATCTGGGCGGTGAGGAATTATGTTTGCGGTCACGACTCTTGCAGCTCTGGTCTGATGAGAGCAAACCCATATGTCCCGCCCGAACAATTCTGATTAGAGGCCCGAATGAAGCTGAGCATGTCCGTCAACTATGGCGGCGACCCGAAACAGCTTGCGAGTACCGCTAAGGACTATGAGTCCGCTGGCATTGACATGGTCTGGGTGGCGGAGCTGTACAGCTTTGATGCCATCTCCATCATGGGCTACTTGGCAGCGGTTACCGAGACGATGGAGATCGCCGCAGGAATCTTGCCCCTGTATTCTCGTACTCCGACCTTGATTGGCATGAGTGCTGCCAGTTTGGACGCCCTTTCGGATGGACGTTGTGTTCTGGGACTTGGCGCATCAGGGCCCCAAGTCATTGAAGGTTGGCATGGCGTCCCTTATGACCGGCCAATTGGTCGCACACGTGAGATCATTGACATCTGTCGCCAAGTGTGGCGTCGCGAGAAGGTGGTGCATCAAGGAACCAGCTACCAGATTCCACTCCCCGCTGACCAAGGCACCGGCCTTGGCAAGCCCCTCAAGCTGATCAACCACCCCGTCCGCCCGAACATCCCAATCTATGTAGCGTCGCTTGGGCCAAAGAATGTTGCCATGACGGCCGAACTAGCCGAGGGCTGGCTTCCGATCTTCTTCCATCCGGACAAGGCAAAAGAAGTCTGGTGGCCCGATGTGGAGATTGGGCTAGCTAAGCGTGACCCCGAGCTGGGTGATCTCGAAATTGTGGCTGGTGGCATGGTCAGCATCTGCTCCGACGAAGAGGCCAAGGTTCTGCGCGACGGGATGCGAGGCATGACGGCCCTTTATGTCGGCGGCATGGGCTCAAAGGATGTCAACTTCTACAACCGGCTGTTCCAACGCTATGGCTACGAAGAAGAAGCGGCAAAGATCCAGGAGCTGTACCTGTCTGGTCACCAAGCCGAGGCAGCAAGCCATGTACCAGATGAGTTCTTGGCCGCCACGACCCTTGTTGGTGATGAGGGCTTCGTAAGGGAGCGGATCGAGGCCTTCCGCGAAGCAGGAGTCACCCGGCTCTCGATCACCCCCGTTGGGGAGAATCCTCTGGAGCTGATCGAGAAAATCAAGGGTTGGGCCCAGTAGAGGGCTTGGCCCTAGATATTGGCAGCTATGTGGTTGCTGACAACGCGGTTGCCTACGCCAACGGCGCCCCTATGCCCTGACGAATACCCCTATGCCCTGACGAATACCAATGACAATTCCATGATGCCTTCGTCTTCGATACTGGCGACGAGGGGAGCACTCGGCGGCTCGATGCCAAAGTCGGACATGACAATCTTCATGCTGCCAATGATGACCAGGCGACTGCCCTGGACCGTTCCCTCGATTTCGATCTGGACCGATTGGGTTTCGCCATGGATGGTGAGATCCCCCGTTGCTGTGGTAGCGAACACGTCACCTTCAGCCGGAATGGCGTCGACGGCTATTGGACTGGTTAGAACAAAGAGTCCTTGGGGAAAGGTGTTGGTCTCCAGGGCTTGTTTTCGCAGCTGGCCATCACGTCCCTTGCTATTGCTGGTGAGACCAGTGAGATCAGACTCGATGGACACCGCCGTGATGGTAAGCCCTTCGGCTTCAAGCGTTCCCTCAACAATTGAGGTTCGCCCGACGGCGGTGAAGTCGCCGACCGAGGAAAGAACTTCATTGACTCGGTAGCCGACGTAGGTCGCATCTCCGGGCTCAACGGTCCAGGTCCCGGAAAGGTCAGTCAGAACCTCGCTCGATCCAGAGCCTCCCCCAACATCATCCTCGCCCAGAGCAGCGGTGGCTTCGGCTACGGAGGCCGCTTCGGGCTCTTCGGCGAAGAACCCGAGATACCAGGCGAGGCCACCCAGAATAGTAAGGCCTAGGACAGCGGCGGACAAACGAATCTTGAGGCGGTTGGACATGGAACGCGACACTAGATGATGGGCCCTTCTCAGTGGTGTCAAGCCACAGTGGGCATCGGCCAAGGACCGTCATGTGCCTCCAGCGAAAGCCGATAGTGCTGAACCATGTCCAAAAGAGTCGAGGACGGTCTCAACAAAGAGACCGTCCTCAGTCGAGAACGAGATGCTATCGATTTAGGCCTCCGCCCGCCGGAGCCAGAATCGGGACCTGTTCCCGGTACCCGCCCAAGCAGTGTGCCTGATGCGAAGGGCTGTTGCAATGGGTCAATCGAACCAACTCTTCATCGGCCCAAGGTCGGCACATCCCTTGAACCAAAAACCTGTTGGTGGCCCCAGCCTTGGTCATGGCCAGGATTGGTGACACAAGAATGCGGCAGCCGTCACTCACATTGAACGCGCTTTGGGCGACAATACTGGGGTGAGCAATTCCGGAAACCGTCCCAGCGTTTTGTCAATTGTTTTGGCTGGCGGTGAAGGCAAGCGACTCATGCCCCTGACGGCTGATCGAGCGAAGCCCGCTGTTCCCTTCGGCGGCCCGTATCGCCTCATCGATTTTGCCTTGTCGAACTTGGCCAACGGCGGCTACCGAAAGATTGTGGTCCTGACCCAATACAAGAGTCACTCATTGGATGTGCACATCAGTCGGACCTGGCGTCTGGCTACCTTCCTTGGCAACTATGTGACGTCGGTGCCAGCCCAGATGAGGCGTGGTCCTGAGTGGTTCCAAGGTTCAACCGATGCCCTGTATCAGAACTTGAATCTGATTGATGACGAGAAACCCAAGTACCTCTTCGTCTTCGGGGCCGATCACATCTACCGCATGGACCCGCGTCAGATGCTGGATGCTCATATCGAAAGTGGGGCTGGCGTTACCGTCGCGGCATTGCGGGTGCCTCGGTCCGAAGCGAACCAGTTCGGTGTTATCAAGCAAGGTGTAGGGTCCAAAATTGATGCCTTTTTGGAAAAGCCGGCAGATCCTCCAGGGTTGACTGATTCACCCGATGAGTGTTTTGCGTCCATGGGGAATTACGTCTTTGATGTCGATGTTCTCGTCGACGCACTCCACGTCGATGCGGCCAGTGAGTCATCAGCCCGCGACCTTGGCGGCGACCTGATTCCCAGCTTGGTAAAGGACGGTGTCGCTCATGTCTATGACTACTCAACCAACGACGTGCCCGGCGATGGAGAAGACCAGCGCGGCTACTGGCGCGACGTTGGCACCACTGAGGCGTACTACGACGCACATATGGATCTGGTGCAACCACTGCCCAAATTCAGTCTCTACAACGAGAAATGGCCGATCTTCAGTCTCGGCCGGTCCCTACCACCGGCCAAGTTCGTTGTCGATCAAGGAGCAGCACCTCGGGTAGAAAACTCTGTTGTCAGCAATGGCTCAATCCTGAGCGGCTGCCGAGTTAACGAAAGTGTGATCGCCCCAAACGTGCGGGTTGAGACCAAGGCTGATCTTGACGGAGCGATCCTGTTTGATGACGTAGTAATCGGAGCGGGAGCTCAGATCCACCGAGCGGTGATTGACAAGAATGTCGTGGTTCCTGCAGGCACGCGTATTGGAGTGAACCGTCAAGAAGACGAGGCTCGGTTCCCTGTTTCGGAGAGTGGGATCGTGGTCGTTCCGAAGAACTACCACTTCGAGTAGGGCAGTTGGGCCGGTGAGATGAGGCGGCCAGGCAGGCCGAGTAGTCTCATTGCAAGATCTAGTTGACAGCTTCCCTCGTTGCCAGCAGATCCGCATAGATCCGACGGTGGGCGGCTGCGGGATCTTGCCAGGACCAGTCTGTTGTCATTCCGCGTCGCTGGATCCCTCTGCGGCGAGATGTTGAACGATGAGCGCGGACAGCGCGGTGCAGTGCGTCAATGAATCCGGCCAGATCTGGTGTGAGCGACAAGAATCCGGTACCGGAGGATCGCCCAGCGTCGGCATCAATAATGGTGTCGACCAAGCCGCCAACCGGGGTGGCAACCGGTGGAGTGCCATAGGCCATTGCCTGCATCTGAGCCAGCCCGCAAGGCTCAAAGCGGCTTGGCATCAAGAAAAGATCGGAGCCAGCAAAGATCCGATGGGCTAGGTCTTCGTCGTATCGGTCGGTTACCGCAGCAATTCGATGAGGTTGCTCGTTTACCATCTGGCGTATCAAGGTCGCGAGCTCAGCCTGACCAGAACCGAGCAACACCAGGCGTGCCGGCAGGTACTTGAGGAATGGTCCAAGCTCGGCGATGAGATCAATACCCTTCTGATCGACCAGGCGAGAGACGACACCCAAGATCGGATCGCTCGAGGGTTCCCAGCCAAATTGGTCAAGCAAGGATTGTTTAGCTTCTGCCTTGCCGAACTCAAAGGATTCGTCGCTATAGGTCCTAGGAATGATCAAATCTGTCCGGGGATCCCAGATTGAGGTGTCAATTCCGTTGCGGATCCCGACCAAAGCCTTGCCCCGTCGAGCGAGCTCTTCGTGAAGACCTTGACCCTGATCCGAGGTGAGGATTTCCTCGGCATAGTTGGGGCTAACGGCGATGATCTTGTCCGCACTTCGGATGGCGCCGAGGAGTGGATTGCACGAGTCGTACCACGCGTACTTCCATGGATCATAGGGAATACGTTGAAGCCAGGTTGCGTCGCAAAGACCTTGATAGCCGAGCGTGTGGATGGTCAGCACACTGGGAGGTGGAGCGGCCAGAAAGCCTAACGTCGCGGCCGTATGCCAATCGTTAAGGTGCAGAACATCGGGGGCCAAATCCAAACACAAGGCAGCAACCGCGGCTGAGAACCCCAGGAAGCGATGATCGTTGTCGGGCCATCCCTGCCCTGATCCTGGCTCAACATAGGGGTGAGGGCGGGCCAGCCCAGGACGGTCGACCAAGATGAGGTCACCAACGCCAACAGCCTCACCGCGACGAGCTCGTGCCGGACCCGCCCACTGAGGCACGCTCAATTCCCAAGAACGCTCGTTGCTGA
>JAJRQY010000154.1 GCA_024280015.1 Actinomycetes bacterium
GGGGGATCAGGTCCTCGGTGCTCAGCGACGACAGCATCGACAACTGTTTTTCAGGGGTTCCACGCATGAGTCCAGCATGACGGAATCCGGTGCGAATCGCGAGCCCTTTTTCAGCACCCTGCTAGTGGGTCCTCAACTGCAGTATCTTTGGCTGCCGGACTCGTTGGCGGTCAGGTAAGCGCTTCGAACGGCGGAAGCATCCGCCATGGGGTCAACGATGGTGCCCGAGCCAAGCTTCCACTCCTTGGCTAGTTCAGCCGCCGAGGCCTGGTCTAGGACCATGGCGGCTTGCACGGCGGCTCCAGTGGCGACGGTTTCATTAGTTGAGGGAACCATGACAGGCGAGCCCATCAGATCAGCCAAGCGTTGCCGATAGGCGACTGAGCGAGAACCACCACCAATCAGATTTACGCGACCTGAAGCCGAAGCTCCTGCGGCGATCAGAGTATCAAGACCATCAAGCAGGCCACACAGCACCCCGTCATGGGCTGCGAGAGCCAACTGTTCCCGAGTAGTCGAAGTGGTAAGCCCAAGAATTGTTCCCGTGGCATCAGGCAGATTCGGTGTGCGCTCACCATCAAAATAAGGGATGAGCACTGGGCCCCCGTCAGACTGGGGTACCCGCATAGCCAGGTCGGCCAGGCCCGGGGCATCAGTCCCCAACCAGCGGGCAACAGCATCGGTTACCTTGGTGGCATTCAGGGTTGCCACCAGAGGAAGGAAGCCACCGTTGGCATCAGCAAACCCGGCAACTGCACCGCTCTGATCCTCCGTCGGTGTGGCAGACACCGCATAGACGGTTCCCGATGTGCCAAGCGACATGGCAATGTCACCAGGTCCCAAGCCAAGCCCGAGGGCAGCCGCCATATTGTCACCGGTGCCTGGACCAACAACGACACCGCTGGCCAAGCCCAACGCAGCCGCCGCTTCCGACGTGAGGGTGCCTGCAGCTTCGCCAGGTCCGAGCACTGTTGGCAGGAGTGCGAGCCAGTCCTGTTCGCTTCGGCCATCAGCGACTGCCGCTGTTATCAACTGAGGCTGATACGAATCATGACGAGGTGAGTACCAACCAGTACCAGAAGCGTCGCCGCGATCGGTCACATGTTGGCCGCACAACCGCCAGGTGAGGTAGTCATGGGGCAGCATGATTCTGGCCACCACGGCCAAGGACTCCGGCTCATTCTCTGCCAACCATGCAAGCTTGGTCACCGTGAAAGACGCGACGGGCACACTGCCAGTCGCCGCCGTCCAAGCTTGGACCCCCAGAGCCTGGACAAGATCAGCGGCCTGAGGCGCTGATGTGGTGTCATTCCAGAGTTTGGCTGGCCGGATGGACTCACCCTTGGCGTCGAGGACCACAAATCCGTGCTGTTGTCCGGTCACCGACATGGCAACAACCTCAGATCGAACGTCACCCAACTGGGCACAGGCATCGACCAGCGCTATCCACCAGGCCTCTGGCTCTTGCTCAGACGAGGGCGGTGTGGTTACCGGGTGTCGAGCCGAACCGGTGCTAATGACCTTGCCAGTTTCCAGGTCTCGAACTTCGACCTTGGTTGACTGGGTCGAGGAGTCGACTCCTAGGACTAACGCCATGGCACGAGCCTTCGTTCGGGTGTTGTGGCAGTCGGACTAACGGATGCGCTCAATGTGCCGAGCAACGATGTTTTCCAACGCTTCTTGGTGCCCGGAGACACGGACTGGTTCTGCAGCAGTCATAGATCGGGAATGTAGACCGGCCAGCGTTGTGTCACCAGTCAAGATTGACCTCCCGAATTCGGTTGTCCATCCCAAATAGCGAGCATCGCGTGAATTGTCCAGGTCTCCAGAGTTCAGGATTGATGACGCAGCCAAGAGTGCTCGTGCCATGGTGTCCATGCCTCCAATGTGGGCGTGGAACAGATCATCTCGTTCGGTGGACTGACGACGCAGCTTGGCGTCAAAGTTCAGGCCCCCGGAGGTGAAGCCCCCACCTCGAAGAATCTCGACCATGCCCAAGGTCATCTCTTCAACCGACACCGGAAAGCGATCGACGTCCCAGCCAAGGCGAGGGTCACCAGCATTGGCATCAACGGAGCCGAAGATGCCAGCACTGAAGGCCACGGCGATCTCGTGAGCAAAATCATGACCGGAGAGGGTGGCGTGGTTGACTTCGATATTGACTGCTATCTCGTCTTGCAATCCGTACTTCTGAAGGAAGGCATGGACGGCAGCAACGTCATAGTCGTATTGATGCTTGGTCGGCTCAAACGGTTTGGGTTCAAGAAGGATCAGCCCCTCAAAGCCAATCTTGTACTTGTGTTCAACCACCATGTGCAGGAAACGGGCCATCTGATCAAGCTCACGACCCAGGTCGGTATTCAGCAGTGTCTCATATCCTTCACGACCGCCCCACAGAACATAGTTCTGGCCACCAAGCTTGTTGGTCGCTTCAAGGCAATGGGCCACCTGACCAGCCGCATTGGCGAACACCTCTGGGTCAGGGTTGGTTGCCGCACCCGCCTGGAAACGCGCATTGCTGAAGAGGTTCGCTGTGCCCCACAGGAGTTTCAGTCCGGAGTCTGCTTGATACTGTCCAGCAAGATCTACCATCTCATCAACCATGCGAGCGGTCTCGGCGAAGGAGTCTCCCTCCGGCGCGATGTCTCGATCGTGGAAGCACCAGAAGGCAATTCCAAGCTTGTCAAAGAACTCGAAGGCGGCAGCCATCTTGAGCTTGGCCTGGGCCATTGGATCGCCAAGCGACGATTGACCATCGGCCCAAGGACGATCCATGGTCCCGTCACCAAAGATGTCGAAACCATCCCAGCAAAACGAGTGCCAGTAGCAAGCAGCCAGGCGCAGATGGTCGGCCATGGACTTGCCATCTACAAGACGATCCTTGTCGTACCAGCGAAACGCTAAGGCATTGTCGCTATCGGGCCCCTCGTATTGAATCTTGCTTGTAGTAGAGAAGAACTCAGTACTCATTTGGTGTTGTGATCCTCGAGATGGTGGTCGGATGGCTAGGCCTACGAACCTTGGGGATTGGCGGTTTGCACATGCTCCTCGACCGGGAGCACTACACTCCATTGACGTTGCTGTCAACTGTCAGACTGACCAAGCCGAAGTTTTGTTGAAACCTAATACAAATATTTGTCGAAGGAAATAGCGAATGTTTGAGCATGCCATGAGCGGCTCCGCAACCAACTCCGGTCTCAAGACATCACTCAGGCATGTCTCTGCTGGCGGCGTTCGCAGCGAGTCGGTCCGTACCGCCAACTTGAGCACCTTGTTGCAATGCCTACACTTCGCTGGGCCTGCAACACGGTCAGAACTCGTGGAGGAGACCGGCTTGACTCGCAGCTCAGTGGCTGCCCTTGTCGGTGAACTTGAGGAGGCGGGACTCGTTGTCGAGCACGCTGGGTCGCCGGACGGAAGCCCAGGCCGGCCATCTCCTACGGTAAGCGCAAACTCGTCCCAGAACCTCGTTCTCGCCATCGAGATCGCCGTCGACGATCTTGCCGTCGCCATTGTCGGACTCGGCGGGAAGGTCCTACATCGGATCCGCGTCGACCACCCGCGGGATCTCTCAACCATCGACGAGACCATCGCAGACGTAGCGGAGCTTGTCGCCAAGGTCCGTTCGGCTACCAAGAACACTCCGCTCCTTGGTGTGGGAGTTGCCATCGTCGGGCTCGTTCACCGAACGACAAACACGGTAGTCGTCGCTCCAAACCTACGTTGGAACGAGGTACCGCTTGGCAATCTGATTCGAGATGCATGCTCGCTTTCCGTTCCGATCACCGTCGCCAACGACGGCAATGCCGGTGTGTTAGCCGAGTCTCGTCGCGGTGCTGCCGTTGGTCAGAAGAATGTGATCTTCCTGAGTGGAGAGGTCGGAGTCGGTGGCGGCATCATCGTCGATGGGCAGGTCATCAATGGGCAAGGTGGATTCGCTGGCGAGATTGGCCATATGCCTGTAAACCCCGAGGGCCTCGATTGCGGCTGTGGCGCCCGAGGATGCTGGGAGACCGAAATTGGTGAGGGCGCACTTCTTCGTCGAACCGGACGAATGGCCGATGGCGGTCGTGCTGCCCTCAATAGTGTTCTCGACTCCGCCGCGGCTGAAGACCCCAATGTGTTGCGGGCGCTGGCCCGACAGGGAGAATGGATCGGGATCGGCTTGGCTGGCCTCATCAATCTTTTTGATCCCGGAATGGTTGTGCTTGGCGGAACCCTTCGAAGGGTTTACCCGTACGTCATCGATTCCGTCAATGAAGTCGTCGTTGGTCGACGGTTGAGCGGACGAGAGGCCAGAATGAGCATTGTGGCATCCACAGTCGGCGAGGATGCATCGTTACTTGGGGCAGCAGAACTTGCATTCCAATCGCTTCTCGCCAACCCCCTGACCGTCCACCGGGCGTAGCCATTTCTTCCAATTTGGTCACTCTTTGCGAGATTATTTGGACTACTTCTCTCCGATTTCATTTACCACTTGACGGCGCCTGAGTTTTGTTTCAGGCTGATGCAAAATAATTTGTCAATGCTGCGGACAAACATCCGTCCTGCTTGGCAGAAAGTTAACCGTTGACGGAGAACGTCAACGACTAGATCAGGGAGAGAATCAATGACCAAGCGATTTAGAGGCATGCTCGCCATGCTCTTCGCCCTCGCACTGGTGGCTGCCGCCTGCGGTTCCGACAGTTCCGGGAGCGACGGCGGATCCGAAGATGCATCCGGCGGCGGTGAAGGCGGCGGCAAGGCTGGTTTCATCCTGCCCGACTCAGCCTCCTCAGCCCGCTGGGAAGCCTTCGACCGCCCACTCATCGAAGCTGCGTGCTCCGATGCTGGCATCGAGTGCATCATCCAAAACGCTGAAGGCGACAAGGACAATATGGCAACCATCGCCGATCAGATGATCGCCGACGGCATTGGTGTGCTCTCCATTGTCAACCTTGACTCCGCATCCGGAGCAGCCATCCAAGAAAAAGCAGCCGCAGCCGGCGTCAAAAACATTGACTATGACCGCCTCACCCTCGGCGGATCCGCTGACGTCTATGTCTCCTTCGACAATGTCGCAGTAGGAACCGCCCAAGGCGAAGGCCTGATCGCATGCTTCGATGGCGACACCGAAGGCAAGAAGATCATCCAGCTTCACGGCTCCCCAACCGACAACAACGCCACCCTGTTTGCCCAGGGTTATCAGGCTGCCATTGAAGGCGCCGGGTTCGAGACTGTTGGAGAAGAAGCCGTACCAGACTGGGACAACGCTCAAGGCGGAGTCATCTTCGAACAGCTTCTCACCGCCGCTGGCGGCAATGTCGATGGTGTGCTTGTTGCCAACGACGGCCTCTCACTAGCGGCTCAAGCCGTACTGTCCAACGCTGGTCTTTCTCTTCCAACCACTGGTCAGGACGCGACCGTTGATGGACTCCGAGCCATTTTGCAAGGCACCCAATGCATGACGGTCTACAAGCCAGTCGTTCAGGAGGCCAACGGGGCAGTTGCAGCCGCCGTTGCCCTACTCAATGGCGATGCTCCTGATGCCAATGCCACCATCAATAACGAGACTGGCGACATCCCATACGTCCAAGCCAAGGTCCAGCCACTGTTCATCGGCGATGTTCACATCCCGATCGATGACGGCTTCGTCTCTGCCGAGGATGTCTGCGCCGGAATCGAAGATCTCTGTAGCGAAAACGGCATCGGCTAGTTCTCGCTTTACAGCATGAGTTCTGAGTTCCGATAATTGGAGATTCAAGCGGTGGCCGCTCCGTCAAGGGGCGGCCACCGCTGGTTCTGGCTACTGTCTTGCAGCGGCCAGCAGGTATGAAGCAGCAACTCGGCAAGGGGAGCCAGCACACGTGAGCAATGACAAACCGATTCTTGAGCTACAAGGAATCAATAAATCCTTTGGCCCGGTGCAGGTTTTGCGCGCCGTCGACTTCAATGTCTACGCCGGCAAGGTGACCGCGTTGATCGGCGACAACGGCGCTGGCAAATCAACACTGGTCAAGTGCATTGCCGGGGTTCACCCAACCGACTCCGGAGAGGTTCGATTCAACGGTCAATCCGTCTCAATACATGGCCCAAAGGATGCGTCCGAGCTCGGTATCGAGATTGTCTATCAAGACCTGGCCTTGTGTGAAAATCTTGATGTTGTGCAGAACATGTTCCTCGGACGAGAACGACTCAAGCACGGTTTGCTGGACGGGTCGAGCATGGAACAAGCAGCCAGGGACACGCTTGCATCCTTGTCCGTTCGTACCCTCAAGAGTGTGCGTCAACAGGTCATGTCCTTGTCTGGCGGGCAGCGCCAGACGGTTGCCATTGCCCGGGCTGTGTTGTGGAATTCCAAAGTCATCATTCTGGACGAGCCAACGGCTGCCCTCGGCGTCGCCCAGACTGCTCAGGTTCTAGAACTGGTTCGCAACCTTGCCAATCAAGGTGTTGGGGTTGTGCTCATCAGCCACAATATGAACGAAATTCTGCAGGTCGCCGACCGGGTGAGTGCCATGTATCTCGGCCAGGTTGCCGCCGACATCGAGGTCACCGAGTCCACCACACGAGAAACCTTGGTCGAGCTCATTACTTCGGGCCGCTCGGGAGATGTTGGACTCATCACCAATGATGCCGAAGAGGAAGTCACCGCATGACCGACACAACTACTGAAGTACTTGCCGACTTCGCCCTCGATACAACAGCCAAATCTCTTGGAGACGTAGTCTCTGACGCCAAGGCCCGATTCAAGTCGGGGAACTTGGGTTCGCTACCCTCTGTCCTGGCCATCATCACCCTGGTCGCCATCTTTGGCTACGCCAATCCCGATGCCTTCCTGACTACTTCCAACCTGGCCAACCTCATGGGTCAGGCTTCGGCCGTCATCGTCATCGCTATGGCCGTGACGTTCGTCTTACTCCTTGGCGAAATCGATCTTGCTGCCGGTTTCACCGCTGGTGTTGCAGCCACTGTCATGGCCACTCGGCTGGCTGACGGTTGGCCATTGTGGCAGGCCCTCGCCATTTCGGCTCTCGTCGCCATTGCTCTTGGCATGTTCACTGGCTACATGGTGGCCAAGGTCGGTATCCCATCCTTCGTCGTCACTCTGGCCAATTTCTTGTCCTTCCAGGGGATCTTGCTCTTGTTAGTCAAGGACAAGGGCACACTGCGAGTGCAAAGCACACCGGTCAAGGCTCTGGTTGGCGGCAACCTCAGCCCAACTCTCTCCTGGCTTCTCGTCGCTGTCGGTTTGACACTCTTCGCCTGGTCCCTGTGGCGCACGATGGCAAACTCCTACGGGGCAGTTCCGCGATCGCTCGTGCTGATCAAGCTCGGAGGAGCCGCCGCCGCCGCCATCATGGTCACCCTGCTCCTGAATGAGAACCGGGCCTTCGAGAAAGCGAAGGAGCAAGGCACCGTCATCGACGGAATTCCCTACGTCGTGCCAGCCATCATGGTCCTTCTGGTTCTGTTGACCTTCCTCCTGACTCGTACCCAATATGGTCGCCATCTCATGGCAGTCGGTGGCAACCCAGAAGCAGCCCGACGAGCGGGCATCAATGTGCAGCGCATACGCCTGACCGCCTTTGGCCTCTGTGGTTTGATCGCAGGAATAGGCGGTATCTTTCTGGCCTCCTTTGTCGACTCAGTCGACCCCAATACCGGTGCAAACGACACCCTGCTCTTGGCTGTTGGCGCCGCAGTTATTGGCGGTACCTCATTGTTCGGCGGTAAGGGCCGGGTCCTGAATGCCGTGCTCGGCGGCATCGTCTTGGCTCTGATTCCCAACGGCTTGCCGCTAGTCGGCCAACGCTCACCGTTCGGCATCATCGACATCGACTTCAGCAGCTCAGGTGTGAAGTTCATTTGTGCCGGCCTCGCTCTCCTGGCCGCCAGCTCAGTCGATGCTCTCAGCCGCAAGGGCGCCTAACCCTAACCAGTTTGGCCCCACTCTTCGCCTTCTGGCACCGGTAGAACACGCTGGTACATGCTCTACCGGTGTCGGTACGACAGGGTTCAGGGCCTCTACTTGACGGTGATGTCCTCGTCGTCCCCAAGCAGGGTCCGGTAGATCAGGGCACCAAGAATTGCGCCCAAGATCGGGGCAACCCAGAACATCCACAACTGTTGGATCTGATCAGATCCGGCGAACAGCGCCTGGGAGGTTGAGCGGGCCGGGTTCACCGATGTATTGGTAACCGGGATCGAGATGAGGTGGATCAGGGTCAAGGCAAGCCCGATAGTGAGACCACCCATAGCTGGTGCGGCCTTCTTGGCCGTCGCCCCAAGGATCACGATCAGGAAGATCGCAGTAAGGACTGTCTCGATCAGGAACGCGGCGCCAAGGTTGTAGCCACCGGGCGAGAAGTCGCCGTAACCATTGGAAGCAAATGCTCCGGCACCCTCGCCGATTGTCCAACCATCCTGGCCAGAGGCCACCAGATAGATCACGGCGGCAGCGAGTACCGCACCGACCACCTGAGCAATGATGTAGGCAACAGCCTTGGCGGCCTCGAACCGGCCGCCAGCAACAAGGCCCAGCGTCACTGCTGGATTGAAATGGCCACCAGATATGTGACCAACTGCGTAGGCGCCAGTCACCACTGTCAGGCCGAAGGCAAAACTCACGCCGAGGAACCCCAGACCGAGGCTGGTTCCGTTACCACCGGTCCCGAAATCTGCGGCCAGCACAGCGGCGCCGCAGCCACCCAGAACCAGCCAGAACGTTCCGAGTACTTCAGCCGCCAAAGCCTTTGTATCTGTCATGTCGCTCCATTCAGTTCTAGGTCAGCTTTATCAAGCTGACCGAGGCCATCGTTGCAGAGGAGGGTCAGCAATGCCCAAGAAGTGAATGATCGGGAACAATTGCTCAACACCACGAATTGGCTGTTGTGGCTCCAGCGAGTCGCCCGCCGAATTGGATGACTTCCGTAGGAGCTGTCAGAATTCCGCCATGGCAGAAACCTCAGCGTCCACTTCGGTTGGATCCTCCGTTAGCGGAATTCGAGTCGAGTCTCGGGGGCTCGTTCGGATCGTGACTATTTCTCGGCCCGAGCGTCGCAACGCCGTGGACGTCGCGACCGCCGACGCCCTACGTCAAGCCTTTGAGGACTTCGACGCCGACGACTCCGTCAGCGTGGCCATCCTTACTGGCGATGGTGGGTATTTCTGTGCGGGGGCCGATCTGCAAGCCCTGGCTGGCGGAGAGCCACGACCATTCGGAGCGACTGGGCCTGGACCGATGGGCCCGACCCGACTTCGCTTGTCCAAGCCTGTCATTGCCGCCATTGAAGGGCCAGCGGTTGCCGGCGGGCTTGAGCTCGCTCTGTGGTGTGACCTTCGAGTGGCTGCATCTGATGCAACGCTCGGAGTATTCTGCCGGCGATTTGGCGTGCCTCTGGTCGATCTCGGGACAGTCCGACTACCCCGCCTCATAGGACACTCCCGGGCAATGGATCTGATCCTCACCGGTCGAGGTATTGATGGAGTCGAGGCCGAGCGAATCGGACTGGTCAACCGAGTCGCTGAGCCGGGCCATGCCCTAGCTGACGCCATTCAGTTGGCGGAATCCTTGGCCGCGCTCCCCCAACGGTGTATGCGCAATGATCGACTCTCAGCAATCGAACAGTGGGACCTCGATGAGGACTCAGCCATGCGAAACGAAATCTGGCGTGGACGAGACACCTCTGCTTCCGGAGAAACTCTGGAGGGCGCTACCCGGTTCCTTCACGGCGCGGGCCGCCACGGCCAGCCCGACTAGCTCGTTGCCAGCGTGTTTGCAATCTGGACATTTCACGACAAACCCAGCTGGCAGGCCACGTCATCCCACGCCTCCTCAGCCTTAGCGATATCAAACCAAACGGCGTCAAGACCTGCCCTGGTTCCTCCAGCCACGTTGCCGGGTTGGTCGTCAACGAACAAGATTCGTTCCGGAAGCGTCCCAACCATGCCAATGGCTCGTTCATAGGACCTCGGATCTGGCTTCAGAATCCCCGTGTCCGAACAGTCAGCAATATGGTCAACGAGACCGAGAAAGTCGAGTCCCTTCTCCCAATCAGGTCCGTGGAAGGCTCGCATGTCATTGGTCAGGACGGACACTCCGATACCTGCCTCCAGTGCCAACTCCACTGTTCGAAGCGCTCCCGGACGAATCAGGTTTGCATCTGGGGGATCATAGATCAGCTTCATATAGTCCGTGAGAGACAGTTCACGGCCGGCTGCCTTACCTACATCTGATGCTCGCGATGCCCAATACTCGCGTTCGTTCATCCCCGTTCCATCCACCATTGCCTGCCAGCGACTGTCGGTAGAGGGATCGATCGGACCCAACCAAGTGAAGGCGCCCGCCGGCAACCCGAGGACCGCCTCAAGCTTTCCATGAAGCTCGACCGGATTGAGCAGGCAGACACCGCCGAGGTCCAGCAGCAAGGTTTCATATTTCGGCATCCAGCCAATCTAATACCACCGAGCCTACGCAAATGATCCGAACGGTGTTGTTCCCCTATGCGGGACAGAGACAGGGAACTACTTGTGGCCTAACCGTTTTGAGGCAACGGTCGCCATCTTTCTTACCGCCTCGGACATCCCTGACCAATTTCGATCCATACGCTCGACGGGGCCAGCGACACTCATCGAAGCAATCGTCACTCCACGAGCGTCTCGAATTGGTGCGGCCATCGAGCCAACGCCAACCTCCGACTCATGCCGATTCTCTGCGAAACCTTGTCGCCGAACGGCCGTCAGACCTGCCGACAGCTCAGAGGTCGAGACAATGGTGAACTCGGTCTTTGGTATGAGGTCCCAACCGTCAAGCAGCCGCTTCCTCTTTGTCGACGAGCTAAATGCCAGCAACACCTTTCCTGAAGCCGTGCAATGAGCATGGTTTCTTCGACCCAGTTCCGTGAAGAATCGAAGCGTGTTGGGACTGTCAAGCCGTTCGACATAGATAACGTGGCGCTCGTCGAGCACACCGACCTGGACGGTTTCACCCGTCGCTGCTCGAAGATCGCTCAAGGGCTGCAGCACCGCTTCGTGCAGACCTCGTTGGGAGGGAACGGCGGCAACCAGGTCAAACATAACCAGCCCGAGACGGTACTGGCTAGTCTGCGGAAGCTGTTCCAAAAGTCCCTCATCGGTCAAGGTGCTGAGTACACGGTGTGTGGTCGATTTGGAGATCCCGAGGTGATTGGACAACTCGGTGACCCCCCAACTGGGAGTCGAAGAAGTAAACGCTTTGAGAACTTGAACCGCAGTTCGCACAGACGAGAGACGGTTGTTGGCCACCACAGAAGACTAGCTTCCAATTGATCGTCGCGTCCCGCTATACGGAATACCACTTCGTAGAAGTGACCATCGTCACCTAGTGTCAGGTTCGTGGGGATCCTTCGCTTAAGTCATGTTGACATCACCGTCCCAGATCTTGAGTTGGCCGCGGCCTATTACACCCAGGTCATGGGACTCGACATTTCGGACAGAACCGACGACAGGATCTTCTTCAAATGCTGGGACGAACGCGACCACCACTGCCTTGCGGTTCGACAAGACACCCGGGTCGGACTCGACCGCTTCGCCTTCAAGGTCGATCAACCAGATGACCTTGCCAAGTTCGAAAAACGAATAGAAGCCACCGGCCGAGATGTTCGCAGAATTTCTGCAGGGGAAGAGATTGGCCAGGGAGAATCCATCCGATTCGACCTGCCGTCGGGGCACGAAATGGAACTGGTCTACCAGGTTGAGAAAGTCGGCGGCCGACTACCACTCCTCAATCCACCGCCCATCCCCTACGGCCTCGAAGGTATTGCTCCCCCTCGAATTGACCATCTCCTGGTCCACGCCGAAGAGGTACCAGAAGCAGCACGCTTCTTCCAAGACATCCTCGACTTCCGACTAACGGAACAACTGCTGGATGGTGGAGGGCATCAAACGATCGCATTCTTGGAACGATCAGCAAAGCCCCACGACATCGCCTTCGTGCAAGGACCCAACGGCGCTCTTCACCACTTCTCCTTCTGGCTGGACGACTGGGACCATGTCCGCCGGGCTGCTGACATCCTGGCCTACAACGGTGTCACCATCGATGTTGGCCCAACACGCCACGGCCTGACCAGAGGCAACACCATCTACTTCTTTGACCCGATGGGAACCCGCAACGAAGTGTTCTCCGGCGGCTACCGCCCCGACCCGGACTTCCCTACCATTACCTGGACCGATGACCGAGCCGGTCAAGCCGTTTTTTACTACGAGGGCGTTCTCAACCAACGCTTCGCCACCGTTCACACCTAGAGAGAATTGTCGTGTCTGGAATTCTTCGTCTTTCTTACGCCGATGTGCGAGTGCCCGATCTTGAACTGGCGACCGCCTACTACGCCGAAGTGGTGGGACTTGTCGTGACCGGCGAGACATCGGAACGCTCCTACCTCAAGGCATGGGACGAACATCAGCACCATTCTCTCATCCTGTCTAAGGCGCCGACTTATGGCTTGAACTCGGTCGGTTTCAAGGTCGCTAGCGCCGCTGACCTGGACCAACTCGCCGAACGGCTTAACGAAGCGGGAGTCGCGTTCGAACGGTTCGATGCTGGCGAACTTGCCCAGGCCTCGGGAGCAACCATCCGCTTCGTCGCCCCAAGCGGGCACACCATCGACCTTGAATTTGGAATGGGTCAAGTCGGCAACGGCTTGCCCTTGATCAACCCACCACCGGCGCCAGACAATCTCATAGGAATACACCCCCCTCGACTCGATCACATCTTTCTGCTTTGCGAAGACGTCGATCAGATCACCACCTTCTTCCAAGACGTCTTGGAATTCCGGCTCACCGAACAGATCATGGCCGATGACGGACACCAGCTGGCCACCTTCCTAGAGCGAACCCACAGCCCCCACGACATCGCCTTCCTTACCGGTCCCGATGGAGGCTTTCACCATCTTGCCTTCTGGGTCGACGAATGGAACGACCTCCGTCATGCCGCCGACACTTGTGCCTACCACGGCGTCACAATTGACGCAGGTCCAACACGGCACGGAGCAACCCGTGGGTGCGGCCTGTACTTCTTCGATCCTGCCGGAAACAGGAACGAGATCTTCACCGGTGGTTACTGGTTCGACCCTGATGACCTTCCAACAACCTGGACTGAGGCCGAGATGGGGAGAGCAATTTTCACCTACAAAGGTCAGGTCGATCCCAAGTTCATGACGGTGCACTCATGACCTCAGCAAAGGACCAGAACAACTCAAATAGTGACAACGGATCAAGCGACAGCGACGCTGCGGACCGTGCGGCGACAACGGACCGGTTTAATGCCCCCATGTACCTGGCCCGCTATCGCCAGAAACAGACAGGCACGGCATCCCCCATTCTCTCTCCCACCCTCAACGGAAAGGGGGAAACCGAGAACGGAGTCGACACCGCCCTCTATCTCAAGCGATTCCGACAACGCTCCACCGGCGGTGCCACCGAAGCACCAACCACACCTCTCTGGCAACGGGCCGACCTCGGAACCCAACAAGCCCTCACCGAAGACAACCGAAACAAGGAGATCTCGCCACCATCAAATGCAGCGCGGCAGCTTCTCAACGACGTCTATCTGATTCGTCACGGCGAAACCCAGGGCTACTCCACTGATTCGGGCCTTACCCCGCAAGGAGCATGGCAAGCCCACAGCTACGGTCGCACCCTGTCACGCAGAATCAAGAACGGCGAGACGGTCGTCTTTCGCCATGCCGCCACCAACCGAGCAAGAGAAACCGCCGAACAAATCCATCGCGGCCTGATCGACGGACTGGTCCAGTACGAGAAGGAAATCACAATCGTTGAGCCCGAACCGGCCAATGAGTTTCGAAACTTCCAGTTCGTCGCTCCCGACGGACTGAAAGACGTGACCGCCGCATTCCGTCAATATCACGCCCTCCTCGAAGGACACGAACGTACCGCCGCCGGCGACCGCCCCCTGTGGCTGGTCGAAATGGATCGATTCTGGAGAACCCAACAAGGAGGCGGAGACCCAATACAACACTGGCTGACCGTTCCGCTCATGCATTTCGAACCGCCCTCCATGACGGTTCGTCGGTTCTGGGCCGGCATCGTCCGACTCTCGGGAGAATTCCCGGGGGCACGTCTCGCAATTGCCACCCATTCGGGTTGCATTCGCGCCTTCGCCGTATCCGCCCTGGGTTATGACCCAGGTGAGCCCTACAACACCGAACATGTTCGGGTGAAGCTCCTCAGCGATCTCGAAGAAACGACTGGCGGACATGACGCCATGGTGACCTACCGAAATCGAGTGCAAGAGATCAAGGTTCCCGACATAGCCCAACTGCCAACCTGGTCAGTAAACGATGACTGGTCTGGCTTCGACAGTGAGGCCCAATGACACCAGACCGCCATTCCACCTCCCGGCGCCCTGTCTTCCAACTACCAGTGTCCCAAGCACCCGCGAAGAACGAGGGGATTCGATGTGTGAAGCATGCCCAATCATTGATTGGGCCAACGAGTTGCCAACCGTCCGTTCCTTTATTGCCCGAAGGGTTGATTCTGTCATGACCGAGAACATCGTCTGGTTTGATCGCTATGACCGCGACCTCCACAAGCCTTACGTCGGAGGCAAGAACGCCAGCTTGGGCGAGATGATGATGGCCGAGCTGCCTGTCCCACCTGGATTCGCGGTAACAATCAACGCCTACGAGCAACTGTGGGAAAACAAGAGCTTAGTTGATGACATTAATGAGCTCCTCCGCAGCATCGATCACGATGACTACGCCAAGAATCGAGCAATTTCAGCGGAGATTCGCCAGCTCATTGAGGCCGTTCCTGTTTCGGACCAGGTAGCAGCGGACATCGCCGAGGCATATGCATCCCTTTGCCGCCACTGCGAGTCAGATGACATTCCCGTGGCTGTGCGATCTTCAGCCACCGCTGAGGACCTTCCCGACGCCTCATTCGCTGGCCAACAAGACACCTACTTGTGGATTCAAACCCCAGAATCGGTAGTCGATCATGTTCGACAATGCTGGTCCTCCATCTTCACTGATCGGGCCATCGCTTACCGACACAGCATGGGTTACATGCATCAATCCATTGCTATGAGTGTCGGTGTGCAGAAAATGGTCGATCCAATCGCCTCTGGCGTGGCCTTTACTCTCAACCCCACCAATGGGGACCGGTCCCAGATAGCGGTCGATGCCTCGTGGGGTTTGGGTGAGGCTGTGGTTTCGGGCGAAGTCACTCCCGACAACTTCTTGATCGACAAGGTTCTGCGAGAGGTCGTCAAGCGAGAGATTTCCGACAAACACGTTGAGTACCGCCTCACCGACCGCGGGATAGTGGAGAAGGTGCCGATCGAAGACGAACGCCGCAACCAGTCCTCGGTAACCGATGAAGATCTCATCGAGATTGCCCTTCTCGCCCGCAAGGCAGAAAAGCATTACGGCTGTCCTCAAGATGTCGAATGGGCAATCGACCGCCACCTCCCAACGGGAGCCAATGTGGTCATGCTTCAAAGTCGTCCCGAAACCGTGTGGTCACAGAAGGCCACCAAGTCCGTTTCCAAGGGCGGAGGAGATCAGATGTCGTCGATTGTTTCGACACTGCTCTCGCCAATGCACACCAAGAAAACCAACTGATTCCAGGGGGAATTACCAAGATGGCAGAGAACAGATTTCCGAGTCCTTTCGAGATCGAAGGGCCAGCTGATGTCGAAGGCTGGGAAGATCTTTATCCATATTCGGTGAGTTTCGGTGAAGCCCGCAAGGAGTATGAGAATGATCGCTTCTGGTTCCACGACTCCATGCACTGGGGCCAGGCGCTAACCCCTTGGGATTCGACCTTCTTCGAGATGGCCATTGCGTCACTCAGCCAGATGAACAGCCGGCATTACCGCATTCCCCCAGCGGAAGGCATCGACTTTCGCGTTCTTTATGGATACGCCTACCTGTCCCCCGTTGGAGTCGATCCAGAAAAGATCGAAGCCCGGGTCCCCCAGTTCATGGAACGGGCTGGTCACTACTTCGGCAACTGGGACGACCTGTACACCAACTGGCTAGTGAAGGTGAAAGACACCATTGCCGAGATCGAGGCGTTGGACTTCTCTCCGCTGCCCGAGATTGAAGATCTCAGTATCGTGACCGAAGGCGTCGCGGTCGGAAGTGGCTACCAACTTCTTTCGCAGTACAACAAGTTCAAAGACCTGATCTTGAAGACTTGGAACTATCACTTTGAGTTCCTCAATCTTGGGTATGCCGCCTACTTGGACTTCTTTGGATTCTGCAAAGAAGCCTTCCCATCAATTCCCGACCTGGGCATCGCCAAAATGGTTGCCGGTGTCGAGGTCGACCTCTTCCGGCCAAACGAAGAACTCAAGGTCCTGGCACAAAAGGCTGTCGATCTTGGCATTGCCCGAGCCTTTGACGACCCGGCAAACGTTTCTCTCGATGGCGAGGCTGGCGCCCAATGGCAGGCAGCCTGGGATGAAGCAAAGGACCCGTGGTTCAACTTCACTTCCGGCAACGGCTTCTATCACTTTGACAAGATCTGGCGGGACTATCCCGAGATTCCTTATGCCTTTATCAAGGACTACATCACCAAGATCGAAGCTGGAGTCGACATCAGCCGACCAATCGAAGCCATCCGAGCCGAACGTGATCGTGTTGTGTCGGAATACCGAGAATTACTTGCCACTGACGAAGATCGTGAAGCGTTCGACGGAAAGCTCGGCCTGGCACGAGTGGTGTTCCCCTACGTGGAGAACCACAACTTCTACATCGAGCATTGGACCATGTCGGTGGTGTGGCGAAAGATCAAGGAGTTGGGTGCGACCCTGGCCACCGACGGCCTCATGGCCAACGACGACGACATCTTGTTCCTACGTCGAGATGAAGTCAACGAGGTCCTCTGGGATTACTACTCCAACTGGGCAGTCAACGCGCCGACCGCGGCCGCCCATCATTGGGGCCCAAAGATCATCAAGCGCCGCGAGATTCACGCCAAGCTCTTGGAGTGGGAAGCACCAAAGGCCTTGGGTGAGCCACCTGAGGTCATCACCGAACCATTCACCATCATGCTCTGGGGCATCACCAGTGACTCGGTAGAAAACTGGCTCGGAGCCGAAGACTCTGATGACGGGACGCTAACGGGAATGGCAGCCTCACCCGGCGCTGTTGAAGGAATAGCCCGGCTGGTGTTCTCTCCCGAGGATGTCGGTGACATCCAAGACGGCGAGATCTTGGTGGCTCCCATCACCGCTCCCAGCTGGGCCCCGATGTTCCCCAAGATTCAAGCCTGTGTCACCGATATCGGCGGCATGATGAGCCACGCGGCCATCGTGTGTCGTGAGTACGCCGTTCCTGCGGTTACTGGCACTGGCTTTGGGACGAAGAGAATCAAGACTGGCGACCGCCTCCGAGTCGACGGCTCGGCCGGGACCGTCACCATTCTGGACTAGCACTCAGGTTGGGCCCGCAGCGACGGGCCCAACCGCACACCTCGCATACTGAATACTCGATACTGACTACTGACTACTGACTACTGACTACTGACAAATCCACCCACCATGAACCCACCCGATCATGACAGGGAGCACGACATATGTTGACAAAAGAACAGAATGAAGAACTAACCCAGGTTGGCCCAGGCACGCCCATGGGGGAGGTTCTTCGCCACTATTGGTATCCGGTGGCCTTCACCCGTGAACTCGAAGAGTTCCCAGTCAAGAGCGCCCGGTTGCTGGGCGAAGACTGGGCGGTGTTTAAGACCGACTCCGGAAGCTACGGCATTGTCGATGAACGTTGCCCTCACCGTGGTGCCTCAATGGTCTATGGCATCACCGACGAGGATGGGCTTCGTTGTGGTTACCACGGTTGGAAGTTCGACACAGAGGGAACGTGTGTCGAGATCCTGGCCGAACCCGACTCCTCCGACAAGTTCCGAGAGGGCTGCTCGATCCGCTCCGGCCAGGCCCAAGAACTTGGAGGTCTGATTTGGGCCTATGTCGGTAGTGGTCCGGCTCCAGTATTGCCTCGCTATGAGGCCTACGTGATGGATGGGATCCGCGACATTGGGGCGACTGTCATTCCCTGCAACTGGCTCCAGATCATGGAGAACTCCGTTGATCCCTACCATGTCGAAGCTCTCCACGGGAACTACTTCGAGTTCATCGCCAAGCAGCAAGGAACGCCAATGCCCGGCTCCTTCGGTGGCAACAAGCACGAAAAGGTGTCCTTCGAACCGTTTGACCATGGCATCATCAAGCGCAGGCTGCTGGTCGGCCAATCAGAGGAGAGCGACGACTGGAAGATCGGACACCCACTGGTGTTCCCATACAAGATGTGGGTCGGCGGTAACGGCGTCTTCCAGATGCAGATTCGAGTTCCCGTCGATGACACGCACACCCATGTGATGTTCTACACCGTGCATGCTCCCGATGGGGCTCCTACTCCAACCGAGGAACGCTGCGTCGACTACGAAATCGAGTGGCTGGACGATGATGGCAAGTTCATTGTCGACTACATCGAAGGTCAAGACATCATGGCCTGGGTAAGCCAGGGTGACGTTGCTGACCGAGTAAACGAGAAGATCACAAAAAGTGACCTCGGGGTCGTTGCCTGCCGCCGCATGTTCCGCGAGGCCATCGAAAGCGTCCAGGCTGGCAATGATCCGACCGCCGTGGTTCGCAAAGCGCACGACGTCATCAAGTTGCCACTGGAACGCTCCAAGTTTGGCCGAGGCTCGGCCTTTGCCACCGACTGGATTGATCATGGCTCGATGCGATACAGCCCAATCGCCGCAGAACTCAAACAGCTTCATCTCGATGCAGATGCGGCCCGCAAAGAACTCGAGGACGTCTAAATGGATCACCTTTCCTGGGCCACCTATCTCTTGGCCGGTGTGGATGAGCGGCGCGATCTCCAAGCCATAACCAAGCAGGTTGACGAACTCAGCATCGATGATGCCTATGCAATTCAAGCGGCACTTCTGGAATTGCAATTGGGTCGGGGAGACACGCTGGCTGGGGCAAAGCTCGGCCTAACGTCGGTAGCCAAGCAAGAACAGATGGGTGTTTCGGAACCGGTGTATGGCTGGGTTCCGGCCTCATCGGTCCTCAGTGATGATGGCGAGGTTCCACTTGGAGAACTCATCCACCCTCGTTGCGAGCCCGAACTCGTCTTCGTCTTGGCCCAGGATTTGGCTGGCCCAGGAGTGAGCGCCGATGATGTCCTCGACGCCACCGAGAAGATCGTCGGCGGTATCGAGGTCATCGATTCTCGTTATGAGGCCTTCTCCTTTACCTTGCCCGATGTCATTGCCGACAACACCTCGGCGGCTCGGGTCGCTATTGGCAGTGACGGGGTCGGGCCACGCGATGTCGACCTAACCACGTTGGGCTGTGTCTTCTCCATCGACGGCGAAATCACGGGCACTGCCACCGGCGCAGCCCTACTCGGTGATCCGGCAGCCTGTGTCGCCATGTTGGCCAACCATCTTGGCAAGCACGGCAAGAAGTTGGAGGCTGGCTGGCTGGTCATGGCTGGGGCCATGACCGATGCCAAACCTCTAGTGGCTGGCACTGATGCCCAAGCACGTTACGCCGGGCTTGGTTCGGTCTCCATCCGCGGGGTGGCATAGGGAGATGCCTCTCGTCAATATCCACATGGCTCACGGCCGAACACCAGAACAGAAGCGGGCACTCATGGAGGCCATCACCGCGGCCATGATCGAGCACATCGGCGCCCCAGAAGCGTCGGTGCGTGTGTGGATCAACGAATTCACCAATACCGACTTCATGGCTGGCGGCGAGCTCTTGGCCGACAAGCAGCGGCGACTCGCCAACCAACAAAACAGTCCCACCCTCCCAACTAACGGAGGCGCAAGCCAATGACCGATTCCTCCTTAATCGAACAGGCCGCAGCCCAGATCCGCAAGGCGGCCCAATCCGGTTCTCCGTGCGCTCCAGTGCGAGACATCCTGGGCACCGCAACCGATATCGATCTGGCTTATGCCGTCCAGGACATCAATACCGACCTGGACATTGCCTCTGGCCGGCGAGTCAGCGGACGCAAGATCGGGATCACCTCCAAAGCGGTAATGGAACAGATTGGCGTTGACCAGCCCGATTTCGGCACCTTGTTCGCTGACATGGAGTACGGCGACGGCATCGAAATCGAGAGCGGACGACTACTCCAACCACGCGCAGAGGCCGAGGTCGCCCTAGTACTTGAGCATGACCTCGATCATGAGCGGCACACCTTCAACGACATCATTCGAGCTACCGCCTATGCCCTTCCGGCCATCGAGATTGTCGACAGCCGGATCGCTGAATGGAATATTCGGATTGTCGACACCGTGGCCGACAATGCCAGCTGTGGGCTCTACGTGCTCGGCGGAGTGCCAGTACCACTCAAGAACGTCGACCTTCGACTGATACCGATGACCATGAGTATCAACGATGTTGAGGCCGCCACTGGGAGCGGGGCCGCATGCCTCGGACACCCCTTCCACGCTGCCCGGTGGCTGGCCGACACCCTGGCTTCGCGAGGTATTCCCCTCCGAGCGGGCGACGTTGTAATGACTGGAGCTCTCGGCCCCATGAAACCCATCGGACCCGGAGACACCATCACCGCCAACTTTGGCGACCTGGGAACCGTGACCACCCACCTGGAGAAGCAATCGTGACAGGACAAAGCTTGTGACAACCGCAGCAATTGTCGGTTCGGGCAATATCGGAACCGACCTCATGTACAAACTCCTGCGTTCCTCGGAGATCGATCTGCAATGGGTCGTTGGAGTCGATCCAGAATCTGAAGGCCTCAAGCGAGCAAGGTCAGAAGGTTTGGAAGCTTCTCCAGAAGGAGTCGATTGGCTATTGAACCAGTCTGAACTTCCCGACATCGTCTTCGAAGCAACGTCGGCCTACGTGCATGTCCGCAATGCTCCTCGCTATCGCGAGCATGGCATTCGAGCTGTGGATCTGACCCCGGCCGCTCGCGGACCCTTCGTAGTGCCGCCAGCAAACTTGACTGAACACATTGCGGAGATGAACGTGAACATGGTTACCTGCGGCGGTCAAGCCACAATTCCCATGGTTTATGCCGTGTCGAGCGTGGTTCCCGTTGACTATGCCGAGATCGTGGCCACTGTTGCCTCCAAGTCCGCTGGCCCCGGGACCAGACAGAATATTGATGAGTTCACCCGCACCACCTCTCGGGCAGTGTCCGAAATCGGTGGGTCAACCGAGGGCAAGGCCATCATCATCCTCAACCCAGCGGAACCGCCACTGATGATGCGCGACACCATCTACTGCTCGATCCCGGCGGACGCTGACACCGATGCCATCGCCCGCTCGATTCACAAGGTTGCGGCCGAAGTAGCTACCTATGTGCCCGGCTACCGCCTGATCGCCGAACCACAGTTTGATCGGCCACAAGCGGGCGAGACCACCGGTCGGGTAGCCATATTCGTTGAAGTCGAAGGTGCCGGTGACTTCCTACCTCCTTACGCCGGGAATCTTGACATCATGACCGCGGCGGCCACCAAGGTTGGCGAAGAAATCGCCTCAAGCCTCAAGGCCAAGGAAGCCGTCTGATGCCGTTCTCCTCCGATCTTGACGTTCGAGTGACCGACACCAGCCTTCGTGACGGTTCCCACGCCAAGCGTCATCAGTTCACCGAGCAGAACGTGCGAGACATCGTCCGAGCGTTGGACGATGCGGGCATGCCCGTCATCGAGGTGACCCACGGCGATGGGCTTGGGGGCTCGTCCTACAACTACGGCAAGAGCCTGGTGGACGAGCGGGTTCTGATGAAGGCCGCCGTCCAAGAAGCAGACCAAGCCAAAATCGCCGCCCTCATGTTGCCAGGACTCGGCACCAAGGACGACATCAAAGCCATCCACGAGATCGGGGTTTCTATCGTCAGGGTGGCCACCCATTGCACCGAAGCCGATATTTCCGAACAGCACTTCGCTTTGGCCAGAGATATCGGCCTGGAAACTGCTGGATTCTTGATGATGGCTCACTCCATCAGCCCAGAGTTGCTGGCGAAACAGGCCCGAATCATGGCTGATGCTGGTTGCCAGTGTGTCTATGTTGTTGACTCCGCTGGTGCCATGATCCTCGAGGATGCCAGCGAACGGGTCGAAGCCCTAGTGTCGGAGTTGGGATCTGATGCCCAGGTCGGCTTCCATGGCCATGAGAATCTCTCCTTGTCCCTAGCCAACACCATCGCGGCCATTCGAGCCGGAGCGGTTCAGGTCGATGGCTCAACCCGTCGCTTTGGGGCTGGCTCTGGCAACACCAGCTGTGAGGCGCTAGCGGCCGTGGCCGAGCGTCTCGGCATCAAGACCGGACTTGACGTGCTCAAGATGATCGATGCCGCCGAGGACGTCGTGCGGCCGGTCATGGACGAGGAGTGCGTGCTGGACCGGCTCTCGTTGATCATGGGCTACGCCGGGGTCTATTCCAGCTTCCTCAAGCACGCCTACCGAGCCTCGGAACGATACGGCGTTCCCGGAGCAGACATCTTGATGGAATGCGGCAACCGCAAGCTGGTCGGAGGACAAGAAGACCAGATCATCCAGATCGCCGCCACCTTGGCCAAGGACGCGGCCAAAGAAGTAGACGACAAAGCAGAAACGGCCTCGACATGATTACTAACTGGATCAACGGAAAACCCAAGGAGGCCGCCTCTGGTGAGGTGTTCGACACCATTAACCCTTGGTCTCAAACCAGCCACGACACCGTGGCGCTATCCGGGCAAGAAGACATCGATGCGGCCCTTGATGCGGCCCGCGATGCTTTTGACTCCGGTCCATGGCCGCAGATGGGTTTCGGTGAACGAGGAGCCCTCCTGCATCGGCTCGCTGATCTCATCATGGAGAATGCCGACGAGCTTGCCGCTGCTGACTCCAAGGACATGGGCAAGCCACTCAGCGCAATGCTGGCCAAGGACGTTCCTCGGACGGCCCAGAACTTCCGATTCTTTGCCGACCATGCTCGACTCAGCGCCTCGGAGATGTACCCAACAGATAGTGGCCATCACGCCTTCAGTCGCTTCGAGCCAGCGGGTGTGGTCGCTGCCGTCGCCCCCTGGAACTTTCCACTCATGTTGGAGTCTTGGAAGATCGCTCCTGCCCTGGCCTGGGGCAACACAGTCGTATTGAAACCAGCCGAGGATACGCCCGGGTCCGCCACCATCATGGCTCGCCTGGCCACCGAGGCCGGATTTCCTGACGGGGTGCTCAACGTTGTCCACGGGTTCGGGCCCGATAGTGCCGGCGAGATGCTGACCACGTCGGACAAGGTCGACCGCATCACCTTCACCGGAGAGTCCTCAACGGGCCGTGCTATTGCTGGAGCCGGAGCAGCCAATCTGGTTCCTGTCAGCCTCGAGTTGGGCGGCAAGGGGGCAAATATCGTTTTTGGCGACGCCGACCTGGAGGAAGCAATCAAATGGTCCAACACCGCAATCTTCACCAACGCTGGTCAGGTTTGCCTCGCTGGTAGCAGGCTCTATGTCCAGCGTGAAATCTATGACCGCTTCGTGGAGGGCTTTGTGGCCTCGGCCAAGAAGCTGGTGGTTGGGGCGCCAAACAGTCCAGACACGAATATCGGCCCACTCGCCAGTGAAACCCACTTCAAGAAGGTTTCCGGATTCTTTGACGACTTACCCGCTGAGGCCACCGTGCATTGTGGCGGTCCGGCCAAGGACGGTTCGTGGGGTGTGCATCCAACCATCATCACCGACGCGCCACCCGATGCCCGAATCTGTCGAGAAGAGGTGTTCGGCCCCGTCGTGACCATCCAGCCGTTTGACACTGAAGATGAGGCGGTAGCGGCGGCCAATAGCTCGAAGTATGGCCTCAACGCCATGCTCTTTACCGAGAATCTTCGCAAGGCTCATCGTGTTGCCAACCGGCTACGAGCCGGCACCGTTTGGGTGAATTGCTTCTTTGTCCGCGACCTACGCGCTCCCTTCGGCGGAGTTGGTTGGTCTGGCATCGGACGAGAAGGCGGCACCTTTAGCCGGGAGTTTTTCACCGAACCCAAAGCTGTCGTTATCCAGCCATAGCACCACATCAACACATCTGAACCATCAGACAACTGAACCACCAACAACTGAACAAGGGGACCATTTCATGGGAATTCTCGACCGATCCGAGTACTACGACCTGACGCGTACCACCAACTGGTCGCCGTCCTATGTGACAGAGGACGAGCTCTATCCAGAATCGATGTCGGGTTCCCGCGGCATCCCAATGGAGAAATGGGAAGCCTTCGATGAGCCATACAAGGTGGCTTACGGCGAATATGTCATGACCCAGCGCGAGAAGGACTCTGGGGCATACTCGGTCAAGGCCGCTCTGGAACGTTCCAACTTTGTTGAGAACGCCGACCCTGGTTGGGTGAGCACGCTCAAGGCACACTACGGAGCAATCGCAGTCCCCGAGTATGCAGCTATGACCGGCGAAGCTCGAATGGCCCGATTCTCCAAGGCACCAGGCAACCGCAATATGGCGGTTTATGGGATGATGGACGAGACCCGCCACGGCCAGATACAGCTCTACTTTCCTCATGAGCACACCGACAAGAGTCGACAGTGGGACTGGGCTCACAAGGCCATGCACACCAATGAATGGGGTGCGCTAGCGGCCCGCCACTTCTTTGATGACATGATGATGACTCGAGACGCCATCTCCGTCTCCATCATGCTGACGTTCGCCTTCGAAACCGGCTTTACCAACATGCAGTTTTTGGGTTTGGCTGCCGATGCGGCGGAAGCTGGCGATCACACCTTCGCCAATCTGATCTCCAGCATCCAAACCGATGAGGCACGTCACGCTCAGCAGGGCGGACCCAACCTCAAGATCTTGCTGGAGAACGGAATGAAGGAGGACGCTCAACGCATGATTGATGTGTCGTTCTGGAGGTCATGGAAACTGTTCTCGGTATTGACCGGACCAATGATGGACTATTACACACCGCTTGAACACCGAGCCCAGTCCTTCAAGGAATTCATGCAGGAGTGGATCATCGGACAATTCGAGCGTCAGATTCACGATATTGGTCTGGACACCCCCTGGTATTGGGATGAGTTCGTACGCGCCCTCGACGAGACCCACCATGGCATGCACCTTGGGGTTTGGTACTGGCGCCCAACCGTTTGGTGGAACCCAGCAGCTGGCGTGTCTCCCGACGAGCGGGACTGGCTGGAGGAGAAGTATCCCGGGTGGAATGACAGCTGGGGATCTTGCTGGGATGTCATTATCGACAACCTGGTTGATGGCAAGCCGGAACTGACTGGGCCGGCCACCCTCCCCATGATCTGCAATATGAGCAATATCCCCATTGTTGGAACACCGGGACCCGGCTGGAACGTCAAGGACTACCCGCTGGAACACAACGGCCGTCTCTACCACTTCGGATCTGGACCAGACCGTTGGTGCTTTGAGCAGGAGCCAGAGCGCTACCAGGGACACCTGAGCTTTATTGATCGGTTCCTCGCTGGACAGATCCAGCCCATGGATCTGAATGGCGGCTTGGCCTACATGGGGTTGTCACCCGGCGAGATGGGCGACGACGCGCATGACTACGCCTGGGTCGCTCACTATCAGACCGAACAGCGCGCTGCCAGCTGACCGGCGCGCTGCCAGCCGACCAACAAACCACGTTCAAGATTCAACAAGGAGTAAGAAGACGATGGCACTTTTTCCACTGAGCTCAAACTTCGAAGGCGACTTCGTTCTGCAACTCGTACCAGTAGACGACGAGATCACCATGGATGAGGTGGCGGCGGCTTGCGCCGAGCATTCGGTCAATCGAAGAGTAAGACCACAAGCAGGCAAGGTGATGAGAGTTCGTCGCCATACAGACGGCGAGATCTTTGCCCGCGACATGTTGGTGAAGGACTCAGGTTTGATGCCAACAGAGACCATTGACATCATTTGGGAATAGGGCGAGCTTCAACAATGGCAATGGAGAAACTCTGCACGCTCGACGATGTCTGGGAGGGTGACATGGACAGCTTTGAGGCCAACGATGGCCGAGAAGTTCTCGTCGTCTGTCTTGATGGAGGGGCCGTCAAAGCCTTCCAGGGAGTCTGTCCCCATCAAGAAATATCCCTGGTCGAGGGTGAACTCAAGGGGAATGTCCTGACCTGTCGAGCTCACCTTTGGCAATTCGATTGCACTACTGCCAAAGGGATCAACCCCGACGACTGCCAAATCGCTGAGTACCCCGTCCAGGTCACTGGTGACGACGTGTATGTGGACGTGGCCAACGTTGAACCATTTACCTCACACTCATGAATCCCTGCCCCACCTATGTAGAGAGAAGCACAAGATGACCAACAACAAGTCCGTTGCCGACGGATACAAGAACAACAGGGTCGGGCCGATTCTCCGGTCCGGCGATGTCGCCAATGCCGCGGTCGAGGCGGTTGAGATTGACAATCCGGAGAAGGAAATCGAGATCCAAGACCGGAGTGCCTACATCCGAATCCAGTGCGAAGATGAGTGCATCCTCACTCGTCAGTCGATGGAGGAGATGCTCGGACGGCCTTTCGAGATGCGCGAGTTGGAGCTCAATCTCAGCTCCTTCGCTGGACAAATCGACACGACACCTGAGCAAGTCCGGTTCTACATGAACCAGCACATCTAACTAGCCCAACGCTGCTCGCCCGGCGGGCAGCGAACAAGACACCGACCCCCCCTCGAGAAGGAAAACGTCCATGACTAGCGTCGAACCACTCAAACCACTACGAACCTGGAGTCACCTCGCCGACAAGCGGCGGCGCCCTACCGAGTACGAGATCGTCTCCACTAATCTCCACTACCGCCAGAACAATCCAGACTCCCCGTGGGAGCTCGACCCCGACATCCACATGAACAAGTGGTACCGCCAGTATTGCAACGACAGCCCACTGCAGCACGACGATTGGGATGCCTTCCGAGACCCGGACCAGCTGGTCTACCGGACCTACAACATTCTCCAGGATGGCCAAGAAACTCATGTCCGCAGCATCTTGGATCAGTTCAGTGACCGCGAACAGGACTCCGTTTTCTCACAAGAGTGGGTTGAAACGTTGGCTTCGCACTACGCGCCCGCCCGCTACGTTTTCCACACAGTGCAGATGGTCTCGGCCTATCTTTCACAAATGGCCCCGGCCAGTACCATTTCAAACTGCACAACGTTTCAGGCTGCTGATTCGGTGCGCTGGTTAACCCATGCTGCCTACCGGACAGCTGAGCTAGCAAAGTCCCATGACTCGGTTGGTTTCGGAGAAAATGAGCGCCAGCGGTGGGAGAACGACGCCTGTTGGCAGGGCTTCCGAGAGCTGATGGAGAAGGGTCTCGTCGCTTGGGATTGGGCGGAGTCCTTCACCTTCCTCAACCTGGTAGCCAAGCCTGCCATCGAGGCCACCGTCCTAGGTGGCTTGTCAACCGTGGCTCAGCAGGAGGGAGATGTGCTGATGACCTTGATGTGTGAGACCCAGCTTCGTGATGCCGAACGGCACCGACGTTGGAGTAGCGCTCTGGTCGAGATGGCTCTCACCCAAGATGGGAACCTGGCCGTCTTCAACGACTGGCTCGACAAATGGCTCCCGTTGGCCGATGCCGCCATTGATGCGTATTGTCACGACCTCCCCGAAGGTTCAGATCTTGCACAGTCGGCGAAGAAGAAGGTCAAGGACTTTCACCGCCAACTTGGTCTCGGTTGAGGTGTCCACAGTCCACCTGACATCATCAGACGGCACGTTCAACTTCACCCAATCTGACGATGACTACAGCATTCTTCAGGCAGCGCTGCGGAACCAGCTGCCCTTTCCCTATGAATGCAATGCTGGCGGCTGCGGCTCATGTCGCTTCATTCCGATGTCTGGCGAGTATGAGACACTCATGGATAGTCCCCCCGGCTTGTCCAAGCGTGACATACGGAAAGGGATGCAGTTGGCGTGCCAGACGCGCGCTACAAGCAATATGGAACTCAAAGTCCGTGCTGATGAGGAATGCAGGCCCTCGATCGTGCCTCGATTGAGGACAGCAACCCTCGAGTCTTGCCAGACAATCACTCATGACATCGTTGCCATCGGTCTGCGGACAGCTACCGCTGCTCAGTTTCTACCGGGGCAATATGCCATCCTCACCAATGGAGAGGGAGTTCGTCGCTGCTACTCAATGAGCAATACCCCGAATGAGGACGGTGCTTGGGAGTTTCAGATCAAGCGAGTGCCAGGCGGCGCGTTCAGTGACGGAATACTCGATCCGATAGTCGGCGATTCTTACACAATCGATGGGCCATACGGGATGGCCTTTCTGCGGACCGACTCGAATCGAGACATCTTGTGTGTTGCTGGAGGGTCAGGCCTCTCACCCATGGTTTCGATCATTCGCGGAGTGGCCGCGGAGATGCGCGACTCATCGCCACAGGTACATCTCTTCTACGGCGGAAGAACCCCTCGAGATGTTGCCGGAAACAAGCTCACCGAACTCCTAGGGCTTGACTCACTTGACCGCCTGTGTGTGACCTCGGTGATATCTGAACCCGAGGATGCGACAAGCCTTGGTTGGGATGGCGAGATCGGCTTCGTTCACGAGTCAGTTGAGAGGAATTTCAGCGTGTCGGTGACTGATATGGAGATCTATTTCGCCGGCCCTCCGGCGATGACCGAGGCCCTGCAACGATTGCTCATGATCGATCTTCAGGTTCCCTTCGACCAGATTCACTTCGACCGGTTCTTCTAGCACAACTCTGCTAACGCTGGCCCAGACCAAGCAGGTCCGCTATCTCGCGCCACGAAGCCTCAGGGTTGACCAGGTCGAACAACACGGTGGCTAGTCCTACTCCCATTGCTCCCGCAATGTTGTCGGGTTCGTCATCGACGAACAACGTTCTTGCGGCATCAACTCCGGTGGCCAGAAGCGCACGTTGATAGGCGCGCCGATCAGGTTTGAAAATTCGGTTGTCCGAGCAGGCAACAACATGGTCCACGGTCTGGAGAAACCTCCTAGATTCCGGCCATGACATATCAATTTCGTTGCTCAACACTGCAACCACAAGACCTTTCTCCCGGGCCTCCCCAACGATTCGGATGCACGCATCCCGAACATGCTGAAGTATCTCTAACCCAGATGCCGAGGCCTTCAGGTATTCGTCATGACTTGGGGTGCACACGCCTCCAAAATCCAAGAGGAGGAGATCGAAGTCCCCGGCAACACTCATCGCCATAGTCCATATCCTGGAGGAATCCGAAGGTCTTTGGCCATAGCCAAGTCTACCGGTGAAGCCCTACTGGATCTCCTGACCCCGGGCAGCTGTCGCGATGCCCTGTGACTTTCTCTGGCTCACCGGTACCCAAGCAGCGGAATCTATGACTAGCCTCAGCAAACACGCTAGGAGAAAGAAATCGGTAGGGCAGACTTTGTGGCCAGCACCAAGCAAGAAATGGAGCATGCGGGAATGTTCCCTTGTCCATGGCCACCAGCCTTTCTTGGCCAGGACATCCGAGTGTGACAATGCAGGTGTTCCAAACCAGTTCCAACAGATTCGGCGAAATAGCTGGCCTGATGGCTTGTCTGATCTTGGTGACGAGCTGCACCTTGGGCCAAGCTGTTAGCGGACCCGACCATGCCGCCGCTCTTACTAACGGCGAGCAGCCGACCATCATGGTCACCATGGACATCTGGGCTGACGTTGTGGCCAATGTGGCCTGCCAGGATGACCCCGCAGCTGCCCAGCCAGATTCTGCAGTCCGTATTGAGACCCTTATCCCGCCAGGGTCTGATCCCCACGGATTCGAAGCCTCGCTTCGCGATCGGACCGACCTCGGGCAGGCCTCGCTGATTGTCAGCAACGGGCTGGGCCTTGAAGAGTCACTGGAACAAACCGTCGAATCAGCAGAGGCCGATGGTGTACCCGTCCTTCGAATTGGCGACCACCTGGACCTCGCCGACCGTGGCGAACCAACCTCATCAGATCAGGAAGCCGAAGGTGCTGGCCACCATCACCACGAGGGTGCTGATCCACATATCTGGTTGGACCCCTCGCTTGTCGCCGCCGCCGTGCCAGAGATTGCTGAACACCTGATCACCCACGCGGGCCTGGATCCTGAGGCGGTGGAACAATGTGCTGAGGACTACCGCCAAGAACTCATTGGATTGGATCACAACATCAGCAAGACCTTGGCCAAGATTCCAACCGAACAACGCAACCTGGTGACCAATCACGACTCGTTGGGCTACTTCGCCAAGAGGTATGACCTTAACGTCATTGGAACCGTTATTCCGTCGTCGTCATCACTGGCAGAAGCCAGTCCAGCGACCATCGAAAAACTGGCCAGACTCATCACCAAAACCGGCACCCCGGCAATCTTTAGTGAGGCTCAGCAGTCAAACCAAGATGCGGTATCCCTTTCTCAGAGACTCGGCGTCACCCTTGTACCGCTACAAACCTCATCGCTCGGCAATCCTGATTCGGCCTCTTCCACCTATCTCGGGTGGCTTCAACAACTGGCTGATCAGATCGTCCACGGACTCACGCAATAGCCGTGCAACCAATGGATTCCAACTCGTGAATACTGCGATCGCCCTTTCCTTGCTGGCTGGCTGCGGCTGGGCCATCAACATTGTGCTCGTACGTTGGTCCCTGGACCGCACCTCCGCTCCGCCATTGGTCGGTGCGTTGGTTGGTCTTGGCACAGCCGCAATCTTGGTCAGCATCGTTGCCTTGATCAGTTCTCAACCATTCCCCGATGCCACAACCATTGGCAAGTTTGCCCTGGTAGGAGCAATCGCCCCCGGCAGCTCTCAGGGCCTGTTTGTTTCTGCTATCGGAGCAATCGGAACCTCACGAAGCTCGGTCTTGGTTAGCACCAATCCCATGGTTTCGGTCTTGCTGGCCATGATTCTCCTCAACGAAGACTGGCAAGTCGTTGTTATTGTTGGAACGCTTCTGACTGTTGCCGGTGGTGCGCTCATCAGCTGGGAACCCGGGATCGGATTTCGCCAGATCGGTGTGGTATTGGCGCTGGCTACTGCCTTCACTTTTGGGGTTCGAGATGTGGTCGCTCGACAGTTCTCCACCACATCAGACGTGTCCTCCATCTGGTCCGCCGCCATTGTCCTGAGCACAGCTTCACTGGTCGTCGCCGGAATCGCTCTGGTTCAGCGGCGCCGAAAAATCGGCAACGACATCAAAACAGCCCTTCCCGAGTTTGCCCTTTCGGGTGTCGCCATCGCCATTGCTCTCACATCCTTGTTCGGCGCCATCAACCGGGGGCAGATCAGCCTTGTCGCCCCCCTGTCCAATGCTGCTCAGAGCTTGGCCGTCGTCGCCCTTGGGACCGTAGTCTTTGGGGCAAGAGAGCGAACCAATCGAATCCTTATCGCCCTGGTCCTGGTTGTCATAGGTGGAGCCCTAATCACCACCGCGTGAACTACCCCGTAGGTTCGTCGGTGAGCTCGATATCCACCAACAACTCATCGGCCAGTTTATCCATTGTCTCATCCAGGTCTTGAAGCGTCAGTCCAATCGGAGCACGCAGCTTGGCGGTAGCCCGAAAGATTTGTCCCCCCGACATAGGGGCGCTGCTGGTTTCGGTGCTCAACTCCTCGATGCTCACCCCGCAGGCAGCAAGGGCGTGGGAAATATCGTGGATGATGCCGGGATGATCTGGTCCAACCAATTCGAGCGAAAGCACGGTTGATTCGTCCTCCGCTGGGCTAGAGCTTGCGTCGGATGCCGTGATGTCTAGGAGGCCCTGTTTCTTCAACGGCTCCAAGCTTTCAAGCAAGCCCGCGACCTTCTGGTCCGGTACCGAAATCAGTACAATTCCAGCGAACTTTCCTGCCAAGCGAGCCATCTGGCTGGTGTCCCAGTTGCCTTCATGGTCAGCGACAACGCCAGACAACGCATCGACCAGGCCCGACTGATCATCACCAATCACCGTCAGCACAAGTTTAGCCATGGACCAGATGTTACAACATCGGCGGCCAAGCAACGGTCAAATGACTGGTGCCCTAGACGCAGCCAACCTCGGCAACGTGGAACGCCCCAAGGACTGCAGCTGCGGTCATCGCTGGCGATGCCTGACAGGCTACTTCTGCACAACTGCTGGAGGCATCTTCTTGATCTCCGCTTCTATCCATTCCTTCGCTTTGTCATTTACTTGACCAGGATCTAAGCCTGCCACGCTAAATGGTTCACCGATGCTCACCGTAATCGTGCCCGGGAACTTCACATAACTCTGGCGAGGCCAGCATTGCCCCGCGTTGTGCGCCACAGGGTAGATCAGATATTCCTCACCGTCTTCAGCGTTCTGCGCACAATGGTCGGCAAGCAAGGCGCCACCCATTCGATAGCGCTCTGTTTCCCCAGGATTCACCCGCGTTCCTTCGGGAAAAATCCCGACCCAACGACCATCATCCAAATGGATTTTCCCCTTAGTTTTGATTTGGTCAATTGCGGACCGTCCGCCTTTTCGGTCGATAGCTATTGGCTTTATGCTCGCCAAAGCCCAACCAAAGAAAGGTATCTTGAATAACTCTTCCTTCACCACCCAAGAAACAGATGGAAAAATGGTAGGGATGAACAAGGTTTCCCAATTTGATTGATGATTGATCAAGAGAATACCGTTGCGCGCCAGATCAACGTTGTCTTCCCCCCATACATCGTACTCAACACCACAACAAGTCTTAATCCACCAAATATTGAAGTATGTCCAAGGCAACAATACTTTGTAGCTAGTTTTGTGAGAAAGTGGTAGTAGAAATACAGACGTAATTCCAACTAAAAGTGTACTAATAGCGAACCCAACCCAGAACAGAGTTGCGCGTACATAGAGCAGGGGTCTATTCACCGACTGCACTTATCGGGCTAGGAATCATTCAACGAGCTTCCCGTCGATCCAGGATTGAGTGCACGGCCTACATGGATGTATGACCAAGGGCCTGGACCCTTGCCATACCCACTCTCGTGCCAGTCCATTTCGAACCCAGCTTGCCGAAGAAGCTCAGGATGGTTTCGACTGACGTGGCAGCCATCAAAGAGTCGCTTCTGAACCGGGTCGATCCGAAACTGCCAGCGTTGAGTTGAAGGATCTTCGGCCAAACCGTGTTCGGCAAAATGCAAGAAGCCACCGGGCTTGATGACTCGGCGAAGCTCAGACAAAGCCATTGCGGCGTCCGGAATGGTGCACAGGCTGAAGGTCAACAGCCCGGCATCGCAAGAGTCATCAGGCAAGGGAATGGCTTGCCCATCCAGGCCAATGAAGTCGACCTCGATCGAGGAATTGGTCAAACGATCTACCGCCAACTTCTGCCCGAGCACAGCCGGATCAACGGCATAGACCTTTGTAACCTCGGCCGGGTAGTAGGGCAGGTTCGCACCAGAACCAAATCCAGGCTCGACTACGACTCCGGCCAAGCCGGTCACCGCCTTCTTTCTCCACCGACCAACCGAAGCCGAGCTGCATGCCCGGTCAACGAGGCGAGGAAGAACCTGATCACGATAGATACCCACCAGGTGAGTCTGGCAGAACAAACACCAAAATGCTTTGTGCCTCCTCAATGCTCTGTGACTCCTCAACGGTCAGACGTATGGATCAGCCAACGATGATGAAGGTCAACCCAATGATGGTTCCGAGGAGTCCAACCCCCTGCCACCACCGAACCCTGGTCCCGTCAATCAGATAGCCGGCGACAATGGCCACTGCCGCGTACTGGGAGCCAACCACCGAAACGGCGCTCAACGATCCACGCTGAGCAGCTAGGGCGAAGGTGATCAATCCGGCCGACCCGAACAGTCCGGCGGTTGCCGGCAACCGGCGAGCCCCACGAACTGGGAGTGCTCGTTGGCCGGTAAGACGAGCCATAGAGATCGCCACGATCAAGGAAACCAGCCGCTGAGGTAGAACTGGCCAGAGTCCTGACGCGCTGGATGTCTCGGCCAACAAGATCAGCATGGCGCCATAGCAAAGACCCGAGCCAGTAGCCAACATCACTCCCTTCAAGATCTCCCCCTTGAGATCAGGAGAGAACGAGGTAAGCCCCAACGAGAGAATTCCGACCACCACTCCAACAATCAAGAGGCCGCTCACTACTGACCCATTAATCGCCAGATCAACAGCGACTGGCGCCACCACCGAAACCATTCCCGTGATGGGCAAGGCAATACCGACAGAGGACTCGGTGTAGGCGAGGTACAACAGGATGAGGGCAAAGCCATTGAACAATCCCGAGAGAGCACCGTAGACGACGTCGGCCTGATCCCATGTGCTGGGAATGAGCCCGGCAGCGAGTCCAAAAATGACGAGAACTAGGCCACTAGCGAAGTAGGCGACAGTGATTTCCACCGCTCTGGTTGATCGTGTTTCACGACCGGAAACGGTTTCGCCCAATCCAATGAAGAGGGATGTGAGAGCTGCCAGAGCGATAGCCACAACCGAGCGTATGCCGCCCGGCAAGGAAACCCCAGGACAACTCTAAGCCGTTACCTCCCATGGCCTCTTGTGACCAATCCACTCACGAGTGTGTCATACCTCAATAACACCGCGAACATCCGTGACCCCGACAGGGAGACCCTTTATGACCTTGACCTATGGCCAGCGCCAAAAAGCGACCGATGGCCAACCTAACCTGGCCCAACAATTCACATCTCGAGGGATGCCCAGCCGAGCTCTGAAGCTGATCGGCTTCCTCCTGGGAATCACCCTTCTAGCCGCCGCGTGTTCATCCGGCAGCGATGCCGCTGATAGTGCAGGATCCCTCGGCGAACTCCTGCCCTTCGCTGATGTCCAAGACACTGACTTCGTGTTCGAAGGAGACCCCACCAACCCAGGTCGAGGTATCTTCCGAATGAAAACCACTGAACCAATGATCTGCGCAATTGTCTGGGGTGAAACAGAAGACTTTGGAGACTTCAACAACAGTCTGTCGATGAACGGGACAGGCATCATCGACCACGATGTGGTGCTTCCCGGCGCGGAGGCAGGAAAGACGTACTTCTTCCGTGTTCAGGGAACAACCGCCGATGGCAGCCAATACCGATCAGAGACCGGAACCTTCACCATTCCTGATCTTGGCGGTGGGTCCGAGGACGGCGCCATGGTCGATCATGGCGTCAACCTGGCTATGGACGGAACAATCGTCGACTCAAGCTCCAGCTTCGGAAACGGCTGGGAAGCGGAGAACGCCGTTGATGGAGACCTCAATACCGAGTGGGCATCGGCCAGTGATGGCGACAACGGTTCAATCACCATCGACCTTGGTTCGGTTCAAGATGTTGCCGGAATCGAGTTTCTCACCCGCTCCATGTTGGATGGAACAGCAACAACCGAGACGTTCACCATCACCGTTGACTCCGGTGAGACCTTTGGCCCATTCCCCGCAGGCAATCCGGTGAATCCCAACTTTGCCGCCGCGGAGTTCTCTGGCCAAGCGATCCGCTTCGATGTCGCAACCTCAACTGGTGGCAATGTCGGCGCCATCGAAGTCCGAGTGTTCGCCGCCAGCTAAGAGGCAGCAACTGAACGGGCCAGCAGCTAGTAAATCATGCATCCAAGCTAGTGTCGCGTCCATGCCCAACCCGTCCACCATTCACGACCTTCCGACGCCAAGTTTGCTAGTAGAGCGTTCGGTGTTTGACGCCAACGTGGCAGCCATGGCGAAGGTACATCCAGGTGCGTCACTACGGCCCCACGTCAAGGCGTTCAAGTCCAGTGCACTTGCCGCCCAACTGAAACTGGCTGGACACCACAGCTTTTGTGCCGCCACCATTCGAGAACTCGAGGGCATGGCCAAGGCAGGCCTCGGCACCGACCTCTTGCTGGCCAATGAAGTTTTGGATGCACGCCGGCTGGGCGCCCTGGTTGCTCAGGGTCATCGCATCACGGTGGCCGTCGATAGCACCGAGACCATTCATGCCGCTGCTGATGGCGGTGTGAAGGAAGTTTTGATCGACGTCGACATCGGACTGCCCCGGTGCGGTTGCGACCCGGCCGATGCCGGACGTCTCGCTGACCTGGCCCGAGCATCGGGTCTCGAAGTTCGTGGGGTGATGGGCTACGAAGGACATTTGATGATGGCGGCACCCGACACGAAAGCGGCGGCAGTAGAGCGGGCCATGGACGTACTACTCACCGCTCATGCCGACGTCGGTGGTGACGTCATTTCGGCTGGCGGCACCGGTACCTACGCGGTCAACACGCGGGCTACGGAGATCCAGGCCGGCTCCTACTGCCTGCTTGATACCGACTACGCCACCTTGGAGAGTCCATTCGAAATCGCTGTCTCGATCCTCGCGACCATCGTCTCGATCAGCAGCAAGGGCTGGGCGGTGGCCAATTGTGGCCTGAAGGCCCTGGGTATGGATCACGGGAATCCAACCTGGCCCGAAGGTGAACTCATGTTCTGTTCAGATGAGCACACCACGCTGGTCGATCCGGACGCCAACTTAGGAGTCGGAGATCAGGTTCGTCTCCTCCCGGCACACCTGGATCCAACTGTTGCCCGCCATGAGCAATTCTGGGTGGTCGACGGCGAGCAAATTGTTGACCGATGGCCAATCGATCTGCGCCATTGGTGACCTGCCAGAACAACACTGCACTGTCTGACCCGGTCTGGCTCTGTCTGGCTCGGTCTGACCCTGTCTGATCCTGTCTGACACAGTCAGTTCTTGGTCCGGAGATTCCCTGGCTAGTACTCAGTCCTCTTGCACTGATCGAGGCCGAAGAGGTTCCGAACCGTGGGAGCTGAGCGTGGCTGCCCGTTCAAACCATGCCGCAACATTGTGGCCGTCAGCATTGGATACAACAGCATTGGATACAACCGTGCTCAGGTTTGGTCTCATAGCCAAAACTGCGGTCTTGAGTGATTGGGCCGCGCCAGACGGGTACGCAGCCACTTCAGCTGCCAATTCCTCAGCCCGCGTACGTACCTGGTCATCATCCACTACTTCGGTCGCGATGTTCATCCTCGACATCGTTTCGCCATCAAGACGATGACCTCGCAACACAATCTGGAGCACGGTCGCCAGCGGATACCTGGCCGACAACCAGGCAATGTTCATGGGCGCCGCCATCCCTTGTCGAACCTCCCCTACCTGGAGCCAAGCATGGCGGCCGACAACAATCAGATCGCCAGCAAGAGCAAAGGCAGCCCCACCATTGATGGCGTAGCGTTCCAAGGAAACAACGACCGGGACTGGACAGCGGGCGAGGGCAATGTGGGCACGCCGAATGGAATGAGCTGCGGTTCGGAGCCAGTCTGGGGGTGGTTGAGCGTTGTACTCCTTGAGATCTAGACCCGAGCAGAATGCTCCACCAGCTCCACAGAGCAGAAGGGCACCAACACCCGGCTCAGCGATCCCCGATTCAGGACCATCTGTTCCGGCAGTATTTGTTTCGGCACTAGTTCTTTCGGCCCTGGCTGCTGCCGCGTTTACTGCCTCTGCGTTCACTTCCTCAATATGGTCAGCCAGCTGGTCCATCAGCGGGCCGGTTAGGGCATTGCGACGCTCCGGTCGATTAAGTTCGACAATTGCCACGCGCCCCCTGTCGATCCGTCGGACAAGTTCAGTATCAGTCACTTCTAACCACAGCTTTCTTCGTACTGGCTCCGCTGGAGCACGCTCCAAGAACCAGATGCGTTCTGGCACCGCTGGAGCATGCTGGCGCTTAGTTGCGGAGGAGGTCACGAAACGGAGTGTCTCGATGGGCGCCAGGTTCCCGCGGTAGGCCAAGCACCCGCTCACCCAAGGTGTTCTTCTGAATCTCGTCGGTTCCCCCACCCAATGACATGCCACGACAATTCAGGACGTGGTAGGCCCAATAGTCAGCCTCATCATCATCGTCGGTCCAGGCCATGGCCGAGGTTCCGCCAATCAGGTGGGCGAGCTGAGCAGCCCGCCAGCCTTGAATAGTGCGCCAGAGCTTCCCAACGGAAGGGTGCAGATCTCTGGCCGCTCCCCATGCGATCAGCTGCTCACCGCAATACACCCGGGCCAATTCTTGACGGATCTCAGGATCGGCCAATCGAGCCTGGTCCCTGGCTCGCTGAACCAGGCCATCAAACGGCAGCGGAGCCCGGCCAGTTTTTGCCTTCGCCTCATTTGAAGTCCGGACTCCTTGGCCCAGGCTCGTACGTTCGTGAGCCAACAGAGCCACCGCCAAGGGCCAGCCACCATTCACTTCGCCCAAGATCCAATCAACAGGAATTCGAGCCTCATCAAGGAACACCTCGTTGAATTCTGCCGCCCCCGTCATCTGCCTAAGGGGGCGTACGTTGACCCCTGGCTGATGCATGTTCAGCACAAGCATGGTGATGCCGCGATGCTTGGGCAACTCCGGATCGGTTCGAGCAAGCAGGATGGCCAGGTCTGCATGCTCCGCCACCGAGGTCCACACCTTTTGACCAGTGACAATCCACTCGTCCCCATCACGGACGGCGCTGGTGGTAAGGCCAGCCAGGTCTGACCCGGCGCCGGGTTCAGAATACAACTGGCACCAGATCTCCTCTCCAGCCAGTCCTGTCGGGATGAAGCGTTGCTGGAGCTCCTCGCTGCCATACTCACCGATGGTTGACAATGCCATGTCAATACCAATAGTGAGCATGGCATCTTCGGGAGGCAGAAGATCAAGGCTGGCTTGGCGAAAAGCCAACTCGAAGTCGGGATCCAGACCTTGGCCGCCAACCGACCTGGGATAGGACAATCCAGCGAGTCCTGCTTGCATCAGGGCACCGCGGTAGGCGCGGGCCCGATTAGCGGGACCCTCAATTCCCAGTAGTTCTTGCTCCATCCCCAGGTAAAAGCTCCGCACCCGGTCCTGGAACTGTTCACGACTTTCCACTGGTCACACCCCCATTGTCCATGTGTCAAGCTAGATGACCCGCTCAAAACCAACCAAACCCCGCCCCGAGAATCACCTCAGGATTGAGAGCGAACTGGTCAACACGCCGATCTTGGCTACCCTAAGACGCTCCATGGCAACCATCCACACAGTCCCTCCCCTGACTACCTGTTCAGGACAACCCATGACAACCCTTGCGAGAACGATCAGCTCTCTTGGCGGGGTTCTGGCTGTCATCCTGCTTCTTGGCGCCTGTGGAGGCAAGGACGAAGCAGCACCAAGTGTGAACGTGCAGTCCGCCGACGAGGTCCAGATAGTTGATCCGGACGAGGCCGAGGATCTGTTGAAAGAAGGGGCGGACAAGGCAACCCCGCCGACCAGTGACCCATCGAACACGGCGGAGACCTCAACCACCCTGGCGGTGAACGAAGCCGGTCGATCCTTCCAGACCCGGCTTGGTACCGCGCTCACCGTCTTCAACACCTGCTTGGGTGATGTTGGCTACTCTTTTGTTGGCATACCTGGTCAAACCGAGGACCCGATAGCCGCCGAGCCCGAATACCTCACCGCCCTCATCGAATGCAACAACCAGAGCGGTATCGCCAACGTCTTGCAGGAGCAAGGCGTGCGACAACAAGACCTCACGGCGGATGAGAAGAAGGAAGCCAACGAATCGGGACGAGCAGTCTTTGGCTGCCTGATTGATCGTGGCTGGGATCTTGGCGAACTTGAACCGAACGACAATGGCATTCTTTCTCCCAGCCGCTTTCCTGCGGTTCCCCCCTCTCGACAAGACGAGTTTCAACGTGACCTTGACGACTGCGGCTGGAACGATCTTGAACTTGGCTAGCAAGCGATGAAGCGATTCGGCTGGCTTCTCTTTGCCGTTTTGATCATCGCCGGCGTTGCCTACGGGGTGACCCAATTAACAGCAGATGAGACCGAAGGCCCGGCAGAGCAAACCATTGTCATTGACGAGGTCGGGCGAGCGACCCTGCAGGACACCGTGATCCTTCGGGGCCAGGTAGGCCGAGATGCGCGTTTTGAGATTGTTGCCTCATCCCCCAAGCTGGTGACATCGGTGAATGTTGCCGTCGATGAACTAATCGAACCGGGACACGAATTATTCAAGCTCGATGGTCGACCGATGCTGGCCATTGTTGGCGACACCCCCTATTGGCGCCCGCTGGACCGCTTCAGCAGCGATGGTCCCGACATCGAAATGCTGGAAACATTCCTTGATCAGCAGGGCTATGGCCCCGGCACTATCAACCAGGACTTCAGCTCACTCACCCGCGATGCCCTGGAAGATTGGCAAGAAGACAACGGCTACCCGGTCGACGGCCACTTCTTGCCGACAGACCTAGCCATCCAACAATGGCCAGCCCGAGTGGGCGACGTCCATGTTGAAGTTGGCGATCCGGTTGCGGCCTCCCAACCCTTGCTGTCATTGGTCGAGAACGACCTTGCCGTCTCGGTCAAGGTTGACCCAACAGATCGGAGCCGCCTAAGAATCGGATTGCCGGCCATCATCACCGTGACCGCCAGCGATATTGAGGCCACTGGCTCCGTGTCCGAGCTTGCCGACGCCCCTGTTGTTGATGGCCAAGGAACCGAACGCTATGACGGCGATATCGCCATCATTGGCACTCTGGACCTGGTCGAGGGTGCAGCAGTTCGGGTCGAGGTTGTACTGGCCGAAGTCGTTGACGCCTTGGTGGTTCCGGTGGCATCAGTCTCTCTCAATGGCAGTGGAGATGAAGAGGTTCGCATCCTGACGGCAGATGGGACAATCACCCGAGTGGCCGTGGTTACCGGTCTGACCGAGGGAGCCTTCGTTGAGATTGTTGAGGGACTCGATGGCTCCGAGCAGGTGGTCGTCGAGGTCCGACAGTGAGCGAGCCTGTTGGTACCCTCATCGAGCTGAGCAAGGTCAACCGGACCTATGTTGGAGCCGAACTGGTTCATGCTGTTCGAGACGTCGACCTGAACGTCGCAGCGGGAGAGTTTGTGTCGATCACCGGCCAGAGTGGTAGTGGCAAGTCAACACTCCTGGGGCTGCTCGGTCTCTTGGACCGCCCAACATCGGGAACCATCTCCTTGACTGGTATCGATGTCAGCAATGCCTCTGATGCCCGACGAACCTCTCTTCGTGGGCAGGTGCTCGGCTTTGTCTTCCAACAGTTCCATCTTGTTCCTCACCTCACCGCGTCCGGAAATGTCGAGATGGCTCTGCTCTATCGCAACTTAAGGCCTCGAGAACGCCAAGCCAAGGCCCACGCCGCGTTGGAACGCATCGGGCTTGGTCACCGCTTCGGGCACAAGCCGACTGAACTCTCCGGAGGCGAGCAGCAACGAGTCGCCATCGCTCGTGCCATCGTGACTGATCCACGAATTGTCTTGGCCGATGAGCCAACGGGAGCACTTGACAGTGCCAACGCGGAGAACATCATGGAAGTACTAACTGGACTTGTGGATGAACGAACTGCGGTCATCATGGTTACTCATGACCGGGAGCTCGCCGATCAAGCCGATCGTCGAATCCACATGAGTGACGGCTCAATCGTGAGCGACACAACTAGCAACACCGACGCCAGCCACATGACAGGTAGCCATCAGGCCCCGAGCAACGAGAGCATGGATAGTCCAGCCTGATGCGTTCCTTACTGGACCTCCTGGCGACCGCAGCAGCTGGGCTGTTCGCCCGCCCATCACGCACCATGCTGATCCTGCTGGGTCCAATCATTGGTGTTGGCGCCATCGTGGCCGCTATCGGTCTGACCGAGAGCGCCAAGGGCGATGTTCGAGCCACGCTGGAGGATCTGGGGACCGACTTGGTCACCGTGCAAGCATCTTCGGGATTCCAAGGAACCCAAGGCTTGCCTCGCTTGCCCGAAGAGGCCGATGCGCGACTCAAACGGATCTCCTTGTTGCGAGCGTCTGCCGTCGTCACCGAACTTCCGGGTCATCAAGTTCTCCCCCACAGCGAAGCGGCCGAGGCGTTCGAGGTCTTGCCAATCTCGGTTCGAGTTGCTGGCACCCAGCTTCCCGATGTGTTGGAAGTGGACATGCTGTGGGGACGCTGGCTCAACACGTGGGACAATCAATCCGGGCACCGAACCGTTGTTCTTGGATCCGACACTGCCGAACAGTTTGCGGTCCTGCCGGGAGAAGTCCGCTCGATCCTCATTGACGGACGGATCTATGGAGTCGCTGGAGTCCTGTCCGAAGTTGTCCTAGTCCCTAGTTACAACCTGTCGGTCTTCATTAGTCCGGTTGCTGCCGAAGATGATTTCGCCAATGAGGGTGGGCCGACCGAGGCCATCTTGCGCATCGCCGACGGAGAGACACTGCGAGAAAGCGATTCCGCCTTCCTCAATACCGTGTTGACCTATGGAGGGCCAGGCGGAATTGATCCGCCAACCGTTCCGACCGATGAGCTGGAGGCAACGGCCTCAGTAGATGAGACTCTGCGGACCGTTGTGCTCTTGATGGGCGGCTTGTCCTTGCTGGTTGGAGGCCTCGGTATCGCCAATGTGATGTCCATCAGTGTTTTGCAGCGCTCAGCCGAGATCGGTATCCGTCGGGCCGTTGGTCATACTCGTGCTCGAATTGCCGCCCAGTTCTTGAGTGAGGCCGCAGCCGTTGGTTTCCTTGGTGGTGTGCTCGGTGCCCTCCTAGGAGCCGGAGTCGTCGCTGTCGGAGCCGATTGGCGCAACTGGACCATGGTTCTGCCGATTGAGGTATTGATCGGGGCGGCAGTGCTCTCAGTCGTTGTTGCCATCGTCGCTGGCCTTATCCCGGCAGTGAAGGCTGCGCGCCTGGAGCCCTTACAGACTTTGCGCCTCGGCTAGCGGCCGATGGCCACCCCAGCGGGGCCCTACTCGCTAGGACTTGCTCGCCAGTTGCGCATCAACGGCATCAGCGGGACCGGCTCCACCAGTGTTGGAGCCGGTCTTGGCCAGACGCTCATCGATGCCTCGGCCCAGCTTGTCGTCGGGGGCTGGCTCGTTGAGGTTGATTGCTTGGACTGCCTCATGGCACGAGGCGTGGATTCGGTTGGCATTGGCGTCCCACAGTCCCGACAAGATCAGAACATCGCGGACCGGGCCCTTCACATCGCTTAGGTGGAGTTCCACGCCCTGATCGGCAAGTTCTTCAAATACCGCGTCCAGCATCTCTACCCCAGTGACATCAATGTCATTGATGCCTCCAGCGTCGAGGATGAGAACCCGCGGGGCTTCAGTCACCAAGGCAGCCTGGTCAAGCAACAGGCGCTTCACATGGTTGGCGTTGGCAAAGGAGATGGCGGCGTCGAGACGAATGACCCGGACTCCCTCGCTGGTAACGGCTTCGGGGAAACGCTGCACATTGCGATAGTTGGTGGTTCCTTCGATAAGACCAAGGACGGCACTATGAGGCAGTGACATTCGGGCAAACACCACCAGCATCGAGGCAAGGACAGCGACGGCGATACCAAGTTCAATGCCTAGAATGAGGGTGGCGAAGAAGGCGACGAACAGACCGATCAGATCATTCTTCTTGACCTTGGCGATGTGGCGCATCTCCTTCACATCAACCAGACCGATTACCGCGATCACGATGATCGCACCCAGCGCGGCGTTGGGAAGTGAGCTGAACAATGGGGTAAGGAAGGCAATACTGAGCAGGACAATGCCCGCCGTGATCAGTGAAGCCAAGCCGGTGCGAGCACCTGCGGTTGCGTTCACCGCAGTTCGAGAGAACCCTCCAGTGATTGGGTAGCCGCCAAAGAGACCCGAGGCAACGTTGGCCATGCCAAGGCCAACAAGTTCCTGGTTAGCTATGACCTCATATCGATTGCGTCGGGCGTAGACCTTCGCCACGGCGATGGATTCCATGAAGCCGACCATCGTGATAACCAGGGCGATCGGAATGAGCTGACCAATGAGTGAGCCGTCACTGGGAACACTGAGGGTCGGAAGTGAATCCGGGACCTCGCCGACAACCTTGACGCCCTTACTTTCCAGATCAAAAAGTTCGACAGCAAGAATGGAGCCGATGACAACGATGAGAGCACCGGGCACTTTGGGGAGGAACTTCTTCAGGGTGTACAGCGTCACCAGGGCAACGAGTCCAAGAATCAGGGTTGCAGAATTGGTCTCACCCAGACCTCGACCAACTTCCAAGACCGTTTCGTAGAAATGCTCCTGGCGCGGAACACTGATTCCAAGCAGATGCTTCGCTTGACTGAACCCAATGATGATGGCGGCGGCAGCGGTGAATCCGACCAAGACCGAGTGCGACAAGAAGTTGACCAGGAAGCCGAGCCGTCCAATGCCGAGCACGATATGGATGAGCCCAACCATAAGGGCCAGCAAGGCTGCCGCTTTGAGGTAGGCCTCGGTTCCCTCCTCGACCAATGGCGCCAGGGCAGTTGCGGTGAGAAGGGAAACAATTGCTACTGGCCCGACGGCGAGTTGTCGAGACGTTCCGAAAACGGCGTAGATGAGAACCGGGATCGTTGCGGCATAGAGGCCGACCTCGGGAGGCAATCCGGCCAAGAGGGCGTAGGCCATTGCTTGGGGCACGAGCATGGCCCCAACGGTTACACCGGCTGCCAGATCGCTCCGAAAGTTTGATCGCTCATAGTTTGGCAGCCACGTGAGCGCGGGGATCAGTCTCTTCATTCGCTAATTATACGGACATTAGCACATTTGTCAATATGTACCCCTGGGGGTACATATTGCTGGGGTACATATTCCGCATCAGGAAGGCGCAATCGGCCGCGCACCGACATGGAGCGGATCGCGGGCTACACCAACCCAACACGTTTCGTTCCTTGCGACTGGACCACCCTCATCGATCATCCTCAGATTGTCGATGACTAAAGCGCCACACTTCCTGCCTATTCGTCCATGGTCATGGACGGTCAATCAAAAACCCCTCACACTGGCTGGATGACAACAACGGCACCACCAGCCCCGATCGGCGAGGCCCTGCGATTCGTACAGATGTCTGGCATCTTCTATTGCCCGTCGAAGCTCACCGAACCTTGGGGTCTCGAGTTGCCGTCAATGCTGGATTGTGTCTGGTTTCATATGGTGACCTCGGGCGGTTGCACGATCGAGGTTGAGGGTGACACCCGGAGGCTTCGAGCTGGCGATCTCGTTTTGATACCACACGGACACGGCCACCGCGCATGGGGAGCCGAAGTCTCCGAGACACTTCCCGTACTCGACCTCCCCCACGAGTACGTGAGCGAGCAGTATTCGGTCCTACGTCATGGTGGAGGCGGCTCACCGACCAACCTGGTTTGCGGCGGCATCCGGTTCGACCATCCAGCCAGCAGGCACCTCATCGACGCTCTACCTGCCATCATCCACATCGAGTCATCGTTCCTAAATCGTGGCGACTGGATCCAGGCCATTCTTGACCTGATGGCAGAAGAGACCCAGCTGATACGCCCGGGCAGCGACGCAGTGGTGAGCCGGCTTTGTGACATCTTGGTCATCCAAGCAATTCGAACGTGGATCGAACGTGATCCTGCAGCACAAACCGGCTGGCTTGGAGCACTAAACGACGAACAGATTGGCTCGACCATCGCACTCATTCACACCAATCCGGCTCGCAATTGGTCAGTTGCTAGCTTGGCCAACGAAGCATCGATGTCACGCTCCGCCTTCGCTGCCAAGTTCACGGCGATGGTTGGAGAATCTGCCATGCGCTATGTCACCCGCTGGCGAATGTATGCAGCAATCGAACTACTGGACACCACCGACGCAACCATTGCCAGCATTGCCTCCCAGGTCGGGTACGACTCCGAGGCGGCCTTCAGCCGAGCCTTCAAGCGGGTTATCGGCTCAACACCACGACGTCGGCTTAGCGACGTGTAGGACTGGTCCCAAGATTGACCAGTCCTACACATCAATGATTCCCACTTACTGAACGACGAGGCAGTTACTTGGCCGGGTTGTCCGCCCAGCGCAGATACGGCTTGATCTCCTCGACATTGGAGAACTTGCTTCGAGCATCTTCGGTCGAAACGTCCGGCGGAACGATGACTCGGTCCCCTGGCTGCCAATCAACCGGGGTGGCGATTTCATACTGATCAGCTATCTGCAGAGCATCAACAACTCGAAGGATTTCGTCGAAGTTCCGTCCAGTGGACTTCGGGTACGTCATGGTCATCCGGATCTTGTTGGCCGGGTCGATAAGGAAGACTGACCGGACCGTCGACGTATCGCCCTCGCCAGGATGAATCATGTCGTAAAGCTCAGCAACCTTGTGGTCTGGATCGGCGATGATGGGGAAGTTGAGGGCAGTTCCAAAGACCTCTCCAATATCGGGAGCCCAGCCATGATGATCCTCAATCGGGTCAATGGACAGGGCAAGAACCTTGGTATTTCGTTCATCAAAGCCACTCTTGAGTGCGGCGGTCCGGCCAAGTTCGGTCGTACAGACCGGGGTGTAGTCGGCGGGATGACTGAAGAGCACTGTCCACGAGTCACCCTTCCAGTTGTAGAAATCAATCTCACCATCGGTGGTATCGGCAACAAAGTTTGGTGCAGCATCGCCAAGATGTAGTCCCATTGAGTTTTCATCCTTCTGTCGTGGTCTCCCAGCCACCCGTCAAACCATCGGGGCGTCCGGAAAGTGAATGTACGTACATTATCTACTAAGACTTAGTCTCTGTCAAGATACCATATCATTTAATACATAGTCCTAGACGAATGAACAACTCCGCTCTATCCTGGCCGAATGGAAACTCTTCTGACTCGCCTCGGAGCATCGGGTGTACGGATCACCGCGCAACGACGCATCATCGCCGAATGCCTCGATGGCGCAAACCAGCACCTGACCGCCGACGAGATCCTGGGGGCGGCAAGAACGTCCCTACCGGAGATTGGACGCGCCACCGTCTACAAAGCTCTCGCCGAGTTCGTCGATTCTGGAACAGTTCGAGAAGTCCAGTTTGGGGAGGGGCCCAAGCGATTCGATCCCAACGCACACATCGATCATCATCACCTCGTCTGCAATAGGTGTGAACAGGTTTGGGATCTGGACGCAACAGCCTGTGAAGTCAAGCCCGTCTACGATTCAGGGTTTGTTTTGAGTCATGCGGAGATCAGCCTCTTTGGCCAATGTGCTGCCTGTGCGGAGACCGCCATCGGTTAAATCCAGAGTTAGAGGTGCCACATGGATCTCACGATGCTCCCCATCTCCGCTCCCAACCTCGACCCGAAGCTGGCGCTCGGAATTATGCCGGAAGAGCCAGAGCCCAACAAAGATTCCAGGAATCGACACCAGGCCAAGGGTCGCTCCGGATGAAAGCATGACGAGGGCCGGAGCCGGGCAGGTTCCGGCAATTGCCCAACCGACACCAAAGAGCGCACCTCCCTTGAGGTGATGAGCCTCAGGCATTGAGCGAGACAAGGAAAGTCGGCCCCCAAATGGTGTGTGCATTCCACCGCGTTCCAATAACCAGAGCAACGGAGCTGAGACTGCTACCGCTGAAGCCATCAGGAGATAGACATCTGGTTCATCCAGGCGGAGCATGGCGTGAATGGTGTCGTACTCATGCAGTCGCACGCTGGCCAGAATCCCGCCGAACAACGTCCCGAACAGAAGGCCAACCATATTGAGCTTGGTCGTTTTAGGACTTTTTGCGCCAAGTCGTACTGGGCTGGGGCCTGCATGGGTGCTCACAGGGCCCCTCCGGTCAAGAGCCGAAGAATGAAGGTTGTGGCAATACCCGTGGCCATAAAGGTCACGGTGACGGCCACGCTAGCTGGGGAACGCTGAGCGGTTCCACACAAGCCATGCCCCGAGGTACAACCACCGGCCATCGCCGCGCCGTATCCGAGAATCACCGCACCCGCAAATACCAGTGGAACAGTGATCGACATCGGAAAGACGTCGACCAGCGCGTCGTATCCCGAGTGAATTCCTCTACCGCTCCGGAATACCTGGGTGACAAGCAGGCCACCAAAGAACATGCCAACGAAATACCAGACCCGCCAGACGGCTACTTCAGATTTTCGTCGGACGAATCCAGACATCTGTACGTAGGCACCGCTGGCGCCAAGTGGCTGATTGGCCAACATGAACAGGCCGACAATGAGCAAGCCCAAAGCAGGTCCAGCCACATACCAGGCCATTCGGTCGGGGAACGAATCAATCATGACTCGGCTCCTTCTTTTGTTGTCGCCACATCGGGTCAGCAGCGCGAGGGAATCAACGCAAAGCAATGACGCAAGGCCATGGCCAAGACGTTGGAGCTAGAGGGACTACGTGAAAGAAAGAAGAATGAAGAAAAGAAGGATGGAGAGGAGAGAGGTAGAAGGGGTACGGAGGGATAGGAGGTGGGATCGACGGGTCTGTCCCCGGGAACTACTCCGGGTCAGGGCTTCGGTAGGCGGTTGCCGCAGGCTTCACTGGACGGGCATACCAGAACGGTCGGCGTAGGCCATTGGTAGAGGGCCGAGTCTTGGTCAGCCAATCCAGATAGGCCTCGCGAGACTTACCGGTGTCAACTACAACATCGCCATACTCATCGCCAGATTCGGCTGGGGTGATACGGACTCGTTGGTGCCAGCACTGCATGCCCGAAATAGGATCGGGTTGGACACAGAACGAAGCGTTCTGATGCACGCCGGTGTCCTTCCACCAGATCCGCTCGGTGTCGTCATCGCTGGAGGTGTATGCCTCGTTGCCGTGCTTGCGCTGCAACTTCCACACCGAGCCACCGTCTTCGCCAGGCGTTGAAGAGATGTTCGCCATGCCAGTTCCCCAGGAACGGGCCTTCTCTTCTTCGAGACGCCAACGGCCCATATGGTGAGAAGCGGCGACAATACCGGGGCGGATGCCTTCAGTACGCCAGGAGCCAATGACAAAGTGCCCAATCTGGGTGGTGACCCGGACCAGGCCGTTCTCTTCAATACCGAGCTTCTCCGCGTCTTGGGGATGGAGCCAGAGCGGGTGCCGGTGGCTGATCTCGTTCAGCCACTTGGAGTTGGCTGAGCGGGTATGGATGAGAGTCGGAATTCGGAAGGTAGGCAACAGGATACGTTCGTTGCCTGCCATGTCCATGTCTTCCCAGTGAACATGGGAGGGAATCCATTTCGGGGTGGCGTACTCGGGCCAACCCCAATCGGCCAGCGTCTCTGAATAGAGCTCCAACTTCTTCGACGGAGTGGGAAAGCCCTCCTTCAACTCGCCGTCAATCTCGACTGCTGGTGAGCCATCACCCAGCGGCGCCAGGGTCAGATCTTCGAGATCGTCAAGGTCACCTGACCAGGTTCCTGGTGTTCCCGGCTTGCGGAATACGCCGGACTCATCCTTGATACACCCGTCGACATCTGACTCATCAACCGGACGCTCATAGGGCTCATACGGATCACCCGGCAGTTGGAAAGCGCCGCGATTACGCATGTACTCCAGTGGAGTTTCGCCCACCTCTTCGGCTGCTTCGGCCAAGCCGGGAACGTTCTCTTCAAACATGCCGGCGTAGTACTCATCCACTGTCATTGGCTTGCCGGGATGCTCGGTCGACTCAAACCACTGTCGGATACCCATCTTGCCGTCAGGGTCGATTCGCCAGCTCAGGTCAATCCAGAACTCGTTTTCTTCCCAGACCTCACCGGGGTTGTAGTCATAGCTCCGGGTATCCGGGCCCATCTTCTCGCCCTTGATTTCGGCGTAGCGGCGGAACACTGATTGACGGAACCCGATCCAACGGGCGGCGTGAGTTTCATAGCTGGTGACGTCATGGCGTTCCATAGAAACACCCATTGGCAGAACATAATCGGCAAACCAGGCAGTCTCAGACCAGGTTGGCGTCAGGGCAACGTGGCAGTTGACTTTGGACTCGTCCTTGAGTGCTTCCAGCCAGGTAAAACCATCTGGGTTGGTCCAGATTGGGTTGTATACCCGAGAGAAATAGGTGTCCAGCTTGCCTCTGCCCTCGTTGAGGAAGTGAGGCAACAAGATGGACATCTCGTGGTAAGCCAGTGGATATTCCGCTGGCCACTCCAACTCGTTCCAGGAGTTGATTCCTGGTGCGCCAACATTGGGTTTGGCCTTGAACTTGTTCATGCCGTTCCCGGCGGTGCCACCCTTGGTTGCCACTGACCCGGTCAAGACGTTGAGGAAAAACAAGCAGCGCGCAACCTGCCAGCCACCCATGTTCCCGGCCCCGGCAGATCGCCAGTTGTGGGAGGCGAACTTCGTTGGGTGCTCGCCAATCAGGTCGGCAATTTCTCGTAGAGTCTCGGCCTTGATCCCCGTCTTTTGCTCAGCCGCTTCGGGCGTGTATTCGGCGTACTCATCAAGAAGGGCTTCACGCATGGAATCCCACTCGACCGGTAGATCCGGGCGGGTGCGCTCCAGGTAGGTTGCCCAATTGACCCAGCGTTTCATGAACGTCTGGTTCCAGGTGTCGTTCTCGATCAGAAGCTTGGCAATGGCCAACAACATGAACGGCTCGGTGCCGGGCCAAGTCGGTAGCCAGAAATCGGCTTTGGCGCCGGTATTGGAAAGCCGCGGGTCACACACGATGACCTTCGCCCCCTTCTTCTGGGCCTCCATGATCCGTTGGGCGTGAGGGTTGAAGTAGTGGCCAGCTTCGAGGTGGGCCGAGATCAAAAAGATGACCTCGGCGTTGGCAAAGTCAGAAGACGGTCGATCATGACCCATCCAGGACTGATAGCCAATCCTGGCATTGCTGGAGCAGATATTGGTGTGAGAGTTATGCCCATCGACGCCCCAGGCCTTGAGGACCCGCTCGGTGTAACCGTCTTCACCCGGTCGACCAACGTGATACATGATCTCGTTATGGCGGTCTTCTTCGAATGCGGTTCGCATCCGGCCACCAATTTCGTCCAGAGCCTGATCCCAGGTGATTCGTTCCCACTTACCCGAACCGCGCTCCCCCACCCGTTTCATTGGGTACAGGATCCGCTCTGGGTCATGGACCTGATTGAGGGTGGCTGGGCCCTTGGCACAGTTTCGGCCGCGACTGGCCGGATGCTCGGGGTTGCCTTCAATCTTGCACAGCTCGTCGGTTTCTTGATCGAAGTAAGCAGTCAAGCCACAAGCGGCCTCACAGTTGAAGCAGGTGGTCGGGACCAGGGTGTACTTGCGCTCAACCTTCTTCGGCCAGGCTTTTGCGTCAAGCTCGGTCCAGTCGTGCCAGCGGTCAAATGGTGGGTACTTCTCTAGATCAGTCATGATCCTGGCTCCTAGGAAAGTGGTACCGATTGACCGGCACGAACAAATGAGTCCTCATAGGCGAACATGCCGACAAGGGCGCTGACACCAGCGATGGCGGCCAGCAGCGGATTGGAAGTATCGGTGGCGAGGGAAACAATCACCAGGGCGGCGGGGACAAGAAGGCCGAGGACAATGCCACCCCACCAGAACTGCTTGGCGTAGCGACCCTTGGTCATGGTCTCGATCGCCAACTCGACATGGCGACTGCCTTTGGAGGTCAGCTCAACAGCGATAAGGGCACCAGTGGCGAGGACACCACCGAGAAGGACCCAGCGGACCGCCGTCACCTCGGGAACGTCGATGACCAGATCCATGATGGTGTAAACGGCGCCACCTGCGGTGACAGCCTGGGCCAACAAGACTGGCAACAAGAGTGGAGTCTGCCACAGGTCGCGACCTTCACATTGGCCGAACAAGAAGGCGGTATAGCCAGCAGTGCCGGCAGCGCCGAGGACAGCGGGGATGGCCAGGACTTTCAGTAGAGTCTCCGACTCCAGCAGCCCACCCAAGAACCAGAGGCCACAAACCGCGGTGAAGGCCATGAGGATGTACGCACCCTTCACCAACCAGGACGTCATATTGCCCTTGGTGATGAGATAGTGGAACCGCGTTGGTTGCTTGAGGTCAGTGATCAACAAGAGACCAGTTAGACCAAGGAATGCTCCGGCCACCATTGGCGGAATGATGCCCACGGCGGCTTGCTTGTCGGCATGACCAAGCAGGATCAGCAGGGCGGCAACCAGCATGACACCAGCAGCGACAGCCTTGGTTACGAGGTAGCCAGAGACCTTCTCTTTCCAGGTCATCTTGTGGGCGGTGGTGTAGGTGGTTCGCCCGATGACTCCGTCCTCATCGGTTGGGGTCTTGCCCAGGGTCACGGGAATCGTTGGATGGTCTGGGGTTGTTTCGGCCCAGATCAATCCATCATTGGCAATGGCGGTTCGGGTCGGATCAAGTGATGCCTGGTCAGCGCCTCGGTAGAAGACCTTGGGTTTGGTGTTCTGCTCTGGGGCTCGAACGGCGACATCGTCGCGGGCGATGATGCGGCTGATCTCCGAGGCAGGATCGTCCAAATCGCCGATTTTGATCGCCTCGGTTGGGCACACAATCTGACAGGAAGGCTCGAGGCCGACCTCCAGCCGGTGGTTGCACATATTGCACTTGTGGGCCGTATTGGTTGCCGGGTTGATGTAGAGCGCATCGTAAGGACACGCATTCATGCAGCTCTTGCAACCAATGCAATTGTCGTCATCAAAATCGACAACGCCATTATCGGTGCGATACAGCGCAGTGGTGGGGCATATCTTCATGCACGGTGCATCTTCACACTGGTTGCAACGCATAACGCTGAACTTGCGAGCAACGTCGGGGAACGACCCCGTCTCGATGTACTTCACCCAGGTGCGGTTCACACCAAGGGGAACATCATGCTCGCTCTTACAGGCCACCGTGCAGGCGTGGCAGCCAATGCAGTTATCACTATCGAGCAAGAAACCCAGACGGGTCATGCAATTTCTCCATCCATTGTTGCGTCAGTCAAGCCAGGACTCTCGTCACTGACGACTCCTTGTGAGCCTCAGGGCTCGACGTCCACGAACGATATTTAGGGGCGGTGCCCTCAGGCCCGGCCCTTCAACAAGAAATCCCAATAGAGAATTGGTAGGCCGTACTTCTTGAGCAGCCATGCATCACGGCGAGGCTTCTGGAAATTGAGAAGTGGGATCGACGGTGTTGGTTCCATGGTGTAGTCAAACTCGGCCAACAACATCTTGGACCGCGAGGTGGTCAGTGGACAAGAGGCGTAACCACCGTAACTTCCCTCAAGCTTGCGACCAGCAAGTTGGGCCAACACGTTGGCTTCAACGACCGGAGCCTGCTTACGAATAGCGGCTCCCGTTTTGGAGTTGGGAGTCGAACCAGCATCACCAAGGGCGAACACGTTGGGATAGCGGACATGCTGGTGGCTGTGCTTGTCAACATCCACGTAGCCCAGCGGGGTGTCGTTGGCCAGCGGGCTTGACTTCACCCAGTCTGGGGCGGACTGATGGGGAACGACATGGAGCATGTCATAGGACAGGTCGAATCCCGGTCCACCCTCATCCATTGACTTAAAGGTCGCGGTCTTTCCGTCGGGGTCAATGGAGGCCATATCGGCCATGAGATGGAGATTGATGCCGTAGTCGTCGACGACTTCGTCCAATGCGTCAGCAAAGACCGGGACACCAAAGGTCCGTGGGGTTGGAAGCACGAGGTGGACATCAATATTGTCCAACACGCCCTCGGAACGCCAATAGTCACAGGCCAGATAGGCGATCTTCTGGGGAGCGCCAGCACACTTGATTGGTCCGGCGGGCATGGTAAACACAGCCGAGCCGGACTTGGTGTTGCGAATGAAATCCCAGGTCTTTGGAGCGAGATCGACTCGATAGTTGGAAGAAACACCGTTCTTGCCAAGGGTGTCAGTTACTCCGGGAATCTTGTCCCAGTCCAGCTGGATCCCCGGGCAAACAATGAGGATGTCGTAGCCAATAGTCTTACCACCGGCAGTGTCGACGGAGTTGTTGTCTGGGTCAAAGGCACTCGCCGCATCCTTGATCCATGTCACCCCCTTCGGCATGACCGATGCTTCAGAACGCTCGGTCTTCTTGACGTCTACGCAGCCAGCACCGACCAGGGTGAACAGCGGCTGGTAGTGGTGCTTGTCCGACGGCTCGATGATGGCGATGTCGGTAATTTTCTTTCTCTTCAGGCGCGACGCCATAGAGATTCCGGCGGCACCGCCTCCAACGATGACAATTTTATGATGGGCAGAGGTGGCCACAATGATCCCCCTTGGATCGAATAGGTGCGTTCATAGGTCCAGCAATCGTCTCCAGGTGCTCGTTCCCCCAACACCGCAGTCGACTGTGACCGGCGACACGCCGGCAGAGGAAAGGTACGGCCTTTCGGAGTGCCGGTCAAATAGAACGGACAATTCTTTTGTCTAGGGTCGGGTGACTCGGGCCTCGGACACTCCAAACCGGTGGGCCTTATTGCCTTTTTATCCATACATCCGTACAATTACGATGGCCTTGTCAGACCGCGACCGTTCTCAGACCAGTCCTTTCGAGAGACTTCTTTCGAGACAAC